>NZ_NUCO01000024.1:0-317924 GCF_002555445.1 Bacillus sp. AFS017336
AGCCTCCTCGGCTTTGCCTGTGGGGTCTCAGCCTTCCCGCTTTTCCCATAGGAGTCGAGAATCCTTCCGTTCCAATCAACTTTTTCAAAATAAAAAAACATGCAATAAATAACCTCTTAATCCCCTTTACTTAGAGAAAAATAGAAATTAAATACTCGATTATTTTTCTAATATCGGTAAATCGTCTTCTTATAAACTAATAATTGAATTTCTTCTTCAAACAATTAACACCACAATATTTTATATTCTGAAAAAGGTCTATTACTAAAGTTTGCTGATAATTCAAAAACAAATTATCTATTAAATCAAATAAATAACCTCATAAAAGAAACTCACACTTAAATAAGTCGCTTAGCAACATTTTAACTATCGACTATTCTATATTTCAACAATCTAAAAAGAGGATGAAAATGAATTCATCCTCTTTTTCATGCGAGTTAAAATTTCTTCTTTTCCCCTTAACTACTCACCAATGTTAATCGTTCATTCTTTGCACAAGTATCTCGGATGATTAGTTTATAAGGAACGATAATACTTTTTTCAGTACCGTCTGGTTCTTCAATCTTTGAGATTACATTTTTGGCCGCTTCGTTACCTAGTTGATAAATGTTAATATCAACAGATGTTAAAGGTGGATTTGCTAATTCTGCAAAGATGGCATTATTAAAACTAATCATTGAAATATTGTTCGGAACTGAAATATTATATTCATTTAATACACTTATAATCCCTAATGCTAATACATCGTCTGTGACTACTATTGCAGTAGGAAGTTCTTGGAGGTCTAGTAATTGATTTACTGCTTTTCTTCCACCATCTCTTGTAAATGAAGTAAAGATTATTGCTTCATCATTTACTGGTAGCCCATTTAATTTCATTGAATCTTGGAAGCCACGTAAACGATTTTGGGTTACTAGTAGGCTACTTTCTCCTCCAATAAAAGCAATTTGTCGATGTCCAAGATCAATTAAGTAATTGGTGACATCTCTAGCAGCTGAGTAGTTATCATTATCAATATACGTAATATCATCCATTGAATGATCTGGCTTACCAACTAGTACGAAAGGAAAGTTATTTTCGTTTAAATAATCAATGATTTTATCATTTTCCTTAGAATACAGCAGAATAATTGCATCAACTCTTCTACCCCTAATCGTTCTTATCACAGATTGTTCGACTTCATCATCATTATTTCCTGTAATAAAGTAAAGAGAATATTCTTTTTGGTTTGAGTAAGCAGTCACACCTCTAATTACTTCTGCAAAAAATGGATTATGAAATGATGTATCAAGTGCAGGTGGTAAAACTAAACCGATTGATTTCGTAGATCGATTAGCCAATGACCTAGCGTTTAAATTCGGATGATAATTTAGCTCGTCCATCACTTTTCTAACTTTTCTTTTTGTCTTTTCACTAATTCTTGGGCTGTTTGAGATAACTCGAGACACCGTTGAAGGTGCTACATTCGCTTTCTTCGCAACATCCTTAATTGTTATAGTCATTTTAATTCCCCTTATTCACGAATGAATGTAAACGTTATCATTTTTTTCTTTAGATGCTATTTAATAAAATCCACGTCTTGCCAACTAAACCTCGATGCCTCGTTCATATCCAGGTGATGGATTATCAAAATTGTTAGATGATTAGAATACTTCACATAACCGTTTCAAGTATTCTAATCACATCAAACTATTTTCTATGCTTATTGTTTATTACGTCTTCTTGCAAACCACAAAAAGATGATAAATGCTACAAAAATCGATGGAATTGCTATGATTACACCCATGTTTAAGCCCGTTTTTGGTGCAACTGCGTAAACATTTGATGATTCCCTTTTCAGAACAATATCAAACCCTTTTTTATTCGGGCGAACTAAATCATCAGCTAAAAGACCTCGTAATTCATCTGATTTCTTAACAACGTCAAAATCCAAATGAACCTTTTGATCAAGTGAAGTATTATTAATAGCAATGATAGTCGTTTCATCTTTATCATGTCGCTTAAATAAAGTCATACCTTTCGAATCATAAAGAACTTCAAAATTCCCATTAGTAAGTGAAGGTAAAGTTCTTCTTAATTCAGTCAGTTTTTTTATATAATCCGAAAAATCTTGATCCGTACGGAAGTCCATTCCTTTTCGGTTATCCGGTATATTTCCACCATTTAATGCAATTTCAGTACCATAATAAGTTAATGGGATACCTGGTGATGTAAATAAATAAGTAAGTGCTAACTTTAATCTTGACGGTGGGTACTGATTCTTTGATAGTGCAATTGAAACAAAACGCTTAGTCATTTCATCATCTACATAGTTAATCATTAAAGTAGATCCAAGCTGTTTAGTTAAATCTTTTTGCTGCTTCATTACTTCTGTTAATGATTGATTTTGTGAAGAAAAAGTATTAGCTAAATCGCCTACTAAATCAACGTTATAAATTCCATTAAAGTCTAAATTCTCGTATTTACTATAATTCATTTCACTTGATTCATTTAAATCAGCAAGTAAAATAAAATTGGGATTTTTCTTTTTTAATTCTTGATTAAATGTTTTCCAAAAAGAAACAGGTACATTATTTACTTCCTGTAAATTATAACCATCAAAGCTAGCCTGATCCATCCAGTACTTACCAGCATCAATTAAGTAATTCGCTACTTCAGCATTTTCTTGATTGAAGTCAGGAAGTCCGTTTATCCATTTCTTTTCTGAACTTGTACTGTTTTCTGGATTGAACCAATTCGCATTTTTAGCTAATTCACTATTAGGTGAAACATTATTTGCAACAAAATCAATAAAAACTTTAATTTTACGTTTATGCGCTTCTTTTACTAACTTTTTTAAGTCTTCGATTGTTCCAAACCTTGGGTCCATTTTTTTAAAATCTACTACTGAATTTCCATCGTATGAATTTTCATCGCTTTTAAAAATAGGTGATATTGAAATAGCTGTATAGCCAAAATCCTTTAGATAATCTAATTTTTGTGTAATTCCTTCTAAATCACCACCCTGAGATTTTGTTAAATCTTTCGGGTCAGTATTTTTATTATTTCTAGGATTCCCATCAAAAAAACGATCAATTAAAATACGGTAAATCATTTCTTTTTTTAGATCTGTAGTATTTTTCTCTGCAAAACTAATACTTGGTAATGTACTTAAAAATAATACAGACACAAGTATTATAAAACCAAATCGCCTCATTTTTTCTCCCCCTGCAAGTCAATCGCATGTACAAAATTCACTCTCTAACTATAGTGCAAAATATTACAATGAAATTCAAATATTATATTGATTTCATAAAACGGAAGCGATTGCACACACTATTTAATTATACTGTTAGCAAATTAGATAGCAAGTTAATCCTTTCATTAATTCCTTTTAGTTAAACCATAAATAAAATTTAAAGGGGAGAATCATGAAAATTGAATCAATCTATCATCAACCGTATGATCAATATGCTTTTTCAATTGATGATAAAACCTATCGTATAAGAATTCGAACAAAAAAAGGAGATTGCAAAGAAGTTAGTTTCTATTACGGAGATCCTTTCAAATTTAATGATTCGGGCTGGCAAATAGAATCGGTTCTCTCGATGTATCTTGCTTTTTCTACTGAATTTTTTGATTACTGGGAAATAAACGTTATGCCTCCAAATAAAAGAATGAAATATATTTTTCACTTAAGAGACGACCAAAACTCTATTTATTATGGTGAAAGTGGATTTTCTAATCAATTTAATCAAAATGATCAATCGAATTGTTTTACTTTAGCATTTCTACATAAAAATTATTTAATTTCTCCCCCAAAATGGGTAAATAAAACAATTTGGTATCAGATTTTCCCTGATCGATTCGCTAGTGGTAATAATAAGAATAATCCAATCGATTCAATTCCATGGGGCTCTACTTTACCGACAAGTTCAAGTTATTTTGGAGGGGACCTGGAAGGTATAATCCAAAAAATCGATTATCTTAAAAATTTAGGTATAACAGGCATTTATTTAACACCTATCTTTGAGGCAAATTCAAATCATAAATATAATACGATTAATTACTTTCGAGTGGACCCTACATTCGGAGATGAAAAAATCTTAAAATTATTAATTAAAAAATGCCATGAAAATAATATAAGAGTTATGCTTGATGCAGTTTTTAATCATACAAGCGCATCATTCCCCCCTTTTCAAGATGCATTACAAAACGGAAAAAACTCTGCATTTTATGATTGGTTTCACTTCTATTCCGAAAACAATCAACTCACTTATGAAACCTTTTCTTTTGTTAAGGAAATGCCAAAGCTAAATACAGAAAATAAAGAAGTTCAAAATTTCTTAATCGAAATCGGTTCTTATTGGATTAAGGAATTTAATATAGACGGCTGGCGTTTAGATGTAGCTAATGAGATTGATCATTATTTTTGGAAGCATTTTAACAAAAAAATGAAAGAAATAAAAAATGATTTGTTTATAGTAGGAGAAATTTGGCACCATGCTATGCCATGGCTAAGGGGTGATGAGTTCGATTCTGTTATGAATTACCCACTAATGAAATCATTACTTGCTTATTTTGGATACCAAACAATCTCAACCACTAATTATCAAAATTCAATCAATGATTTAATTGCCACATATCCATTAACTGTTATCAAAACTTTATTCAATGTAATAGGTTCGCACGATACACCAAGAATACTGACACAATGTAATCAAAACGAAAAAAGGGTTATTTTATTATATGTTTTTTTGTTTACATTCTTTGGAACGCCATGTATATATTATGGTGATGAAATTGGCCTACAAGGTGGCAATGACCCAGAATGTAGAAGTTGTATGCTTTGGGACCAATCACAATACAATTTAACAATATTTGATTCATTAAAAAAATTAATTGCCTTACGAAATAAGTTCTCAGTATTAGCAAACGATGGGGAATTTAATTGGGTACAAACTGATCATAACAATATTCTTATGTATGAGCGGAAAAATGATCGATTTCATTTTTTAATCATAGCTAATAACTCGCTTGAAAAACAGTCAGTTTCATTACCAATAAATTTGAAGGGGAAAAGAATAACAAATTTATGGAATGGTCAACAATTTGCTACTGATTCTGATTCAATTGCGATCGACATTGCTGAAACTGATTTTTTAATTTTGCAATTTGAAGAAATAGGCTCATTCATTTAATTAACACAGACTCATTCACTTGGGTCTGTATTTTTATTCATCATTTTACTAAATGTTAGATTTTCTTACATTTCTTATATATGTTAGCGTTTTCATTATTTTTCAGATTATTTTTTTGTTATTTTTATGAAATTATTATTGAATTTTGCATATATTCTGAATATGATATCTTATATAACACTTAATGTTATAAAATCTAACATTACAGAAATGGGGAATGAAAATGAACAGTATTCAAGCTGCAGATAGTGTATTTCTTTTTATTTCAACTGTTTTAGTAATGATCATGACGCCTGGTCTAGCACTCTTTTATGGCGGAATGGTCAAAAGCAAAAATGTTTTAAGTACGACAATGCATAGCTATGCTGCTATGGCAATCGTATCAATCCAATGGGTAATAATAGGCTATTCTTTAGCATTCGGCCCAGATGTAAATCACTTTATCGGTAACTTTTCATGGGCAGCCTTAAAGGATGTTGGTTTTACTCCAAATGATAATTACAGCGCAACAGTCCCTCATAATCTTTTCATGATGTTCCAACTAATGTTTGCAATTTTAACTCCCGCTCTAATATCAGGCGCATTTGCTGAGCGAATGAAATTTTCAGCATTTCTATTATTTACCCTTTTATGGACAACATTCGTATATGACCCATTAGCTCACTGGGTTTGGGGTGTAGATGGTTGGCTTCGTAATTTAGGTGCTTTAGACTTCGCTGGTGGTACAGTTGTCCATATTTCCTCCGGTGTTTCAGGCTTAGTCCTAGCGCTCCTTCTAGGTAAACGAAAAGATTTCGGTTCAACTTCTCCTCATCACTTACCATTAACTGTGTTAGGCGCAGGTCTCTTATGGTTTGGTTGGTTTGGATTTAACGTAGGCAGCGCTCTAACTTTAAACGATGTCGCATTAACAGCATTTATTAATACAAATACTGCAGCAGCTGCCGCATCAGTCGCTTGGGTGCTCGTTGAATGGTATGTAAATAAAAAACCTACAATGTTAGGCGGAGTCAGCGGGGCTGTAGCTGGTCTTGTCGCAATTACTCCAGCTTGTGGCTTTGTTACTCCCCTCTCATCGATCGTGATTGGCTTTTTAAGTGGAGTCATATGCTTTTTAGCAGTAACATACTTAAAATACAAATTCGGATACGACGATGCGTTAGACGCATTCGGCTGCCACGGAATCGGTGGAACATGGGGCGCAATCGCCACAGGATTATTTGCTACAAAATCTGTAAATAGCGCAGGAGCAAACGGAGTCTTTTACGGTGATTTATCATTACTTTGGAAACAACTACTCGCAATCGGAGCAACTTATCTATTTGCAGGAGTGATGACCTTTATCATCGTAAAAGTAATAAGCAAATTCATTCGTATTCGGGTCGACCAGGAAGAAGAAAACCTCGGTCTAGACTTATCTATACATGGCGAAAAAGCATATCATGACGCAAGCTTATAAGGAGGTATTAAAGTGACAGCTAAACTAACAAAAATCGAAATCATTACTCGACCAGATAAATTTGATGTTTTAAAAGATGCCCTCTCAAAAGTAGGGATTACAGGAATGACCGTTACAAACGTATTAGGATGTGGAATGCAATCAGGCTACACAGAAGTATATCGAGGCAAAAAACGAACAATAAATTTACATGAAAAAATTAAAGTCGAAATTGTTGTATGTGACGTACCCGTTCAAGCTGTAATCGATGAGGCAAAAAGAGTGTTAAAAACGGGAAAACCTGGTGATGGAAAAATATTTGTATATCCCATTGAAAATGCGATTAAAATTCGCACGGGGGAAGAAGGTAGAGACGCTTTACAGAATGATTATTAATTTTAAAACCTAGCCGTTTTGAATGGCTAGGTTTTTTATTGGCTTTTTTACATATGAGGGATCAGGTAGCTGCTACATACGTTCATCTTCAGACGTTTTAGTGCCCCAACCGGCTTAGTTTTTGATGAAAATTAGCGATTATCCTAAGAAGAGTACCTGTTTTATATAGATACGCTTTATTTCGGTTGATTTTTTTATAGAAATTCATCACATTTCGGATGAATTAGGATTTTGTTTGCGATTCTAGAAATTTATTTGCGATTTTCAATTTTTACTTGCGATTCCCCATTTTTATTTGCGATTCTGAAATTTTATTTGCGATTCCGCATTTTTAATTGCGATCCCTCGTTTTTATTTGCGATTCCGCATTTTTAATTGCGATTCTCCTTTTTTTAAATGTGCTCCCACTTTTTAATTACGATCCCACTTTTTCAATTACGTTTTCCCATCTTTACTTACAATCCTACGATCTAATTTGCGATTCCACTTCTCCTCTAATTAAGTCCTTCCACAACTAAAAAAAAGAGGTGAAAATCACCTCTTTTACGCCTTTACATTAATATTGAATTTTTTAAACCAAACATGAATTTGATACAAATGAGCTAATAACTGCGGTCCAGACATTAATTGCCCATACCACGGAACTTGGAATGCTCTTCCTTCACTTTGAACTAGGCTATTTAATTGCTCTTTATCTAGAAATTCATAAAGAGCTGAGCTTTTGTCTTTTAATGCTTCTTTTAATTTTTGAACAACTAATTTTGTATAGACTGGATTGTGCGTTTTTGGATATGGACTTTTTTTACGGTATAAAATTTCATCTGGTAACAGACCTTCAAGCGACTTTCTTAAGATGCCTTTTTCACGATTGCCATACATCTTAAGCTCCCAAGGGATGTTCCAAACATATTCAACAAGTCGATGGTCAGCAAATGGAACACGTACTTCAAGGCTTGCTCCCATACTCATTCGATCTTTGCGATCTAAAAGTTGAGCCATAAACCATTGGCGATTTAAATAAAATAATTGTCTTCTTTTAGCTTCTAAAGGACTCTCTCCTTCAAGGATTGGCGTTTCTCTTACAGTTTCATTGTAGCGATTTTGAACGTAGTTGGCTAAATTCAGTTTCTTACTCCATTCGTCTTTTAATAGATTTTGACGAAGCTCTGTAGATCTCATCCACGGAAACGCTGGTCTATTTAAATCATCTTCTCGATGAAACCAAGGATAACCACCAAATATTTCGTCAGCACATTCTCCTGATAAACCTACTACAAAATTGTTTTTAATTTTTTGGCAAAACCATAGTAATGAAGAGTCGACATCTGCCATTCCCGGAAGATCACGACATTCTGTAGCTTCTTCTAAATATTGCACTAGTTCTTCGTTTGAAATGACGCATCTTTGATGATTTGTATTAAATGTTGAAGACATTAACTCAATCCATGGTGCATCTGAATTCGGTTGGAATACACTTGATGTAAAGTATTTGTCATTTTCTTCGTAATCAATTGAATAGGTCGTTAATTGGCCTTTTCCTTCTTTAGCATAATGATTCGCAGCAATTGCTGTAATTGCACTTGAATCTACTCCACCTGAGAGAAAAGTGCATAACGGTACATCAGAAACTAGTTGTCTTACGATTGCATCTTCTACGTAAAAACGCACTTTCTCAATCGTTTCATCAACAGAATCTGTATGAATATCACTTTTAACATCCCAATATTTCCATACTTTAAGTCCATTTCTAGAGAACGTCATTGCATGGCCACCACGAAGCTCTTTTATGCCATCAAAAACGCCATTTCCAGGGGTACGGGATGGTCCAAGACCAAAAACCTCTGAAAGCCCTTCTTCAGTTAATTCCGCTTTTACTTCTGGATTTGCTAATATTGCCTTTACTTCTGAAGCAAATAATAATCTTTTGTAATCTTCTTTATAAAATAGCGGTTTTACGCCTAAACGGTCTCTTGCTATGAATAAACTTTCTTTTTCTTCGTCCCAGATTGCAAATGCAAATATTCCATTAAATTTGTCTACACAAGCTTCCTTCCACTCTATATAACTAGTAAGAAGGACTTCAGTATCTGAATGACCTTGAAATGTATGACCCCTCTTTAAGAGTTCCTTTCTTAGATCCTCAGTGTTATATAGCTCACCATTGTAGCAAAGTGTATACGTAACATTTCCTCTTGCTTTACGCATCGGTTGTTTCCCACCAACCGGATCAACTACTACTAATCTTTTATGGCCAAAGCTACAATGATTTGTGGACCAAATATTCGTATCATCTGGACCTCGTTTCGATAATGTTTCAGCCATCTTTTTTGTAGTATTGGTTACCTTTGATAAATCTTTTTGAAAATCTGCCCACCCAGTTATACCGCACATGCTTTTTTCTCCTTTCTGGGCTATTTCCCTATAAAACTAAAGTTAATTCTATATCGTATTAATGCTTTTAAAAATAGGTGCGTCAATCTATAAAAAAAGTTGATAACTTATCAATATTTGTCCATACGTTTTTTCAATTTTTGCATAGTTATAAAATAGTTAAGTTATGTCAATAAATGAAAAAAGTAGCAGCTTTATTAAAATTGAAATAAACGCAGCTATTATTGTTAATAAATCCCAATATCGGTCGGAAAATAGAGTTAACTTTTATCCATTTAAAACAATATTCGAGATTTTAAAAAAGGTTCGAATGAAAAAAAGGATCCAATTATTAATACTTTATTTTATGTATCAATAAAATGTCCGAATCACTACTTCTCATCGAACTTATGTAAATTAATAAATGAACAGCAGAACGCTTGTAACTGGAGGTTACTTAATGCAATTTAAGCAACGATCTCAATTATTTCAAAAGCAACCTCGCGCTTTCACTATTGGAGCAATTGAAGAAATAAATGATGAATGGGTCTTTTTCGATGATGAAACTGATGAGGCGTTTTTACTTGAGGATCTCATCGATGAAGAGTTCGAAGTTTCTATAAATGAAGAATGGATTCCTGCTTCTTTAAGGAACGGAAATTTTCTAATTCAATATCCCAAAAAGAAAAAATTACAAAATGGTGATATCCTACGTATTCAACGAAAACTTTTATATAGCTTCGATACACTATTAAAAAATTTGAGTGATGAATCGTTTTATACTTTAGCTTACTTGCTAAATACTCATCATTTTTCTTTATACGATTGTCTATACTGTCATAATTTCCTTTCATTCCAACCAGAAAATTCCCCTTCTGATGGAGTAAATTTCATTGTGTTTGATAATGGAGAATTAGTTTGTTCAGTATATCACCAATTCAGGATATCATCTGAAGAACAAAACCATAGATTTGAATTGACTAAAGCAACAGGAAACCGTTATCTCTTAACACAGCTTTCTTAAAAAATAAAAAAACTGCCACAATTAATATTGTGACAGTTTTTTATTATGCAAAGAAGTGAAAACCTTGAGGTAATCTAAATCCTAAATATAATAAAGCTAAAATAATTACTGTAAAAATAGTTGCAGGAACAACCATTTTACGATGTTTCTTAGAAGACACAGTGAAGTATTCAAATACTCCTAACATAATAATGCCAAGTGTCATTTTGATGTTGTAAAGCATCATCATATCTGACGGCATATTTCCTTTATTAGGAATATGAATAAATAAATACAGTCCAGTTCCTAAAATAACGAAATATAAAAGACGTAAAATCATGTGAGCAACTTTAACATTCCAACCATTTTTGTAACCGTGCCCAACAATTAAAGCTAAAATAATAGCGACTACCCACGATGTAATATGTAAGTGAATCATTTCATTTCCTCCCAAATATATATTCTAAATAATCATAACATAAGACTATAAATAAGGAAAAATTAAGATGAATCGGAAAGTGAAAAGATTTAAAAAAATTCACAAATTGTTCAAAATATATGGTGTGATTTTCTACCCATCAACCGTTAAAACTCACAGGACAAAATACTCATTTTTAAAATTTATAAATTATATTAATCTAGGATTGTAATCTACTGTCGAAAATAAATTCAATATTTTCTATAGGACCTTATGTTTCGACAGTCCGTATAGTTTATCCTACAAAAACCTTTTAATTTCCACTATCCATTGATTGAATGCAGATGAATATTGTTGTATTTTGTAAGTTTTACACTTCTTTTAGCGAATGCCTTCTCATATGGAAATGATTTTGTATAATAGCATTACATACATCGTGAGACCTAGACATAATTCCCTATTCTTGAACAAAGTTGGTGACTAAATTGCTGCTTCATGTTATAGAGAAAAAACGGGCCCGAATGGTATATTATGCGGGACGATATGGCTTTACGAACAAGAAAACAGTTTTATGTAGCCAAGAGTTGGACAGGCTCATGAATATGATATCGACCTTTTCCTCTTTAAAAAAGAGAGCTTAATAACTAGTTGCGATTAGTTCATTCTAATTGCGACTAGTATTTTTTTTATCACCATTCAATAAGATCTTTCTATTTCACTATTCTTCACTTTCCTTCATTTAAAATTAATACTTCTTAACAATAAGTAGTCTACAATCACGTTTTAGGTTAAATGGCCATATAATACATAATCATAAAAAGAACAAAGGGTGTACAGTCATGCCTGCTTATGTTGGAGTAATAAATATTGTCAGTATCGGTAGTAGTGGCGTAGTTAACATAGGTGACGCGTATAATATAACACCTAAAAGTAATGCACAAACATATGCCGGTGCTGGTTCGTTTAATACGGGTGATAATGTAACAGTTTATAATAATAGAAGCATTTCGAACGTATATGATCAAGATCAAGTGGATCAGCCAATGGTTGGCAACATGTAAAGGAGGATGTCGTTTGAATATATATATACATCAAACAATTATTATTAATCAACTAAAAACCGGTGGGATTGTAAACTCATCTGTTTTTCAAATTGGTACAACAGGAAATATAAATGCAAAAACAATAACGAATAATACTGGAGATTATTTAGAACCAGCACCACCAATTACTGAACCAGGTCAAATCGTTCAAACTTCGCAAGAGACATAATTTTATTCCTGCAGCAAATTGAAAGCGAGGGAATTCTATGAATCAACTAGAATTAAGGCAGACTCAGATTGAGCAACTACTATATGAACAGTCTCAAATGATTGAACAATTAAAAAGTAGAATTGCTCAACTTGAAGCCACTGTTGTTGAACTTTCTCAAAGACCTGAGACAAAAATTGATAAAATTGAATATAAATTCGACCAGTTAAAAGTAGAGAATTTAAATGGTACATTAACAATTGGACTGAATCCACTTCAAGCTCCAACATTCGATGATTTAACAGTGGAGAACCAACAAATAGATATTAAACCAGACAACAATATAAAAGCTTTGAAATCATATATTGCAGACCGAATTCATTTCCATTTGAAAGAAGAAGCTTTAGAAACAATTCTTCAATTAGAAACCGAACTAAGAGTTGCAGTAGATGATTATTATCGTCAAATGATGATCGATGATATTCGAAATCAAATGGATATTCGAATTCCTTATTATATCGACTTATATAAAAATAAACCTGATTTCAATGATAATCCGCTTCGTTATTCCGAAGAGGTCGTATTACACATGTTAAGAGATATCCGAACAGCATACAGTGCTTTTCTTCAAAACTTACCACATAATATTGGAAAGGAGAATAAAGGATGATTTTAAATGTAACAAATTGCAATTTACAAGTAGAAGATATTAAGTTTACAGCCATATCTTCATCTTCATTATTTTTGATTGGAGATGCTCATAATATTTCACTATCTTCTATATTTGACACGCCACCAGAATCGTTAATTGTAGGGCCATTTGTACCTTTATCTGTAAGCTAATGTTTAATATTGATCCAAGATTTCGTCTAGCCGCTGTAGAAACGTATGATGTAAATACAGTTCTATTTTCAAGTGTTTTACAGTTTGGGGATGTATTTTCTATAAACGCAGAGTCAAATGCTCTCGCACTACAAGAAGAGGGAAACATATTAGCTGATCCAAACAAAGATATTTTTGAAATTTACCCTATTTTTAAAGTAATTCCAAAACATCTTCCATATGTTCCTAATGTAAAATTAAATCGAGTAAATCTTAACCCTACTATACAGGTTGGTTCAATTAATTATAATGGTATAAGTTCCTCCAGCGCTTCCGTTGTTGGTTCAGTTCATAACGCTACAATGTTAGCCCGTGTTCATCAAATACGGCATTTTACATCGGCACCTACTATACATTATCAAACTCCTGGCCAATATCATGCTCAACCTACATTTTCTCAACTTTTCCAGCCACTAATGACACAACAAATGCAACCATTTCAATCAGATGTTCTTGTTCAACCAACAACACCAGTTTCACCAGTAGTAACAGCACACGCTGTAATACCTGTAGCACCTGTAGTTCCGGTACACGTAGCAGTACCAACCGTACCTGCAGTTCCTGCAGTAGCAGGACGATCAACTGATCCAACAGATTCAACACTAACAGATTAAGAAAGGAGAATACTTTATGCCAACATTTCTTGGTGCAATTGTTATAAATAGCAATGAAGGGAATATAAATACGGGAGATCTTAATAATATCTCACCAAAAACACAAACAAAATCATATTTCGGCTCGGGTTCAGGTAATACTGGATTTATACCAGCAACAATTAGCGGTGCAAGTGCTACTAATACTTTAGATGCTGATTTAGTCGATCAAAATGAAGTAGCAACTTTATAATGTCTTCTTCGATAAAAGGCGATGCGAATTAGCATCGCTTTTTCATTGTGTTGAAATGACTCCTTATGAGTTAAGAATTCTCTCAACCACTCTCTTTTTTTAACTCATGAACACATTATGAGTTACATATTTTCATCATCTTGCTCTTTTCCTTACTAATGAGCCCTCCGCGAACCCTTTACGAGTGTACTATGGCCAGCTTCATGTTTATTTGCATACTCATGATCCAAACTTGAGTATTTAATTTTCATATTTACGGTATTCTACAATCGCACGTACTTTTTATGAGTATCTTAATTTATCAATATTGTCTAATTTTTATTTCACCACGATAAAAAAAGCGATGCAAACTAGCATCGCTTTTTTCTATAATTCTACAATATGACCGCCATCGAAAAAGTATAGATATTTCGCTTTAACCTTTTTATCCATTCCAGCTTCGATTGCTTTTGAATAAAGATCAAGTTGAATACCGTATCTTTTTATTGCTTCTTTTTTCAATGCTTCATCAGTGGTAAATGCTTCAGTTCGATCTGTTTTATAATCAATTAGGATCGCTTCTTCACCATCGATTAAAAGTAAATCAATAATCCCTTGAATTAATACCACTTCTTCTTCATCTTGCCAATCTTTATAAATTTCATTTGTTGAAACACCATAACTAAAAGGTACTTCACGTAACTTTTGATGAGCGTTTTTCACTAATTGACCAAGTTCTGATTGACAGAAATCAAAGATTTCCATGCTATTGACGGCTTCTCCTTGTTCATGTGTAATTAGTTCTTTCAAAACCATACTACTAATTTGATTCATAATTTCTTCATGAGAAGAAATAAATTGATAATCTAAATTTTGCATTACAGCATGGGTCGCAGTTCCTTTTTCAGCCTGGTTCATCTTTTGTTCTGAGATAAATTTTGGTCGCTCAAGAGGAAAGCCTTTTGATGTAGATCCTGTAAAACTTTGATGATACGGCTCTTCTTCTTGCATTTTTCTTTTTAATTCTGTTACAGATTGCTTTGGTCGATATAGCGTTGCTTGATTATGACTATATTGCCAATTTAATTGATTTTCAATTTCTTCATAAAGCTCGTCATTTTTGATATTGATTGGCTCTTTTAGCTGAAAAGCTTGAAATATTTCAGTTTTATTATTTTCTACTTCTTCGGTTTCCGTTAGTTGAATAGTAGAAGCATCAACAATCGAATAATTCCAACGACATGGATAAAACTGAATTTCATTTTTGGTTTGCCATAGATCATCCTGAAGTCTAATTGCGCTACTAGAATCATGACGAATGATTGATGGGCCAATCCAATCAAGATAGTTTTTTGCACCACTAATTATATTTAATGGTAAAAGCCACTCTTTATGATTTTCAATTTCTTTCCAGCTTTCGATTATTTTTTGTGCGTCCTTCACCTTACCTACAAGTATTAGTTTTTCCCTTGCACGGGTTAATGCAACATAAAGAATACGTAACTCCTCAGATATTAATTCTCGTTGTTCCTTACGCTTGATTGTTTCCTTTAATAGCGTTGAATTTGTAGTGCGATACGTCGGATGAACATAATTCATTCCTAATCCTAGCTCTTTTTGTAATATAAATTTCGCATTTAAATCTTGCATATTAAATTGCTTAGATGTATTCACAACAAACACGACAGGAAACTCTAGGCCTTTACTTTTATGGATTGTCATCATCTGTACGATATTTTCTTGATCACTTACTATACGAACTTCATCTAGTTTTTCGTCTCTTTCCTGCATACGATCTAAAAATCTTAAAAATTGGAATAGACTTCTATAGTTCGATTCTTCTAACGCTTTTGCACGATCAAATATTGTGATTAAATTTGCCTGTCTTTGTTTCCCTCCAGGTAAACCTCCGACAAAGTCATAATAAGTCGACTCATTTAATACCTTCCAGATAAAGATTGAAAGTGTTTCTCTTTTTACAAGTCGCTTCCATTCCTTTATTTGTTGAAAGAAATTTGCTAATTTAATTGATAATTGCTTATGGCGATTTTCAAAATTATTTGTATACGCTTGACATGCCTCATAAAAAGAACCCTTTTTATGGTCAAGTCTGATCACCGTTAATTCTGGTTCTGTTAGCCCTACAATTGGAGAGCGTAGGACAGATGCAAGTGGGATATCTTGAATCGTATTATCGATTAGCTTTAATAGATTTAAGAACACAGCCACTTCAATTGTTTGAAATAAGTCCTTCGATTTTTCAGCATATAAAGGGATTCCAAGAGCTTTACATTCCTCAATATATAAATCCGCATTCGATAATGAACGTCCTAATATCGCGATATCGCTGTATTTAACTGGTCTCATTTCTCCAGTTTTTTCGGTAACCAAATATTCGCTTTCAATTAAGTCCTTTATTCTCCTTGCAACGTATCTAGCTTCAATTTGTTCCAGTTTTTCTTCAACAAGTTCATCATCTTCTAGCTCGCTAACTTCAGGAATGTCATCTTCATCAGCAGAGTTTGTTAATAAAATCAATTCTGAAGTGCACTCGGAGTATTCTGGATAGCTAGCTCCTAACTTCAACATAGCATCTTCATCATATTCAATTCCGCCAATTTCTCTTCCCATGATTTGTTGAAAGATAAAATTGGTTGCATCTAATACTTCCGCTCTACTTCTAAAGTTTTTAGATAAATCAATCCTTAAACCTGTTCGATCATTTGACTCTTTTTCATATAGATTATATTTATCGATAAATAACTGTGGTTCTGCTAAACGAAAGCGATAGATTGATTGTTTAACATCGCCAACCATAAATAGATTTCCATCTGAGCCTGTACCTTTTGTAATTAATCTTAAAATCGATTCTTGGACATAATTCGTATCTTGGTATTCATCGACTAATACTTCACTAAATTTTTCTTGATAAACCCTAGCAACCGAAGAAGGCAGCAATTGATCTGTTTCTTCTTTTTCCTTTAAAATTTCGAGTGCATAATGCTCTAAATCATTGAAATCTAAAATACCATTTTCTAGCTTTGCTTGTTTAAATAGCACGATAAAGTTATTAACAAGCCCGATTAGTTTTTCAACTAGAGGCTTTAATTCAATTATTTGTTTTAACTGGTGATTAATGTTTCGACTAAAATACTTTTCTTTCAAATCATCAATTTTCTTTTTAACATCTTTACGGAAATTAGCTGCTATTTCTTTTTTCTGCTGATCCCCTTCTGTCTTTTTAATAATAGGCAGACGAGTAAACGCTATTTTTTGTAGACCGATATTAATTTCTTCCCATGTTTTTTCTGAAACATGATATAAACACTCTAAATTGCTATATTCTTCTTTAAATACATCGAAATACTTTATTGGACCATCGGGACTTTCAATTAAATTTAAAGCTTGTTTATAAGCGTTTATACAAGCAATGATGTCTTCTTGAATAAATCTCTTTAGTTCTTGAATAAAAGGAATATCGTCAACTAATTTATCCTTTACGTCATATTGATGAATGAACGTATTTAAAAACTCGCTTGGATTTGGATTAGAAATTGCATGACGATACAGCTTTAAAATTAATTTTGGTAAATCATTATCATCGCGATCGCTTGTATAACGATTAACTAAATCAAAGAAGACTAAATTAGAATCATCACTGTACTCTGCTTCCATTAATTCTTCTAACACTTCATCCATCAGTAGTTGGATCTCTACTTCTTCTGCTGTACGGAAATTCGGATCTAACTCAACCATATAGTAATTTGATCGAATGACTTCCGTACAAAAAGAATGGATTGTTGAGATTGATGCTTTATTTAACAAAGAAGCTTGTTTTCGTAAATGATCCGATTCAGGATTATTTACAAGTTGCTTCTCTAATGCGACTCCAATTCTTTCTTTCATTTCCTGGGCACTTGCTTTAGTAAAGGTAACGACAAGTAATTCATCAACATTAATCGGATTTTCTTCACGAATAATCTTTTGAATGATTCGCTCAACAAGAACAGCAGTCTTTCCGGAACCAGCGGCAGCGGCAACTAGAATGTCTGATCCTTCGAGATCTATCGCCTTTTGCTGGTCGACCGTCCATTTTGTTTTACTGGCATTATTTTCTTCCTTACTCATCATGCTTCACCGCCTCGATCATTTTTTGTATTGCTTCACCATCTTCTAAAGGAGGTAAAATACGATACTCATTCCCTTTTACATTTGCATCAAATTGACATACTGATTGATATGAGCAATATGTACATGGGATTTTATCCTTTTGTTGGTATGGGTTCGCTTCAACAAATCCGTTATAAATTTGCTGACCAGCTTCAGTAAATTTTTGCTTTATAAAGTTCGTCATCATTGGATATTGTTCAGGCTTTACTGTTTTAGAATATTTTGCAATATACTCTCCATTTTTTTTAAGCTTAATTGGTACGATTTTCGAAGAACCTCCATCTTCAATTAAAGCTTCATCCATTAACGAATTACTTTCACGATCTTCCAACAGTAATCCATTCATTTTAAACTTTTTAAAGATTTCGTCTTGTATTTCATCAAATTCAATTTCATTTTTAATTTTCACAATTGGATTTTGAACATGGAAATAAAGTATTCCAGCTGGGTCTGCAGGTTTACCAAGTAATGAAGTTGAATTCGCTACAGCTATATCTAAATATGTTAGTAATTGTAATGCCAGACCATAATAAACATCAGATAATTTTAATTCCTTTTTAGTTGATTTATAGTCCAAAATTCGTAAATATTCGCCTTTTTCACTAGACGCTTTATCAATCCGGTCAATTCGACCATTTAATACCATTCTTTTCTTTCCATCAATAGGTAGTTCATATGAATTTAATTGTTTACCAATCCCAAATGGTACTTCTAAAGCAACTGGAATAAATTTACCTGCATGCTCTTGTTGACTTAAGATTGATGATACTTTTGAAATTACGTCTTTCATTTTTTTCTTTAAGAACATATATCGGTTTGTGCTTAGTAAAATTTCACGTTGAAACTTAGGTGATATTTCATCTACTACTCTCGCTGCTAATTCATCACACTCTGCATTCGTTAAATTACTCCAACTCTTTCCTGCCTGCAATAGATTCTCTCCAATTATTGTTAAAGCACTATGGAAAAGTTGTCCCATATCGAATGATTCAAATTTATAAATTTCACGTTCTTGTAGCTTTAATCCGTATCGTGCAAAATGAGCATAAGCACATTGATGGAAAAGCTCAATTCTTGATACCGAACCACTTAATTCTTCTCCATATAATTCTGTACTTAACTCTTCTCCAAGATCTTTTGCAATATTGTTATACATTACACTACTAATAACTTTATAGAGTTTATCTTTAGAATCTGAATCTTCGCGTAAAAAGTTATATAGCAACCACCATAAATCCATATTAGACTCAGTCTCTTGAGTTGACCAAGCTTGAAGCTGGGTAACTAAACTCGATAGCGCAGTTCCATTATTCGTAATAAATGAAAGCTGTTCTTCTACTGAACTAAATAATAAATCTCCACTTTCAAAACGTTGCTGTACATTTGGGAATATCGATTTAATCCTTTGAATTAGACTTGAAGGCGCAAGTCCTTTTCCGTCATCACTTGCCAAAGGATAGCTGAATATTAACTCATGACTTGCCCGGTTAATCCCAGTATATATATTAAAATTTTCTACGAACAATTGATGCTTACTAGTTGGCGCAACCTCAACGCCGAATGATTGTAAATACTCTCTTGCAGTATCACCTAACAATCCATCCTCATTAGCTTTTCTTGGGATAATCCCTTCATTTACACCAATGATGTATGCGCACTTTACATTTTGCAATCGTGAATGATCAAAATTAGCAATATTTACTTGATCTAATGAAGCAGGTACGTTAGCAAATTGAAGCGATTGAAAACCAGTTTGAAGAATTTCAAAAAATGTTTTACGTGACAGTTTCTCCGTACCAATTAATTCGACGCACTCATCTAAAAGATTAATAAATCCTTTCCATACTTGTTCGTGATCTTTACTTTCGATTAAATTGGATCGATTTTCAGCTTCATCTTTTAAGCGTTGAAGTTTTCTAGAAATATCTAGTGATTCAACAAATTCGTATAATGCTACACACATTTCTCTTACATTTTTTGCATTTTTTAAATTGCTTTGAAATGATCGAACTGGCCCCACTAATAAATTTCTTACTGAATTTATTAAGGCCTCAAATTCTAGTTCTTCATTTGTTACCCCTTTTTCGATTCCATCAGTAGAACGATATTTACGATACTTCCACGGTTCATCTATCGTCCACCTTTTCCCTTGTTTCCCATATGCAATGCAATAGTTTTCAAATAACTCTAGCTGCTCACGATTTTTATCGCTATTGCTTTCAAACGGGTAAACTAATTCTGTCTTATATGCATTAAAAACTGATTCATAACGCCAATTTTTTTGAATGATATCAAAAGTAGCCTGTAAAAATGTAAACAATGGATGAGTTAACATGGAACGCTTTTCTTCTATAAAAATCGGTATTTGATAAGCATGGAAAATAGTAGAGATTAAATGTGAATAAGTCTCACTGTTTCTCAAAAAAATCGCCATATCACGATATCGATAGCCTTTATCTCGTACTTTATGAAGTATATCTTTTGCAATCGCGTGAATCTCTGACCTACGATTTGATGCCGATATAATCTTAATCCCCTCTGACTCAAAAGAAGGCCTTACTGGTCTACTATCAAAATTCTTTTCAAAATAGCTCAAGCCATTCGATATATTCCTTAAATTTTCGTGGCAAATTATTGACTCGTCAATAGATTGCTTTGTATTTAAAGCAATCTCCTTAATTTGTTGATATAAAATTGCAGGCTTGTGAAATAAATTTAATTCATGCGGTAATAAATCATCATATGGACGATCAATCGTTAATGAGAACTTAACTTCACTACAATATTTCATTAACTCTTCTACAACATTACGCTCTTGTGGCGCTAAATCATAATAACCATCAATATAAATAATGCTATCTTTTATATACTCACTTTTAGGTAGCTCTTGAATTAATAAATTTAAGTAGTCTTCCGAATCAAGATATTTATCTTTCATATATGTATTAAAAGCATCAAATACAATTTGAATATCATTTATCTTTTGTTGAATAAAGAGATGATCTTTTGAGGAATTTTGTTCCATTTGCAAAATCACGGAAGATAGTTCATCTGAAGAAACTTGGAATCCTTTAAACTCAGAAATAAGAGAAGTTAATTCCTTGTAGAACCCTTGTCGATCAGCGACGTGATGAAATACCTTTAATTCCTCTTTCTTTTCCTCAATAATCTTTCGAAGAACCATTGAAATACCAATTTCTCCGATATGAATCCGACTAATTCCACCAGTTTCCTGTAAAACCTTCCAAGCTAGTCTTGTAAAACTAAAAACTTGTGAATTAATAATAGCCTTCTTCTCTTGCCTTCTGACTAATTCATATTCCATCTGAAATGTCATTTGGTCAGGTACAATAAATATGATATTTTTTGTTTCTTGTTTTAATCTATCTGTAATTTCATTTAAAATATAATGTGTTTTCCCACTGCCTGCACGTCCTAAAATAAATTGAAACGACATTAAATCCACTCCTTTGAAGCAGGCTCATAGTAATTTTGGTACATAGGTAAAGTCCTAAAGACCTTGCCCCCAATTTCCCCTGCTTTTTTCGTTTTACGTGCTCTTCCTGTCTTTTCTGCCCCTAATAATAAAAGCCCCTATAAGGAGCTTACTTGTTAAAATTCGTATTCAAGTTTGAAAGCGGCCAATATAGTAAATCGACCTTCCCTACAATTTTATCAATTTTTACAAATCCAAACAAACGACTATCATAACTTTTTGGTCGATTGTCTCCTTCTACAAACACATAACCAGATGGAACTTTAGCTTTACCCGTAATTTCGTTTAAATTAAAGTCACCAGTAAAAGGTGTTCCCTTTAGAGTACTTTTGTAATCATTTAAAAATGGTTCACTCCATTTTTTATCGTTAATATAAAGTTGATCATCCTTATATTCGATTGAATCTCCTGGTAAACCAATAACTCGTTTAACATAATCCTCTTGTTTATTTGCATGAAAGACTATTACATCAAATCTTTTTATATCACTTAATTCATATCCAAATTTATTTATTACTAGTAAATTTCCATTCTTTAAAGTTGGCATCATAGACTCTCCATCAACTACATAAGTAGAAAATAGAAAAGTTCGAACAATAAAAGCAATTGCGATTCCGATAAAGATTGCTTTTCCCCAATCAAATACTTCTTTTCTTAGCATAAACAAACTCTCTCCCTTTTGAGTAATAATGCTTTATTGCTCATCAGATGATTGAGGTGTACCCTTTTTCTCTGTTGTTTTTTCTTTGATGTCCATACGTTTCTCAATCACTTTTCCAACAATCCACAATATAAAAATAAAGATTCCTATATATAATGCTTTAATTGGATTTTGAAACACAGAAGTTAAATCTTTCCCTAAATAGCTAATCACAGCAATCATTGTAAACTTTCCAAGTACTAATGCGATTAAAAACTGGGAAATTTTAATACGGGACAAACCCGCTACAATATTTATTAAAAAAGATGGAGAGAACGGAAAAGCAAACATGATAAAAATTGGACCAAATCCTCTTTTTTCAATCCATCCAATTGATGATTCTACTTTCTTATGCTTACTTAAAAATGAAAAAAATCGTTTCTGACCAAATTTCCTCACAGCATAAAATAATAAAATGGAACCTAAGCAAGAACCAATCCAAGAATATAAAAATCCTAATAAAGGTCCAAATGCCGCAGCATTAGCAAATATAAAAACGACCAAAGGTAAAATTGGGCATAATGCTTCAAGAAATGGCATGGATATCCCAACTAATGGACCATAATCTTTGTATTGTTGAATAAGATGTAAAAAATGTTCCTCTGTAAAAAAAGCCTTTATGTCAAAAACGTTCATCTAAATATGAATCTCCTTAAGCCGTATTTCTATATTGATATCCTTACTGTTAACATTATCACATATAACTATTTATTCAATAATAATAAATGATTCTAACTACTATTTTTTGTCATAAATTGCCTCTTTTTATTTGAAGTACTTTTTTACTAATTTATTCCTAATAATCCTTAATTAAATTCTAATAAACGATCGATAAATACACTAAAAAAACTACTTTACTAAATGTAAAAGTAGTCAAATTTTAAACTTCCTCTTTATTTTTCGTGTACCGTTGCTCCTTTTATATAAGAAGTAATTTCTTTATCAGGAACTAATCTATAATTTCTTTGTTGTGCAGCATTCTCTTGATTGAGTCGATCTTCATAAATAGCTCTTAAATGGGCAGTTCGATATAATTGATTTTCAAATGAACCGCGGGATATATCTAGTGGGAGTTCAACACCATTAAAAAATTCAACAATTGATCGATTATATTTACCGCCTTTGAAGTTTGAAACGTGATTGTAGGAGATCCAAGAACATTCTACTTTTAAAGAAGATGAAGTGGGGAAAAAGAAAATTTGATTCATTGAGCTGATTGCAATTGGTGGTTTGTGAGTAATGGATATCATTTGTTTTGTGCCTTCACGCCTGCCGCGATAACTGCTTCCAAAATAAGCGCAGCTTCTCTCAATAATTTCAATCGGCTTCATTAGTACATAAAAATTATCATTTGATTCCAATACCTTTGAAATCACTACTAAATCCACCGTAAACTCAGGTATGATTGCCATTGTTGATTTGTTGATTTCATACTCGTTTAGTACCTTGACTTTTCCTTTCGAATTATTCATCATTACAACTCCTTCTGTTATTAGTTTTGAGTTCTGTTAAATGTCGAAAAGTATTAAAAATACCATTCTCTATATTTAACAACACCAATAAAAAATTTTTTAACACGAAGTATAGTAGCAAACATAGATGTTAGAAAAATAATATCATAAATTATTAATAGCAAAATCAATATTTAAATAGTTTAACAAAAGTGTCAATGTTTACTAAATTTTAGGATAATAGCCATAAAAAAACCACTTTCTCTTCTAGTAGAAAAAGTGGTTACTTTCATTAATTAGATGAAAATTGTTGTTCTTCTGTAGAACCTTTAAGAGCTGTAGTTGAAGAAGTTCCTCCAGTAATAACTTGAGCTACTTGATCAAAATAACCTGTTCCTACTTCGCGTTGATGTCTTGTCGCAGTGTAGCCATGTTGCTCACTTGCAAATTCAGCTTGTTGAAGCTCTGAATATGCTCCCATTCCACGCACTTTATAATTTCTAGCTAATTCAAACATTCCAAAGTTTAATGCATGGAAACCAGCCAGTGTAACGAATTGGAATTTGTAACCCATTGCAGCAATTTGCTGTTGGAATGTCTCGATTGTTTCGTCATCTAATTTCTTCTTCCAGTTAAATGAAGGAGAACAGTTATATGCAAGTAATTTACCAGGGAATTTTGCATGTATTGCATCTGCAAATCGTTTTGCATCTTCTAAATTTGGCTCTGATGTTTCACACCAAACTAAATCTGCATACGGTGCATAAGCAAGACCACGAGCAATTGCTTGATCTAACCCAGCTTTTGTACGATAAAATCCTTCTGGTGTTCTTTCCCCTGTGATAAATTGCTGATCAACCGGGTCAATATCACTTGTAATTAAATCAGCTGCATCAGCATCAGTTCGTGCAACAATTAGAGTAGGAACTCCCATTACATCCGCTGCTAAACGAGCAGAGATTAGATTGCGAACCGCAGTTTGAGTAGGTAATAATACTTTTCCGCCTAAATGACCGCATTTTTTCTCAGAAGACAATTGATCTTCAAAATGTACTCCAGCCGCTCCCGCTTCAATCATGCTTTTCATTAGTTCAAATACATTTAATTGGCCACCGAAGCCTGCCTCTGCATCTGCCATAATCGGTGCGAAGTAATCTACTTCCTCTCCACCTTCAACATATTGAATTTGATCTGCACGTTGGAAAGCCTGATTTATTCTTTTTACAACAGCTGGTACAGAATTTGCTGGATATAAGCTTTGATCTGGATACATTTGACCAGAAAGATTTGCATCTGCAGCTACTTGCCATCCACTTAAATAGATTGCCTTCAAACCTGCTTTTACTTGTTGAATTGCTTGATTTCCAGTTAATGCTCCCAATGCATTAACATAGCTCTCTTCGTTTAAAAGCTTCCATAATTTTTCTGCACCTTTTTTAGCTAATGTTTGTTCAATATCAATTGATCCTCTTAATTTAATAACATCCTCAGCTGTATAAGTCCTTGTAATACCATTCCACCTAGAATCAAGTTCCCAGCTTTCTTGTAATTCAGCAATACGTTTCTCACGATTTTTCGTCATATTCATTACCTCCTAATTTTATAAAAAGTTATATCCTTTTAAAGTTAGAAAATCTGCAAATTCATCGTTGCTAATTAAGTCATCAAATAATTCAATTGCTTTTTTAAATTGCTTTGCTTCAAATACTTCTTTACCGATTTCTAGTTGAAGCTTCATCATTTCTTCGTTTTTTAATGAATCAACTAATTGTAGAGTAATGTTTGTACCGTCCTCTAAAATACCCTTTTCATGACGTACCCATTGCCAAATTTGCGCACGCGAAATTTCAGCAGTTGCAGCATCCTCCATTAAATTGTAAAGTGGTACAGCTCCTCGTCCACTTAACCATGCCTCAATGTATTGGATCGCAACTGTTATATTCGTTCTAAGACCTTGTTCTGTAATGACTCCACTAGGAATCTCTAAAAGATCTGCTTCAGTTACATATACATCCTCGCGTTTTCTATGAATCTGGTTTGGTGTAGGCATAAATTGATTAAATTGTTCAAGTGCAACAGCTACTAAACCAGGATGAGCCACCCAAGTACCATCGTGACCATCTATTGCTTCTCGCTCTTTATCTTTTCTTACCTTTTCAAACGCAGCATCATTCCGTTCCTTATCACCCTTAATTGGAATTTGAGCAGCCATTCCTCCAATTGCCGGAGCATTTCTACGATGACATGTTTGGATTACTTTATGAGAATATGAGCGCATAAAAGGTACTTCCATCGTCACAACGGAACGATCTGGAAGAATAATTGATTGATCGTAACGCATCATTTTTATAAAACTAAAAATATAATCCCATCTTCCACAATTAAATCCTGCCGAATGATCTTTTAACTCATACAGAATTTCATCCATTTCAAATGAAGCAGCAATTGTTTCGATTAGTACAGTTGCTTTAATCGTTCCATTTGGGATATTCAATTCGTTTTGAGCAAATACAAAAACATCATTCCATAATCTTGCTTCCAAATAACTTTCCATTTTAGGCAAATAAAAATAAGGACCTGAGCCGTTTTTTAATGCCTGTTTTGCATTATGAAAAAAATAAAGTCCAAAATCTATTAAGCTACCAGACATATTTTCACCATTTACAGTGATATGCTTTTCTTCTAAATGCCAGCCTCTTGGGCGGACTATTAGTACAGCTGGCTTCTCTTTTAATTGATAAATTTTTCCTTTTGAATGAAGTGAAATCGTTCGATTCACAGCATCTCTTAAATTGACCTGACCTGAAATAATATTTTCCCAAGTTGGAGAAGTTGCATCCTCAAAATCAGCCATGAAAACGAACGCATCTGAATTCAATGCATTAATTATCATTTTCCGATCAACCGGTCCCGTTATCTCTACTCTTCGATCTTGTAAATCCGTTGGAATAGGCGCAATTGTCCATTCACTTTCACGAATATGTTTTGTTTCCTCCAAAAATTGAAGCTTACCTCCATTTTGTAAAAAGCGCATTCTTTCTTTTCTGTTTAATAACAGCTCTTGTCTACGTTGATCAAATTTCAGATGTAATTGTTCTAAAAAATTTAAAGCTTCGGTCGTAAGAATGTCAGTTGAACCCTCTACATGATTACCTAGAACCTTAATTTTCGAAAGCTCAGTTGTCATACGATCCCTCCATTCAGTTATATAACAGTTTTTATATACTTACGTTATTATATAACAGAGTATTCAAAATGGATATTAATTTCTGAAAATTTTTCCAAAAGATTTTTCGACAGTTATACTCTAAATAAATAGAAAAATTTCAGTTAATTTTCTTACTTTTTGATCGAATTTTTTACTATATAAATTTTACTGAACTGAGAGATACAGATGATTTTCATGCTATTATTCTTTTTTAAGATGAATTCTCCGCGTACAAAAAAAGCTTGTAGACATGTGACATGCCTACAAGCTAAAAATTCAAAAGGAATTTTTATTTATTTGTTACCATTTCTTTTCTCAGCTGCCTCTAAATACTGCATTCTTTCTAACATAGTCGGATGATCATATCTAAATAACTTCACAAGAAATGGAGGATTTACCTGGGAAAGACTGTTTTTTGATAATTTTTGAAAAGCAATAATCCCTGCTTCAGGATCATGTGTTAACTTAACAGCATATAAATCCGCTCTTTTCTCCGCACTTCTAGAAAAAGTATTTGAAACCGGGTCAGAAATAAATTCTACAACTCCACTAATGATTAAAAATAGTGTTAAGACAACTGCCATTTTTTCAGCCTGGTTACTGCTCCTACTTTTTGATAGAACATACTTCATTAATAAGTGAATGATATACAGACCAACTAAGCTTCCGGCTAGCAAGCCAAACATTGATTTATAGATATCTTTGTGTACGTAATGAGACATTTCATGAGCCATGATGAACATAATCTCATCCTCAGTTAACCCCTTTAGAGTTGTATCCCATAAAACAATTCTTGCATTTTTACCTATACCCGTAACGTAGGCATTATAAGTCGTGGTCTTAGTCGACATATTTACTTCATAAACCCGATGAGCAGGAATATTCGCCTCTTTAGCTAATGTAATAATTTTCTTTTCTAAGTTTTTATCTTTCAATGGATAAAAATCATTATATAATGGATCGATGACGACCGGCTGAATAAACGTTAAAAATATTGTAAAAGGAATACTTAATAGCCACGCCGTTAGCCACCATTTCTTTGGTTGTTTTTTGATTAATAAATACAGCACATACAGCACAAAAAACATCATTCCAAAATTTATCCAAAAACTAATCATTTCATCTTTCATATACGCATTAAATGTTTGAACAGACAATCCATATTTAGTTGATAACTTAAATCGATATAAGTCAATTGGAAATGTAACAATATATGTAATGACTGAGACAAAGAAATAATATAAAAGGACTTGGATAAACTTAAATCTAGTCAACTTAGCTAACGATTCACCTAATCTTTCAATCGCTCCACTTAATAATAAAAGTGATAAAACAATCCAATCAATCGGTAAGCTAATAAAGTAAAGAACATTTTTTAATGTGCTATAACTAGAACTTAAATTAGCTTCTTTATGATTCATAAACGTATGTGGATCTACAAAAGTGCCTTTATATTTTGAAGGTAGGTCAGGACTTGTAAATACATAAAAGTATAACAGGATTAAAATGATATAGACGAGATAACCTAGACAAATGTATTTGGTCAACTTCGTTTTCGTAGCTTTTTTCATAAAATCTCCCCCCACTCTATATTATCAACTTTGTCCAATTTTTTAGAACTTCAACCTATTATATTTTTAAATACTTTTTTCTGTTAGACTCAAAAAAATTAACTCCATTACATAAATTTTTAAAATTACATTACCGAATTTTAAAGTCTAAAAAATAAAACCACGAATCGTTTCGTAGTTTATGTTCAAACAGATTTCATTTTGGATTTAAATGTTTTTCTCTTATTTTCGCATACACATGGAGCTTAATAAAATCTAATACTTTTTGTAGACACATGAATTCTTCATCTTTTTTACGAGCTTTTGCAAGTTTATCAAATTGATCTTTCCCGATATGTAAGTGGAATGGATCAAACTCCTTCACTTCCTCTGGTGCTTCATCATGATGATAATGGTTGTGAAATTTCATAATTGCTCCAGCACTATTTTCCCAATCATAGAAATAAGCTACTATTTTATCAGATTTTTTATCTATGTATTCTATACATTTTAGATCAGGAATGTCTGATTCAAACGTAAACTTTATCCTTTTTGCCTGACAATACACGTTGGGACCACATAGTGTTTTGGGATATCAGCAGTTGGGATATTTTGAATTTCTCGAATTATATCTTTATAATATAATTCAATTAAGTGAAATTTAGTTCTTTCAATCTCAATTATTTTCTTCATTTTTTGCTCTATTTAAGAAGAAAGACCACATTGATTTATCTGTATCTTCTTCTGGAGTTAATTCGTCCCATTTTTTATGACCAAATACTTCTTCAAATGTACCGTGGTATTTATTTATAAAGTAATCGTTATATAGTCTGATTTGTTCTTCTTCTGTATTAACCGAGAATTCTCTTTCAAGCATTTCATGTTCTTTCTTATCTGCATAATATGCTTCAGCAATATCTTTTAATTTTAAGCGAACTCCAGTTGGAGCCTCGAACAAAGTGTTTGGATGGAAACGTAATTTTTCATTAATATTAGAACGCTCAACGTTAATAACTTGACCATCCGCTTGTTCAATAAAAAACTTTCCTTCTTTTACCCAGTTATTAATTGTTGTAATGCTTACATATAAAAATTTTGCAATCTGACCAGTCGAATATCCTTGCATTTCTTTTGGTATTCTTTTTGCAACTAGAGGATTTTCAGTAAATTTTCTTTGTGGCTTCTCGACGGAATCGAAGGCTAAAAGTAATAATTCAGCAAGCATCTTTTTATTTTCTACTGATACAGCTGAACTATAACGGTGGTTAGATGAGGTTTGATTTAACTCGACAATATTATTCATCATTTTAAAAAATGCACTTCGAAAATCCTTATTGGAAAAACTTTTTGATGCCCATTCTTTAAAATCCATTTCTTGTAACTCTAAAGCAGACTCTTGAAAAACCTTTTTATCGTGATTAGTTAATGGCATTTTCATCACCTCTTACCTCCATTCTATCAACAACTGCAACTAACTGCAATTAACAAAAACTAACTAAAACCCAATACCTATTATTATTTTAGATAAAAGAAATTATACCTCCAGATAATTTGATAACTAAAATCCCCTCTGTTTGTAATTAATTTCTCACCAAAAAGTACAACCATATTCGGTTGTACTTTTATTACTGTTCCCTATTGAATAACAGAATCCTTTAATGCTCGTCTAAGTATTTTACCTGTTGCATTTTTTGGTAGCTCAGAAATAAACTCGATTGATCTTGGTACTTTATATTTTGCAAGATGTGCATTGCAATATTCTGCCAGTGTTTCTACACTTAATGATGGGTTTTTAGAAACGACATATGCTTTTACACTTTCGCCGAAATTATCGTCTGGTAATCCAATTACAGCACATTCAACAACATCAGGATGGTTGTAAATTACTTCTTCAACTTCACGCGGATACACATTATAGCCACCTACAATAATCAGTTCTTTTTTGCGATCGACTATATAGAAATAGCCATCCTCATCTATTCTTGCTAGGTCACCAGTATATAGCCAGCCGTCACGAATCGTCATTGCCGTTTCCTCTGGCATATTATAATAACCTTTCATAACATTTGGTCCTCGGACGATTAATTCACCTACTTCGCCAACTACAACTTCTTCACCAAGTGCATTAACAACTTTATTTTCTACATTGCTAATATTTGTTCCAATTGATCCTGCTTTTCTCGGACGATCTAATGGGTTAAATGTAGTAACAGGTGAAGCTTCTGATAATCCATAACCTTCTGAGATCATAACATTAAATTTCTTCTCAAAATTTTCTAATAGTGCAACTGGCAATGAGGAACCTCCCGAAATGCATAATCGAATAGACTCAAAGTCCTCTGTATTTCCTTCAGGGAATTGATATAGGAAATTATACATTGTTGGTACACCGGCAAATACTGTTGCCTTATAAGAACGAATGATATCAAATATTTCTTTTGGACTAAACTTAGGCACTAAAATAACAGTAGCTCCGTACATTAAAGGCGCATTTAAAGCTACAGTTAGACAGAATACATGAAAAGCAGGTAAAGTTGCTATTACTTTTTCAGAACTCGAAAAGCTTAAAAAATGGCCTGCATCCATTGCATTCGAATATAAGTTCTTATGCGTTAACATAGCTCCCTTTGGTTTTCCTGTTGTACCAGAAGTATATAAGATAACTGCTAAATCATCTTCTTCTAATTCAGGCCCTTTGAAATTTACATCTCCAAGGCCAACTACATTTGTAAACGATTTCAATTTATTGTTTTTAAATTCATACGGATTTTCTTGCTTTGTTTCACAAATAATGAAGTGTTCGATGTTTGGAAGAATCGGTGAAGCTTTTTCTACTAGTGGAAGAAATAAGTCTAAGGTGATTACTGCTTTTGCGTCGCCGTTTGTTAATATGTATACTAATTCATCTGGCGAATAAAGAGGATTAACTGGTATAACAGCCGCTCCAACCTTTAAGGCACCATATAGCGCTATAATAAAATGAGGAGAATTACCAACAACTAAAGCTACTTTATCTCCTTTTTCAATTCCTAGTTTTGAGAGACCACTCGCAAATTTCGTAATGTAAGTATCTAGTGTTGAATATGATAGAGTTTGTCCTTCAAAGATAACGGCAGAGTGTTCAGGATTCTTTAAAGCTGATTGTGACAGTGTTTCAACTAAATTCAAGAAAAACTACCCCCTTTAAATATAAAAATTTAAAATATTCTAAATATATTATATTGCTAGAAAACAATTCTGACAAGTGAGAATACTAGCACTTTTTAGTCTTTGATTTGCTACACCTAACAAAAAAAGAGTAGTTTCCTACTCTTTTTTTAAAATAATAAACTCATAAATTCTTCTTTAGAGACGTTACCAAAATAATGTGTAAAATTAACTTCATTTAGCTTATTTTCAATCTCTTGTTTATCAAATTTACTACCTATAAGAAGCTGTTCTATATCAGATACATCTCCAACTCCAAAGAAGTCACCGTAAATTTTAACATTTTCAATACTTCCTTTGTTTACATCTAAACGAATATCAATTGATCCAGCTGCAAATCTCTTATTTTGTTGAATATTACATTTAGGAGATTTCCCAAAATTCCAATCCCAATTGCGATATCGACTCTCAGCAAGCTCTTTAATATTCTTAATATCCTCATCTGTCCATTCGTAACGTTCTATTTTGCCGTGTTCTTTAAAAATTGATTGTAATATTAATTCTTTAAATTCTAGAATCGTAATATCTTCTTTTAAAAATTCCTTAATGTTTGCAACTCTACTTCTAACAGATTTAATCCCTTTGGATTGGATTTTTTCTAGTTTTACATTTAATGCATTTACAACTTCATCAATATTACTATTAAACAACAATGTACCGTGACTAAACATTCTACCTTTAGTAGAAAATTGTGCGTTACCAGAGATTTTTCTACCTTCAGCTAAAATATCATTTCTGCCACTAAGCTCTGCATTCACACCAAGTTCTTTTAGTGCATCGATTACTGGCTCAGTAAACTTTCTAAAATTATGAAAGCTATCACCATCATCCTTTGTAATAAAACTAAAATTTAGATTCCCTAAATCGTGATATACCGCTCCGCCACCAGATAATCTTCGTACAACATGGATGTTATGATCATTTACATAGGCCGCATTAATTTCCTCGGCAGTATTTTGATTTTTACCAATAATGATTGATGGTTCGTTAATATAAAATAAAAAATATGTATTTTCAGGATCTAGATTTTTTAGCGCATATTCTTCCATCGCTAAATTTAATGTTGGATCCGTAATTCCTCTATTATCTAAAAATAACATGTGTATTCTCCTATCCTTTTGATTTCCATTCAAATCCTGTATAAGCTAAATGAACAATTCCATTATAATACTTCTCTGCTTCAATGATTAAATCTTTTGTATTTCCCTTATGAGGAAGATGAGATAAAAGTAATTCTTTTACATTTGCTTCATTCGCTATCGTCGCAGCATCTTTACTGCTCATATGTCCCACTTTAGCTCCATCTTGGTGTTCAAACATATTACAGTCACTTATAAGTAAATCCGCATTGGAAGAGAATGGCATGAACTCTTCCGTAAAGCTTGAATCTGCAGTATATACGACCGAATGATTTGCAGTTTCAATTCGGAATGCGAAACAATCAACTGGATGAACAGTCTTAAGAAAACGTATTGTAAATGGACCTAGATCTAGGGCCTCATTTGGTTTATATTCATACCCTTTTGTTGCCTCTTTATATGTTAATGAATTAAATTTTTCTTGATTAAAGTTATGACCATATATAGGTAAAGCAAACTTAAGCTTATCAGCGTTTACAAGCTTGTAGTATTGTAGTACTCCTATATCCGCAATATGATCATGATGATAATGTGAAAGGATTACAGCATTTAAGCTATTAGGATCAATGTAATTTTGTAAAGCAGCTAACGCGCCTGAACCACAATCAACCAATAGATTAAAATTTTTAGATTTAAATAAATAACATGATGTTGCTTCACTTTTACCTGGATAGCCGCCCCAATAACCGATTACGGTTACTTTCATAAAAAAACACGCTCCTTTCTACTTATTATTTCTATGAAAATTCAAATTTATAAGTCGTCCTTACTGTTTAACTGAAAATAGGCATTTAGATTATTTTTTAAAAATTGTACTAATACAGATTGACATAAAATAAGTTGTAGTAATACAATACTAATAAGTTAATTAATCAAAGGAGATGGTAGCATGCTTGTAAAAATGTCCGAATTTTTTAAACAATTACCAAAGAAACTTTGTAAACAATGTAATTCGACGATTGAAGAACAACATGATTGCTACAGTAATACTTGCTCAAAATGCTTAAAAGATAGTTTTTGATTTAGAGGCCTTATTGTTTCACTAAATTCTTATAACACAAAACTGTTATAGTATAGCGTCAAAATAAAAAGAGCAACCTCAAAAGTATCAATCTACTTTATGGTTGCTCTATTCTTTAATAACTTGGAACAGATTGTTTTTCTTTAGAGAATAAGAACTCAATCGTATCTGAAACTGCTTTTTCACCTTGATCTATGCAATCTGGTAAACCTGAACCATAAAATGAGCAGCCAATCACTGATACTCCTGGCATTTCCTTTTGTAAATATTGTTCCATATTTTTCGTGCGCTCTTTATGATTAATCGTATATTGAGGCATCGCATCTTTCCATCTTGAAACAATATAAAATTCAGGTTTTTCAGTTATATCCATCGTTTTTCTTAAATCTTCTAAAACAATTTCAACAAGTTCTTCATCTGTTTTATCGACTATTTCCTTATTGTATGGACGGCCAACATAACAACGTAAAAGGACCTTACCCTTTGGACAGGCATGTGCCCATTTTTTATGAGTCCAAGTACATGCTGTTATATTATAGTCGTTGTTTCGTGAAACAACGAAGCCTGTACCATTAATATCCTTCTTAATTGCATGCTCCGGAAATGCAAGTGCAACGTTAGCAACTGAAGTAGAAGGTACTTTTTTGAAAGGCTCAAATACAGGTTTATCGTTAAATAGTTGTGGAATGAAACGATGAGGTACAGTAACGATAATTGAATCTGATTCGATTTTCTCATTATTGTTTAGTGTAATCTCATATTTTTTTCCAACTTTATTTATATTAACAACTTGTACACCCTTTAAAACTTCCTCTTTATCTAACTCTTCTTCAATTCGTTCAACGATTGTTTGAAGTCCTGTACTTACAGTCTGGAAAATTCCTTTTCTAGGACCTTTTGATTTTTTTATAGGCATTTCTTTTTTCATACCTAGAACAATACTTTGATGTTTTTGTTCAATTTGGAAGAATTGAGGAAATGTCGCCATCAAACTCATTTGGTCAATATCGCCAGAATAAATACCTGATAATAATGGCTCAATTAAATTTTCAACTACTTCATTACCAAGTCTTCTTCTGAAAAATTTACCTAATGACATATCCCCTTGGACATGTGTTTTAGGTAAAACAAAATCTAGACCTGCACGAATTTTTCCCGCGGGTGAAAATAGACCTGAAAATATAAAAGGTTTAATTTGAGTAGGAATCCCCATATTAGAACCTTCTGGCATTCCATGTAATTTATTATGGGCTAAAACATAGGATTTTCCCGAAGAATTAAAAACGATTTGATCTTGAATACCTAAATTTTCAGCTAATCGATACGCACTCTTTTTCCTTGCCAAAAATGAGTCAGGTCCACGCTCAATCACAAATCCATCTTTTCTAATCGTTTGGATTTTCCCACCAAGCCTTGATGATCCTTCAATTAATTGAATATCAATCGGAAGGTTATTTTTTATTTTTTCTTGTTTTAAATAGTAGGCAGCTGTCAATCCAGTAATACCGCCACCAATAATGACGACCTTCTTATTCACTTCTTAACCCCCTATTTCAAAACCATATTTATTGTTCGTTTAATTTTCTTAATACAACCGTACTTAGTCCACTAATAAATAATGGATCTGTATTAGGCATTGGTGGACGAACATATGCTTTTTGAATTTCATCTGTTACAAGTTTACATTCTATGTCATTATCATAAAGTACTTCTAAATGCTCACTTACAAATCCTAATGGTAAGTAAACATAAGTATCAAAATCATAATTATCATTCAGTTCACGTGTTAAATCTTGTACATCAGGTCCAAGCCAAGGCTCTGGCGTGTTTCCTGCACTTTGCCAGCCTAAAAAATAATGACGAATATCAGATTGCTCAACAACTAACTCGGCAGTTTGTTTAAGCTGATCAGGGTATGGGTCACCATAAGTAAGAATTTTTTCAGGTAAGCTATGTGCTGAAAAAATAAATGCCGTTTTAACACGTTGCTCTTCATTCATTGGTTCTAAAACCTTTTCTACTTCGCGTACCCAATATTGAATAAATCTTTCTTCTTTATACCAGTCATCAACATGGATAATTTTTGGTCCGTCTACTTTATCTGAATGATTTGTAGCACGTTCGTTATACGATTTTACACTGAATGTTGAATAGTGTGGTGCAAGTACGATACTAACCGCCTTTGTTATACCGTCTTTCTTCATTTCGTCTACTGCATCTTCAATGAATGGTTCAATATGCTTTAGTCCGATATACATTTTGAATTCTACATTGTCTTGGATCTTATTTAAATCTTCTTCTAAAGCTTTTGCTTGTTCAACTGTTGTTTTTGCTAATGGAGAAATTCCTCCAATTGCACGATATCGCTCCGTCAACTCTTCTAACGCTTCAGGAGAAGGCTTTCTACCTCTACGGATATCTGTATAATAACGTTCAATATCTGATTCTTTATATGGCGTGCCGTAAGCCATAACTAATAAACCGATTTTTTCCTTCATGTCATCACCATAGTCCTTTTATATTAAGCTTTAACTCTAGATGAATACTCATGTACAAAACTTGTTAATCGTTTAAGAGTATCAGGATTAACTTCTGGGAATACCCCATGTCCTAAGTTAAAAATATGTCCCGGGTTTGCCATACCTTCATCTAAAATTTCCTTTGCACGTGCCTCAATTACTTCCCATGGAGCTAATAAGAATGCAGGATCTAAATTACCTTGAAGTGTTTTCGTAACACCTAAAGAACGAGCCTCAGAAATAGACGTTCTCCAATCTAATCCAATTACATCTACAGGCAATGAATTCCATTCATGGATTAAATGACTTGCGCCAATTCCAAACATAGTAGTAGGAATATTATCCTCTTTAAGAGCTGCAAATATTTTATCCATACAAGGTTTAATATAAATGCGATAGTCGCTAGCATTTAATGCACCAACCCATGAATCAAATAATTGAATCGCACTTGCTCCCGCTTTAACTTGTGCTTTCACGTATTTGATCGTCATATCAGCTAAATGATCCATAAGAGCGAACCAAGCTTCTGACTCTGCATACATAAACGATTTAGTTTTATTATAGCTTCTTGATGGTCTTCCTTCGATCATATAGCTTGCAACTGTAAAAGGTGCGCCTGCAAATCCAATTAATGGTACAGAAAGAACCTCTGTTGTTAATAATTTAATCGTCTCATAGATATAAGGTAGTTGCTCTTCTGGATGAATATCAGTTAACTTTTTTACATCTTCTAAAGAACGAATTGGATTGCTAATTACCGGTCCTACTCCTGATTGAATTTCAACATCGACTCCAATAGCAGGAAGTGGCGACATGATATCTTTATACAAAATAGCTGCATCAACGTTATATTGATCAACTGGAAGCGCTGTTACATATGCACATAATTCAGGTTGATGAGTAATTTCAAATAAAGAATATTTCTCTTTAATTTTTCGATATTCTGGCTGAGAACGACCTGCTTGTCTCATATACCAAACTGGTGTATGTGTTACTTCTTCTCCTCTAACAGCTTTTAGAAATGTATCGTTAAAATCTTTTTTCATCCTTCAAAGTCTCCCTTTCACTTTTCCAAACTCTACTATTAAATATACTGATTGAACCATTAATTGTATAGAAAACTCGAATTTTGACACATAATGTTCACTCTTTTTACATTTTTTATCAATTAATAGGTCTAATTTACTACCAGACTTTTCCCATTAAAAATTATATCAAAATATAACTAAAATATCGAATTTAAAATTCAGAATTAAGGGATTAGACATCAAGAGAAAGACGTAAAAAAATAGATACCTTATTTACATAAAAAACTCCCCTTCAAATCATACGATAAGAAGGAGAGCCTTAATAAATGTCTATTCCTTATTTCTTATGTTTGGTGTGACAAGTTTAGACCTCTTACCTTCTTCTTTTGTTTGAGGATTGTACGGTACTACGTAATAAGAAGGTACATTAAACACGTTTACAAAGGTGTCTTTATATTGATCTAATCCTGTAACAGTATCTATCAATTTCTCTTTTCCATTTTTCACACGATAAATTCGATATTGTTGTCTATGATCAGTTGGTGCGTTCCAATTAAGGACGACAGTGAATAATCCAAATGGAGAGAATGATACTTTCGATTGAACATTTGAAATAGGCTCTAAATTTATTGGTGAATCTAAATCATCTATATTTTTTGGTTTTTTAAATTTCTTATTTGGTTCTCTTCCAGCTTCACTTAAAATCTTTTTAAATAATATAGTTGGATATGTGCTTCCATTTCTTAAGTAATGGGTTGAATCCGTTTTATCGTACCCCATCCAAATTGCTCCAACTACATCAGGTGTATATCCTACAAACCAAGCATCTTTATTTCCATTCGTTTGACCAGGAATATTAGTGGAACCAGTTTTCCCTGCTAAATCACCAGAAAAACTACCTCTACTTGCAGTCCCTTCATTAACAACACCTTTTAGCATTTTTGTCATATACCAAGAGGTTTGAGATGAAAAAACTTTATATTCTTTAATTTTAGCTTCTCCGACTAATTCATTATTGCGATCGTAAATTGCATTAATAACAAAAGGCTCTAATGCATCCCCTTCATGATCAAGTGCGCTGTATGCTTTAACCAGCTCTAATGGCGTTAAACCATTCTTTAGACCGCCAAGAGCCATACTTAAACCTTTGTCAGGAATATTCAAATCCATTTTCTTTAAATACTCTTTCGCATAATCAATTCCAATATCATTTAATAACCAAACTGCGGGCACATTTGCGGATTGTATTAATGCGTCAAACATCGAAATCGTTTTCGAGTATACTCCATTATAATTTTTAGGTTTATAGTCTCCTAGTGCACTTTGCTCATTTGGCAATAAGGAATACGGATTGTAGTTTCCCGTTTCAAGCGCTGGGGAATAAACTAGTAATGGCTTCATCGTTGAACCAGGTTGTCTTTTTACGTTTATTCGATTCAAGCCTTGAAAATAATAATTTCTTCCTCCTATGGCTGCCTCTACACCACCTGTTTCAGCGTTGATTAAGATGAATGCTCCCTCAGCATTTTGATCTGTACCAGGAAAATAGTTTCCATTTTTAAAATATTTATAAGCAGTTAATTGGGTCTTTTTATGAATCGGTACAACTACTTTGTACCCACCATTTAAAAGCTCGTCATAAGAAATTCCATACTTTTCTTTTGCCTCTTTTATAACCATATCAATATAAGTAGCATAGCCATTTTCAAATTTTTGCTCGGTGATATGTAATACTGATGGTATACTTATTGCTTTCTTGTATTCAGAATCCGTAATGTAGTGCGTATCTAGCATCTTATAAAGAACAAGATTCCTACGCTCTAGAGATCGCGTTGGCTGAGTGACAGGATCATAATGCGATGGTGCTTTTAATAGCGCTGCTAATGACGCACTTTCTTCAATCGTTAAATTTTTAACGTCTTTTCCGAAATAGTATTTCGCTGCTCCACCAATACCATAAACCCCATGTCCAAAATAAACTTGATTTAAATACATTTCTAGTATTTGATCTTTTGTATATTTTCTTTCTAAATTAATTGCAATAATTACTTCCTTCGTTTTTCGCATATATGTTTTGTCGTTCGTCAAAAATACATTCTTTGCAAGCTGTTGCGTAAGTGTACTTGCACCTTGAACTTTACTAAATGATTTTATATCGTTTACGATCGCTCGAAAAATTGACTGTGTATCAATTCCATGGTGCTTGTAGAATCGTTCATCTTCAATTGAAACTACCGCTTGTTTTGTATAGTCAGGTATATCATTAATTGAAACAATTTGATGGTTTTCATTATATAACTTTGAGACAAAATTCCCCTCTAAATCTACCATTTCAGATGATGAATGGACGACTAGTTTATCCTCATCTATTACATAATTACCTAAAAAGACTATTAGTAAGAATCCTATAAAACTAATCAGCAGGACACTTAATAGTCCTATTGCTACATATCCCCATTTTTTCAATGATTTCACCTTCATTCTCTTACCATATAAGTAATAGTATATCCATATATTCCCACGAATAAGTCATTATTTCCTTTTTTTCGATGCATATTTCCTTGGAAATACATTTTTCGTCATCTCCTAATTGGAGATAATTTTGAAGGATATCAACTACATTTCTTGAATAGGTTATATAGATAGTAAGTAGGAGGGTGAAAAAATGTCAGATTTATTTACATTATTAGATTCATATTATCCAGAAATGGTATCTACTCGTAGATATCTACATGAAAATCCCGAGCTTTCTTTTAAAGAATTTGAAACGGCTAAATTTATTCAAAACTTCTATAAACAATTAAATATTCCATTTAAATCAAATGTTGGTGGAAATGGAATTGTTGCAACAATTAATGGAAGAAGCCCTGGAAAAACAATTGCTTTAAGAGCTGATTTCGATGCTTTACCTATTCAGGATGAGAAAAACGTACCTTATTCCTCAAAAGTACCTGGAGTTATGCATGCATGTGGTCACGATGGTCATACAGCTACATTACTATATTTAGCAAAAGCACTTCACGAGAAAAAAGACTCTTGGGACGGCACAGTCGTTTTACTTCATCAACATGCTGAAGAATACGCACCAGGCGGAGCAATTTCGATGATTGCTGATGGCTGTCTAGATGGTGTAGACGAGGTTTATGGAACTCATATTTGGGCTATCGAAGAATTAGGAACAATCGGTTATCGAAAAGGCCCGATCATGGCAGCAGCTGATCGTTTTTCAATCACAATCCAAGGTCAAGGCGGTCATGGTGCCGAACCCCACCGAACTAAAGATAGTATCGTAATTGCTAGCCAACTAGTAATGGCACTTCAACAAGTTGTTAGCCGTGAATCCAATCCAATTGACACAGTTGTTTTATCTATCGGTAGTTTCGAAGCAAAAAACGCTTTTAATGTAATTGCCAATCGAGCAACTTTAGTAGGAACTGTACGAACATTCAAAAAGGATACACAAGAAAAAGTGAAGGAACAAATGGCTAGAATCATAAAAGGTATTTGTCTAGCTAATGACGTTACATACGAATTTCAGTACGATGATGGCTACCCGCCAGTAGTAAATCACGAAAAAGAAACTGACCTACTTGTTACTGTCGCTGACAAAATCGAAGAAGTAACTAACCTAAAAGAAATGGACCCTAAAATGGGTGGAGAAGATTTTGCCTACTATTTACAAAAGGTTCCAGGAACATTCTTCTTCACAGGAGCAAAGCCTCCTCACGTTACAGAAGCTTACCCTCATCACCATCCTAAATTTGATTTTGACGAAAAAGCTATGCTAATTGCAGCAAAAACACTAGGCTCTGTGACACTAGCTTCATTAAAGCAATCACAAAAATTAGTTGAACAAAATTAAGAATTGAGGAGAACTTTTGAAGTTCTCCTTTTTTGCGTGGTGAAATACAACATACACCAAATTTAAAAAATGCAAATTACTTACACATGATCAGTTCATGAGTTAGAACAACAGTAAGATGAAGAAATTTCTTACTTAAATGGAGTTCATGAGTTAATAATATAGCTAAATGCTCTAGTTTTCTTACTCATAAGGGGTTCATAAGTATGGACACAGCATGTTATTGAAAAAGATCTTACTCAAAAAAAACTATGTTCAACAGCAAAAAAAAAGGAGAACTTTTATAGTTCTCCTTTTTTATATGTAGACCTTAGAAAAGCTCTTCTTTCTTGTTCATATACCTTAAACGATAAGCATTTTTGGCAGTTTCGCCTAATTGCTCAAGTAATTGATAATTTACATATGCTCCAACTGGTGCTCCAATTACGGGTACCAATTGTAGGAGTTTAGCTAAATCGATATGATCTCGATACTCTTGTTGTAATTGTTCCCAATTGACTTGTGGATTTTCGTCGATTTTGTCTTCCCACTTTTCGATGATTTGAAAAACTTTCTTTCGATGATTATCACTTGAAAAAGCAAGTTGAAAAATGTAAAGCATGAATTGGCGTTCAAGTTCATCTTTCGGTGAGTACCCATATATTTTGGCTGCCTCAACTAAAAATCTAATTTTTATTCCTAATAATAGTGGAAAATCAGCAAGACCTAGCAATAGTCCACCTGCTCCAGTTCCTGCTCCTTCAACTGCTGAAATCTTTTTATATTCGTTCATTTTCTTATCTAGCATTAAATCTCGTTCTCTAAGAGATAATGCCTCATATTCTTCGCCTGAACCGTTAAAAACCGTCGATCCACCCATAAATAATACCATCATGTTTTTAACGGCTTTCGTAAACAAGTCTTGAATTTGCTCTGGCAATAATGATTGAATTTTTAATTGAACCTTTTTTGCAGATGTTTGGAAGATACTTGATTCGGCCATTACTTTTTGTTTCCATCTAGATAATTCATACTGAATACGAAGTTCATAAGAATCCATTTTGTCCACCCTTTACAATTTTTGTGGTTGACTCAATCTCTTTTGTACATAAAATTTAATTAACCACATTGAAAATAAAGTATATACAACGATCGCAATAATAAAATTTAAAATTGATGCGACTTTTATTAATACGATTAAACTAAAAACAACACTACATATTATCAGTAGTATATACAAAAGCGTTGAAATAGATTTTTTATTTTCTTCATTTGTATAAGGATAAATTTTCCACAATAAATGATAGTTATATTGTCCCAAAATTGATATATTCTGAAGTGAGATTACATAAAGAAATAAAATTCCTATTAATACCTTTCCCACAATAGTTGGTACTAAGTAAACTACAAATCCACCTACGAAAACCTGTCTTATAAACATGCTTAAATAGTTACCATTTCGAATAAATGTACGGACTAAAAGATAGTTTGCTGCATTTTTTACTCGAATTTTATTTATAATTGGATCTGCCCATTTTCTTCGTTTAACTTGTTGTTGAATGGATGGTACATCTGTAAACATATTCGCAAATCGATAGAAAGTAGCTAATCTCGAAGTATCGAGTCTTACATTTCTTTCCCATTGTACTCTTTTATTTTTACTACCAATTTGGATATATAATGCATAGGCTGCTAAAATAACGATGATTATTAAAAGGATTAAACTACTCCACTTAGTTAATAAACCGTAAATAAATAAGAAAGTGCCGATTAATCTTAAACAATAATCAAAAGTTCGATTTAAAACACCGCTATTTGAAATATGTAAAAATGAAACGAAAAGATTATATCCCTTTAATAAGAAAATGATTACCATAAATACGATAAAACTTGTAGTTTCCCCTAGTAAAAACTTCTTATAAATTGGATAAATTACCCCTAACATCATTAACATTAAATAAATTTGAACAATGTAAGTAATGAAAAAGGAACGAATAAAATAACTTTTCATCTTTTTTTCTAAAGGTAATAAATAGTGTAAATCAGGCCCTTTAAAAAAAGTTGTTATTTGACCTGTTACAACAAGAAAACCAAAAATAATTGAAATGACCAAAATGACTGGAAAGTCTGGAGAGATTGTTTTTAGCATTTCTTGATAATAATATGCGCCTCCGCCAAAAGCAAAAACAAGCACAAATTTTATATGATCATTAAAAATATAACGACCATATCTGCCCATTTCTTTCATGAAGCTTCGAAATCGTGCTAGCCATAATTCCTTTATCGTACTCATATTTCTCTTTCCTTTGTAGCAAAAATATAAATTTCATCTAATGAAGCATTTGGCATTTTATATTGATTTTGTAGTTCTGCTAATGTACCTTTTGCAATAATTACTCCCTCATGCAAAATAATAAATGAATCACAATAAATTTGAGCAGTCGATAAAATATGAGTAGACATCAATATGCCTGCTCCTTTTTCTTTTTCCTCTTTTAATATCTCAAGTAAGTCATTAATAGCAATTGGATCCAATCCTAAAAATGGTTCATCGATTATATATAACTGCGGTTGAACAATAAGGGCACAAATAATCATTACCTTTTGTTTCATCCCTTTTGAGAATGTAGACGGAAAATATTTTCTTTTTTCATATAGTCTAAATGTTTTTAATAACATTTCACTACGTTTTTTAAAATCCTTTTCAGGAATATTATAAGCTAAAGCTGTAATTTCAAGATGCTCCTGTAAAGTTAATTCCTCATAGATCATCGGTGTCTCTGGAACATATGATAAATTTGCACGGTATGTAGTTGGATCTTTATCAAATGATTGTCCATTAACTAATATTTCACCTTTTAAGGGCTTCAAGAGTCCTAAAATATGTTTTATTGTTGTACTTTTACCAGCACCATTTAAACCAATCAGTCCAACAAGCTCATTTTTATTAATCGTAAACGAGACATCTTTAATGACTGGTTGACGTGTATATCCACCCGAGACATCTTTTACATGTAATAATGTCATTCTTTTACAAATCCTTTCATATGTACTTTTCCTATAGAATGTATTGTATCAAATAATAAACATAACTGCCTTATTATCATATTTATGGAACACTCAAAAAAAATCCTTCTTTTTTTGAATACTATTTTACGTTAAGGGTATTCTAATTCTTGAAGGGAAAGCAACACACTTTCTTAATTCAAAATTTGAAATGAGGTGTGTGTTAAAGGAAGTTTAATTTGCGTTCAAACCTAAGTCTGATATTTGTTTAAGTGAAATGAGGTATCTCCATTGATTAACATCGTTGTCATATACAGCAGTGCTAAATTCAAAGGAGATGGTAAGCTTGAACGATATCTATAAAACCAAAGGGCATTAGTATACCAATTTGTAAATGAGGTGTCTCGAGCAGAACATATAATTTATTTATAGGTGTACCAATTTATTGAACATTAAAGCAAATGAGGTGTCTGTTAAAGACAATTTAACTTATTAACCTATATTCTAAATTCTTTCCCCTTCATCAAGGAGCAACTAAAGTTGCTCCTTGTTCATTTTGTTGAAAAAAGAACTCATCAATTAATTAGCAATATTTTTCAAAAAAATGAAGTTGATTTACATTACAGCATTTTCGCTTACTAAATATTTAGATGACCTGATCCTCTTTTAGCGTTTCTGTTGAGTCTTTAGACTTCTTACATCCATAATAATGATGCTCCTCTTTTTTAACTACTTTCTTCTATTATAAATAATCAAATCCCCTGGCTTGCCTTTTATCTTTTAAAAAAACTAATTTCTAAAATTTTTTCATACTTGCTGCATACTATTTTTTCAAAAGGGCATTATAATCTATGAAGGGAAAGCAATACACTCTTTCTTAATTCAAACACTTGAAAATGAGGTGTGTGTTAAAGGGAATTTAATTTGCGTTCAAACCTGTGTTAGATAACTGTTGAAGTGAAAATATCTCTAAAGATAAAACATCGTTGTATAAACAGCAGTGAAAACATCAAAGGAGATGGTACGCTTGAACAATATCACTTATATCAAAGGTTTTTAGTATACCAATTTGTAAATGAGGTGTCTCTACCAGAGCATATATATTTATTCTTATAGGTGTACCAAATTAATTGAACATTAAAGCAAATGAGGTGTCTGTTAAAGACAATTTAACTTATTAACCAATTTTCTAAATTCTTTCCCCTTCATCAAGAAGCAACGTAGGTTGCTTCTTGTTCTTTTTTTGTCATGATTTTATTAGCCACATTTACCAATAAACCAACGCCTATGTTAAAATAAGGAAAAAAAGTGAAAGGATGTAATAAAAATGGTGCATGATTCTAATTGTATTTTTTGCAAAATTGTAGAAGGAAGCATTCCAGCTTCGAAAGTATATGAGGATGATGATGTGTTAGCTTTTTTAGATTTAAGTCAAGTTACAAAAGGTCATACATTAGTCATTCCAAAAGATCATACTGAGAACATATTCGAAATGAGTGAAGACACAGCAAGTACATACTTTCGTAAAGTACCGTTAATTGCAAATGCAATGAAAGAAGCATTTAATGTTCAAGGGGTCAACATCATAAATAATAGTGGTGAAGTTTCAGGACAAACTGTATTTCATTATCATATGCATATTTTACCACGATACGGAAAAAATGATGGATTTGATGTAAAATGGCAATCAAACCAAAATCAATACACAAATGAAACGCTCCAAGAAATCGCAAAATCGATTCATAATAACATTATTAAAAAATAATAAAATAAATCCAAATAAAAACAAAAACAGGAGTTTTATTTTCTCCTGTTTTTGTTTTTACATTTATATTCCAGCTAAGTTCTGCATTTTACACTATATTTTTGAAGATTAATATTATATATTTACTATATTACTAATAATATTTTTTCGACAAGCCCTCTGTATTTTCGCTAAAAATATTATATGAGCATATCTTTTTTAAAGCCTAACACTTAATTATAATATAAAATTGTAGAATTTTATCAATGACTTTGTGAAAATTTTTAAAAATTCTAACTAAAAGTTCTTTATTTCTTCACATATTATTGGCATAATAATAAATAGATAGTTAAATAGAAAAGAAGGTGAATTGATGAAAACTGAACAAAAATTATACACAATGAAAGAAGCTTTGATTTTTAGTCAAAGAATTGCCCAAATTTCTAAAGCATTATGGAAGTCAGTTGAGAAAGACTGGCAACAATGGATTAAGCCCTATGATTTAAATATCAATGAACATCATATTTTAATGATCGCCTTCCACTTAAAGGGTGCCTCTATTTCTGAAATTGCTAAGTTTGGTGTAATGCACGTATCTACAGCTTTTAATTTTTCGAAAAAGCTTGAAGAGCGTGGTTTATTAGTGTTTTCTAAGAAAGTAGAAGATAAGCGAAATACTTATATTGAATTAACAGAAAAAGGTAAGAATATGCTATTAGAAATACTAGGAGAATTTGATCCAGAAACAAATTCAGTTTTCCAAGGTACTCTGCCATTAAAAGAATTTTATGGTAAATTCCCAGAAAATATGGAAATTATGGCTATCTTACGTAATATTTACGGAAAAGATTTCATGGATATTTTTGAAACAACTTTAGGTAACATAGATAAAGAATTTATCGAAGAAGATAACCGTTTAATAAAAAAACCTTAATATCTTCTTAAATTGTTACAATTACGAGTTGATTGTCCTTGTAGTTGTTTAATAAACTCAAATAGAAGCGGGGCAAGATGAAAAATCCTTCCGCTTTTTATTTCAACCATTTTTGTTAAAAACTTCACATAAAAACCTCTAGTTATTCCTCTAACTTAGTCCAATTTATTACGATTTCTATTTTCTAATTATGTACAAAGGTATCTATTTTATATATCTGTAATAAAAACTCAACCGGAGGTACAATACCTCCGGTTGAATAATTGTCTTATTTACAAATTAGATGCAAGCTGCTCCTACGATAATTAATAAGATGAACAATACAACGATTAACGCAAATCCTCCACCATGGAATCCTACGCCCATCATTCACACCTCCTTTAGCTACATATCTTATCTTATGCGTGTAGTAAAAAATGGTCTGGGCAAATGTATAATTAACCTTCATTTTCGAAGATTTGTACTATAGACATGAACACCCAATAATGATTAGTAAAATAAATAGGATCACAATTAAAATAAATTCACGCGATGCTTTCCCTTCCATTTTTCCAACCCCCCTAAAGTAATTCTTAATAATATATAGACGAATGCCTTAAATGATTGGGCGAATGTCACGGTTGACTAGCTAATTTTTATAAAATAAATACATTATATTGGTAGGTTATGGGAAAAGTAATTTAATAAAGTTTTATTAAAATTTTTTCGTATTTCTTCAGTCTCATCACTTAACCTTGCTCTCATAAATACCTATTTTTTATTTAAAACTAGTTCAAGATTCCTTTAATTTGATTAATTTTTTATTAAAAAACATTCCAAATTATTCTTTTTTTGGATAAACTTTGTCACATTGTAGAAAAATATGTTATATTTAGTGAAGTAATTTCCAGTAAAAGGTATGTCTAAATACAGGAAAAATTAAGATTTATGCTCCATACTTAAATAAGTAAATTTTTTTTTATAAAAAACAATTTAAATTATTATTAGGAGATGTTTAAATGAAAAAGATAATCGTATCTGCAGTTTTAGCTACCTCAGTATTCGGACTAGCGGCATGTGGTTCAGCTGGTATTAGTAATGATGTAGTTGCTACATCTAATGCGGGAGATATCACTTCAAAAGATTTATATGACAAAATGAAGGATACAGCAGGATTAGCAATGCTTAAGCAAATGGCTATTGAAGATTATTTAAAGAAAAACTTCAAAGTTAGCGATAAAGACGTTGATAAAAAATTCAATGAGTATAAAACACAAAATGGTGACCAATTTAAAGCATTCTTAGCTCAATACGGATTTAAAGATGAAGCAGCATTTAAAGATCGCGTTAAAGTTGATTTATTAACTGAAAAAGCTGCTGAAGCTTCAGTTACACAAGCTGAGATTGCAAAATATAAACCTGAAATTAGAGCTAGTCATATTTTAGTAAAAGATGAAGCTACAGCTAATAAAGTAGAAACAGACTTAGCGAATGGTGCAGATTTTGCACAAGAAGCAAAAAAATATTCTACTGACACTGGTTCAAAAGATAAAGGTGGAGATTTAGGCTATTTTGGAGAAGGTGCTATGGTAGCTGAATTTGAATCAGCTGCATACGCTCTAAAAGTTGGAGAAATTAGCAAACCAGTTAAATCACAATTTGGATACCATATCATTAAATTAACTGGTAAAAAGACTGCTAACGAAAAAGACGCTCGTTCAAAAATTGCTGAGACTAAATTAAGCCAAGATAACTTCGCTGCATTTTCAGATGAACTTCTTAAAAAAGCTAAATTTAAAGTTAAAGACAAAGATTTAGAAAGCCAAGATAAAAAATCATAAAAAAAAACCTGCCATAATGGCAGGTTTTTTAATTTGAAGAAATCTCAGAGTTAATAAGTAACTGCTCTCTTCTTTCTCGTTCCTCTTTAATTCGTTGTAAGTAAATTTCTCCCTCTTTTTCGATGAAAGCTTCATCTGCGTCTCTTTCTTGTTTAGAGGTGTATAGTACCATAAATCCACTAACAAAAATTCCTAATATCACAATATACATCCAAAATGGTAAGATTGGCATTGATTTTCCTCCTTAGTAGACAAGCATTTGCTTCATTATATGGCTATTAAGGAGAAAGTATGATTATTTTAAAATTTTGGTTTATAAAAACTACGATTTTCTAGTGGGAAAATGCGCTCAGTATATTCACCTGGTTCAACTCTTTCAAGCGCACGATCTAACATATTCATTTTCGCATCAATATTGTCAATATAATGTAATATTTCCGCTTCTTTAATTAAAGGTAGCTTTGGACTACCATATTCATACTTACCATGATGGCTTAAAATAAGATGCTGAAGTACAGTAACTTCTTCTCCCTCAATTCCTAATTCAATCGAGGCATTACCAATTTCAATTGCCATTAGTGAAATATGGCCTAGTAAATTACCTTCAACAGTATATTTTGTTGAAACCGGACCCGATAACTCTCTTACTTTGCCTAAATCATGCAATATAATTCCAGCGTATAGTAAATCTTTATTAAGCGAAGGATATAAATTCGCTATCGATTCACCTAATTGCAGCATACAAAAAACATGATAAGCTAATCCAGAAACAAATTCATGATGATTCTTAGTTGCTGCCGGAAAATCAAGGAATTCTTCTTGATTTTTTAATACTAGATGTTCAGTTAGTTTCTTAAGTTTTTCATTCGTCATATTATTGATGTAAGAAGTAATTTTCTCATACAATACTTCTTTCGAAACTGGTGCTCTCGCAAAAAAGTCTTCTGGATTTACTTCGTCTGTGTCTTTTACTGGACGAATTTGGCGTAATTTAAGCTGAAGCTTCCCTCTATAATCGTGTAGCTCACCTTCAACTTTTACAACTGTTCCCTCTGCATAGGCTGCTTCTTGCTCTGTAGTAATATCCCAAAGCTTCGCCTCTATATCTCCACTTTGATCTTGTAAAGTTAATGATAAAAAGGATTTTTGATTACTTGCTACACCTTTAGTAGCTGCTTTAACAAATAAAAACGTCACAAAACGTTCGCCAACTTCATGATCATATACTTTTTTATCCATAAGTACCTCCACTATGTATATGCTTCCTTCGCCATACTAAACAAAATGAACAAATTGTATAAATAGCTTAAAATATTTTGGAAAACCATTTTCTCCAAAATAAGAAAAAGGAAAATCAATTTATGTATTAGTCGTTTTACTTATCCTATTATACGTTAAAATAGCTACTTATCCCAACAATGATCATACAAAAATTAAGACATATTCTAACAATTCTCAAGAACTTGCTATGAAAGATTGTATTTCAGAACTTTAACTTATCGCAGAATCTTTTTACAATTCAAATTATTACTTTACATGCCTTTTCAATATATGCCAAAATAGTAATATAGCAACTATTTAAGGGGAGGACTAGAACATGGGAACATATCGAATTACTGCTTTTGAAAAAAGTGGAGAATCAATTGTCGACGAACAATTTGAAGCTAATTCTGACTTAGAAGCAAAAGATATTGGTAAAGAAAAACTTTCAGTAATTGGTGCACTTGATAAGACACACCGTTGCATTAGTCAAACTGGTAAACTCCTATTATTTCATCCGTAATAAGAAGCTGCGAAATAATGTTCGCAGTTTTTTTGTTTATATCATTTTTTTACTTAAGACAGAATATAATAGGAGTTTTCTTAAATGAAGAAAAATAAATATCCATTCGTTGATGACATTCAAGATGTAATTAAAAACATAAAACAATTTAATGAAGACATTAAAATAGATGTAAACCTTCAAATGAAGTTATCACATTTTGCCGCGTGGTATTATGTAAAAGAAATCGATCTTTTCGGTCCAAGTAATTATATAGCCTATAAAGACATGTGTTCAGATATTTATTTTGATTCAGATTTTCTAACTGAAATTGACTTCCGAAAAACTGAGAATATTTTAAAACGTTGGTTTGTTAAACAACCGATTAAATCACTATCAAATAGTCTCAAAGAAAATTTATATGAATACTCTCCATTAAGAGCTAACTATGAAATGAGTATATTAAAGACAGAAGCCAATGCACTATTGGACGAAATGTATGAAGAACTTTCTATATTAGATGACACTCCACCAATTAGAACTTTCCCTATTTCATGTGAAAATCTCGAATTTAGTTATGATAGCATCGAAGAATTACAGGAGTGGTTTTTAGACGAATTACCTGTTAGAGGTTATCAATTTAAAAAAGGATTGAACACACCAAAAGGGGCAATCTTATTGTTTCAAAACAATGACCAAATAATTGCTTCAGGTAAATTGTCTTCAATATTTGAGCATCCTAATAATGCTAATGGAACTATAGGAACGTTTATATTCGATCCATCATCAATCTGTATTTTTAACCCTCTAAACTTAGATGATATGAAATTAATTTGGGAAGAATTTATTAATTTTTCAGAAGTACCACAAAATCTAGATAAACATAAATATGATGATTTCATGAACTATCTTTATAGTAAAAATATAAGATACGCTTTAGACAATGAAATGGATGAGGAAACTTTTACTATTGAAGTTGAAAAAACATTCGTTGATTCACATACTCCTGTTAAGGATGAGCCTAAAGCTAAATATAATTGTACATTCATTACGAATAAATCTAATCGTAATCGAACCGTTACAAAAAGAGCGATTGTTGAAGCAAATTTCAAATGTGAAATCGATGAATCACATTCATTCTTTCTATCTAAACAAACTGGAGAAAATTATGTTGAAGGGCATCATTTAATACCATTGGAATTCGAGGAAATGTTCGATTATAACTTAGATGTTGAAGCGAATGTTATAAGCCTATGTCCTATCTGCCATAAAAAAATCCATCATGGACCGATTGAAACAGTTGAAAAACTGATTAAAAAATTATACAAAAACCGTAAAGAACGTTTAAAGAATTCTGGTATAGAGGTCAAACCTAAGACTTTATTAAGCTTTTATACTTAATAGTAATAGTACTTTTAGATAGCTGCGATGATTGATCGCAGTTTTTTCCTTATTACTCATCCTTACATCCAAAAAGAAAACTCGCCGATTGGCGAAGACAGAGGGGTAGTTGCACTTATACTTATACCTAAAATTGGCATCTACGTCGACTGATCTCCACCGTTGCCAATTTATACTTTCTTAAAGTACAAAAAACCGACTATAATATAGTCGGCTTTTCAATCCTTATTTACCAGTAAAAATTGGTAGTCTCTTCTGTAAAAACGCTTGAACACCTTCTTGGTGATCAGCAGTTCTTCTCATAGCACTTTGTCCTTCTTTTTCAGCTAATAGCACTCTTTTTAAAACCTCTAAATTTCCTTTGCTGTAAATTTGTTTAGTTTGAATCATCGCACTGACTGGCTTTTGAAGGATACTCTTAACACGTTCGTTAATTTCTTGTTCGAAGTCACCATTAATCACTTCATCAATTAAGCCAATTTCTAATGCTTGTGCTGAGTTTAGTTTTTTACCTTCCCAAATCAGTTGTTTAGCTTTTGTTTCACCTAATCGTTTTTCTAAGAAGTAATGTGCACCGCCATCAGGTATTAAACCAATACCGATAAAGTTCATTGCTAGAATTCCTGAATCATGTGCAAGAACAAAATCACTTGCTAAAGCAAAACTTAATCCTATCCCTGCAGCAGGTCCATGAATTGCACTGATAACGATTTTAGGTAAAGTGTATAATTTGACTACTACTTCTGAAATTAAATCCATTATTGGACCAAAAGCTGATTCATCAGTATTGCTTAGCATTGATTTTAAATCTCCACCAGAAGAGAAACCTTTGCCATTTCCACATAGTACGACTACATCAACTTCGGAGCTTGCGATTTCATCTAATACATCACGAAATTGTCTGAATGTATCTTCATTCATTGCATTTAAAACTTCAGGTCGATTAAATACTACCGTTGCAACTCGCCCCTCTTTTTTTAACAATACGTGTTCTGCAGTATTCGAAATAGACATAAAAAAATCCCCCTTAATTTCATAGTTAATGTAAACATTAAACATTGAAAGGGGATTTTCCTTTATTTTTCATTAATTTGATTGATTAGTTTTCGAAAATAACTCATCTAAAATTTTTATTTTAGCATTCGTATAATGCTCATAACCGTCATTATATGATTTAGGATCCTTTGCATTTGCGAATCGAGTAATTTGACGAGTATTTGGATTGACAAACTTACTTGAAGCACCGCAGCCTAGCCCAATTATTGTTTGTTCTTCTTCCATAATTAAAATATTATATAAGCTTTCTTGTCCATCTACGGAATACCCAATATTTTCAAGATTACCTAATATATTTTTTTGACGATATAAATAGTACGGATGATAGTTATGTTTTTCTGTCCATACTGTTGCCTCGTTCATCATTTGCTGTACTTCATCACGATCAGCAACTTTATATTTCTGCTTGTTTTGCGTCATTTCTGATGCTCTTTTAAATGAAAGTGTATGAACAGTTAACGATTCAGGCATTAACTTTTCAGTTTCATCTAAAGTATACTGAAATTCTTTTAATCCCTCGCCAGGTAATCCAATAATTAAATCCATATTAATATTATTCATACCCATTTCACGAGCTAGATGGAATTTTGTTACTGTTTCTTCAACAGTGTGATGTCTTCCAATCGCTTTTAAAGTTTCTTGAATATACGATTGTGGATTAATACTAATTCGGTCAATATTCCATTTATTTAAAACATCTAATTTATCTGGTGTAATTGTATCTGGTCTTCCTGCCTCAACTGTAATTTCACGAACCTGCTTCATATTTGGAAATGATTCGTGCATTTTAGCGTACAGTAAATCCATTTCTTCAGCTGTAATACTAGTAGGCGTACCTCCACCATAATAAATCGTTGTAATGTTTATTCCACGCTCTTTTAAGAATTCACCGACTTTTTCCATTTCATAATGTAATCCATATAAGAATGAATCAACTGCGCCTTGTTTACCTTGAATCGCATAGGCTGGGAATGTACAATAAGCACATTTTGTCGGACAATATGGAATTCCGATATAAATACTTACTTCATTTTGCAAATTATATAAATCAGGAATTACTTTTAATTGACGATCAACGATTGATTGCATTAAATCTATCTTTTCATCATGAATCAAGTAATCATTGCGTAACTCTTCATGTGCCATTTCCTTTGACATACCAGACTTAAGCTTCGAATGAAGAAGTTTCGTCGGTCTAATCCCAGTTAAAATTCCCCACTTTTGCTGAATGCCAGTATACTCTTGTAGTAATGATAAAAAGACAAAATTAACAGCCTTCTTTTTAAATTTGAACGATTCTTTTTCGTCTTTACCATCTACATAGCTCGTATTTGCTCGAAAATCAGATCCTAATTCACCTGAGACCTGTTTGTTTACTTCATCTAAATCAAAACTTACTTCAATATCAGCATCTATTTTTTCTAACGATACATCACAGTCTTCAAAGAATAGTTGAGCTAATAACTCCAACGGCCTTTGAAAACGACTATCTTCTAAACCTTTTATATATATTTTCATCTTTTATCACCTTTTTAAGTTATCACTTAAGTATAGAATTAAAGAGATAAGAGGTCAATATATAGGACAGGGACATGTATTATGTTTAAGTGAATAGTCGATAAAAAATAAACGTAATAAAAGCCTGAATTTCAAAGAGAAGTCTCCATGAAAGCCAGGCTTATTATCTATTTTTCAATTTTTAAATGTGTTTTTAAGAAAGGTAGTGGGAATTGTTTCCTGAAATGTTCTTTAATCATATATGGAACACCATTTTGATCATTTGATCTTGTAATCCAGTCTGCAACCTTTTTAATCTCAACAGGAGCATTTGACATTGCAACACCTAAACCTGCATGTTCGATTAATGGTAAATCACTATAATTATCGCCTATTACAACCATTTCATGATAGGAAATTCCTAAGTGTTCACCTAATCGTTTTAAACCTGTATATTTAGAGATTCCTTTACGAACTATTTCAATTTTCTTATCTTCCTCGCAGAGGCAATCTAGATGTGGATATTTCGTATTTAATTCATTTTTCACTTTGCTTTTCTCTACTTCATCAGAGAAATAACATTCTATTTTTAATGGAGAAATTGAATTTTCCAGAATACTATCTGATAGGGATTCAACAAATTGAATCGGATAAAATACTGGATCTGCATTTGATAAAACTGCTTTCGCAACTAAGTTTGATTGCAATTTTTTTCGATTTCCAATTGAAAAATGCTCATGTGACAATCGAATATTACAATCATACCTTTCTAGTTTTTTTACAATGTCATACGCTTCTTCTTCTTCAACCCTTTTTTCAAAAAGTGGCTCATCAAGCTTAGAAGAAATAAAGGCGCCTGAGTGCGAAACCAAAAGATTATTAACCTTTAATGCTTTTGCAATCTTTTTTGTAGCTTGGAAATTTCTACTTGTAAATAAGGTTACGTAAATCCCTTTATCTTGAACGTATTCAACAGCTTCTTTCGTTTCCTTAGAGAGTTTTCCGTTTGATTGTAATAAAGTACCATCTATATTAATTGCAAGTAACTTATAAATCACCTAATCTCCCCCATTTCGCGAAGAAATACCTTACTAGAATATATGACATGCTTCATTAAGTTAGAACATTGCAGATTGTTATTATATCCTTCTTTATACTAAAAAAGACTCCATATAATGAAGTCTCTCTTATATTCAGAACAGGAATCTCCCTGTTCTTCCTCTCGTCTTACATTTCCATTAAAGATTTATAAAATTCTTCTAATGGATTCATGACGATTTTATTTACATCTTGAATAACTAAATTTAATCTTTGTTCCGTTTGCATTAAGTTTGCAATTAAAGGATTTTGAGACACTTTTGCAACTATCTCTTGGCCTTTTGCATTTTCTTCAGGTGTAACTGCTTCACCCTGATACATTTTTTGTTGCATAGTTTTTTGGAAATTTTGAAATTCCATAAATAATGGTTTCGCAGTTGGATCAGCTAATACTTGTGAGTATAGTGATTGTAAATTTTTAAATTCTGGTTGCTCCTTAAAAGCGTTTTGTAGTGAGTATGCAATATCATAAATGTTTACTGCCATGTTAACTACCTCCTATAAACTTTTGTATCTCCACTATAGCAAACATTCTATTATATGTCAGTCTTTCAAAAAACAAATCAAACTTTCTACCTTAAAATTTCTTAAAGACATTCACCAACTGGGCGAATATCACATAGTATACAACGACATTATTTTGGAAAGGAGGAGAATCATTGCAATCTTTTCCTAAAAATCAAGAACCGCAATCTTTCGCAGTAGTAACTGATTCAATCAATGAAGAATCATTAAATCCGCTAGGCTCCATTACAACACTTTGTGAGGAGTTATCAGAGTTATGCGGGGAATCTGAGATCGATTTTTATGTAACTACTTTCAAAAAGCTATTTACGAATGAATTAAAAGGTTATAAACGCTCAGAAGATGGCTGGACTTTAATGAATGTACCTCCTGCATCAATCATTCATAATCGCATTCATTCAAGAAAGCTTGAGCGTTCTAAAGAATTTAAATTACTAAATTCTTCTCTAACAACTCAGCAAATACCTTTTTTTAATGCACGTTTCTTAAATAAACTTGAAGTTTTTAAAGCATTAATTGATTCTGCCTATATAAAACCATATGTACCGTACACTGAGGAATGTATTTCAGCAGAACAATTAGAAAATTTCATCCAAAAATATGAAACAGTTTTTATTAAGCCAATCCACGGCAGTCAAGGAAGAAATATTCTTAAGGTCACAAAAGAAAAGGATCTATTTCGGTTAAAAAATAGTCAGAACTCTGAAGTAGAACTAGAATTTCAATCAATACATGAAGTATTTCAAATCATTAAACAGCAATTAAGTAAGCGTACTTGTATTATTCAAGAAGGCTTACCTTTAATCAGTAAAGATAATCGACTTGTTGATTTTAGATTTTTATGTCACAAAAATAAATTTAATCATTGGGAAGTAACTTCAACTGTAGCAAGGATTGGTCATCCAACTCAGTTTGTCAGTAATTTAGCTCGAGGCGGAGACCTTCAAAAAATCGATGAATTTTTAAGTCAATATTTACCAAAAAAAGAGCGCGTTCACTTTAAAAAATTATTAGTTGAATTAGCGATTGAATGTTGTAGGTGTATAGACTCCTCCTTTGATGGTTTATTCGCTGAGTTTGGAGTGGATCTTGCTATTGATAACCAATTCAATCCTTGGGTCATTGAATTAAATTCAAAGCCATCTAAGGATTTACATTTAACGGACCCAATTCAAAAAATTAGACCTTCAACAAAGGCTATTTTTTCTCTTGTTCAATCATATTTATAAGTACAAGGAGTGAAAAGAATGAGAATAGGTTATTTATCTCTCAAAGAAAGACAAGAAGGTGAATACGTACAGCACATGGCAAAGGAAGCAAGTAAACTAGGTTATGAATTCGTTCAATTTACCCCTTTTAGTATTCAACCAGCTTCAGAAGAAATACTTGGCTGGAAGTATATTGCAGAAACAGAACAATGGGAGAAAACAACATTTGAAATTCCAAATTATATTTATGATCGATGCTTTTACTCTCCTAACATTAAAAGTAAGCAAGCAAAACCAATTGTTGATTGGCTGAAAAAACGTAAAGATATTACTTTTTTAGGTTACGGACTACCGGGAAAATGGGAAACTTATCAAGCGCTAGCGACTGATGAAAGTTTAAATCCTTATATACCAAAAACAAAAAAGTTATTGCATTTAGCTGTATTTTTTGAAGAGCTTAGAAAAACACGTAAGCTAGTTATTAAACCAATACATGGATCAAGAGGAATAAATATTTACTTTGTTACTTTAAGTCCTTATTCAATTAGCGTTTCAACTCAAAAACAAAATGAAGTTGTTGAAACAGTATACGATACAAGAGATGAATTTTTTGAATGGCTACAGCCTCTTGTCGAATCAAAAAACTATGTTTATCAAAACAATTTAGACCTTCAAACAAAATCACGCGAAGCATTTGATTTACGCGTTCTTTTACAAAAAAACGAAAAAGGCGAGTGGCAAGTTGTTGGTAAAGGGATCCGAGTGGGAAAACCAAATTCAATTATTGCAAACTTAAGTGCTGGCAGTAATGCAGTTGCATTTGATGAGTGGATTACTCAATTTAGTCAAAGAACTGCACTAATTTTACAACAAGATATTGAAACAATTTGTAATCAATTACCGATTGTACTTGAGAAGAATTTTCTTCCATTATTTGAAATAGGATTAGATTTAGGAATTGATTCGAATCAAGCAATCTGGATTTTAGATGTTAATTCAAAACCAGGAAGAAAAGTTTTAATCCAAACTGATCCTTCCATTCAACAAAAGCTATATTCGGCACCAATTCAGTATTGTCTACACTTACAATCGAAATCTAAAAGTGAAAGAAGTGAAATTAAATAATGAATGAAGTTTATAAAATCGTTACTCATCGACAGAGTAAAAACCTAGTATGTATACCTGAAAAACTTACGACATCAAGAAATATTGAATATATTGCTTTTGGTCAAAAAAAATACCCTTGTCAACTAGTTACGATGAATACACTTCAAAATACCATTTCAATATCAGAGCATTTAATTGAAATGCTCTGTATCCCTTTTGAAGGAACTATTGAGCCTATTATTATTGGGAATACGCTGCAGCTCGGTCCACTAATTGGAATTTTTACAGCTGGCTTTACTGAGTCCCTCCTTCGCCCAATTGGCGATCGAAGCTTTATGTTTGCAAATTTAATTGCCGAAAATAATCAAAAAAACAGCTTCATATTTGTATTTGGCACACATGGAATTGACTGGGAAAACGAAACAATTCAAGGTTATTTCTTTACAAATAAAAGATGGATTAAAGAAGTAGTTCCTTTTCCAACCGTGATTTATAATAGGCTTCCGAATAGGAAAGTCGAAGTTCATAAATCAATTAAACGAGTGCGCCAAAAACTAGAAAAAGAATATAAAATCCCTTGGTTTAACCCAGGATTCTTCAATAAATGGGATTTATATTTAAAATTAAAAAATGACGATTCAGTTGCACAGTATTTACCTAAAACATTAAAGTTTAATAATTTCGATACAATCGAAGAGTTATTATCCAAATATCATTTTGTGTATGTTAAACCCGAAAACGGTAGCCTTGGATCGAGAGTAATTTTAATACGCTACCAGCGTGAAGAAGGTATTTATTATTGTAGGTATCGTGATTTTGAAACAAACAGACTTCAAAAATTCTCAACACTCCAATCCTTAATTAATCATGTTTTCCGTAACATGAAAATACATGACTTCATCGTTCAACAAGGTATTTCATTAATTCGATATGAGCATCAACCTGTTGATTTTCGAGTTCATACAAACAAAGATGCTTTAGGAAAATGGCATGTAACTGTAATTGCTGGAAAAATAGCAGGAAAAGGTAGTACTACTACTCACTTAAATAACGGTGGTCGCGTGAAAACTCTTGAAGAATTATTTGATCAAGAAAAAGCTAAAAGGATTCATGAAAAATTATCTACTGCAGCTTTAAAAATTAGTGAATCTTTAGATCGTCAAGTTGACGGTCACATCGGAGAAATTGGATTTGATATCGGTGTTGATAAAGATGAAACAATTTGGCTTTTTGAAGCGAACTCTAAGCCTGGTAGATCAATTTTTTCAAATCCAAGCTTCCAAGAAAATGACAAACAAATTAAAAAACTATTTTTAGAATATGCTACTCATTTGTCCAAACAGGGAAATGAACTCGAGGCTTCAATGAAATGATTTCTGTTTTTTACCATCTTGATACAAATACTTGGTCGCATGATCACTTAGAATCAAAGTTTTCAATTGGCTACAACCACCTTCCTATTTTACCAATGCAAGATAATGCTTCAAATTCCATTCAATTTCATGTTAAAAAAAATGGTTCACATTTAGGCCCAATTATCGGCATTTTAACGAATGAAGATCGACTACCTTTTAGCGGAAATATTAAAACATTTAAACGAATTTGCAAGAAGGTATTAAATAACGGCGGTATTCCAGTTATCTTAACGCCTACCGCCTTTTCTAATCATTCAGTTACATGTTATACATTTTGTTTTAAAACAAAAAAATGGATTAAACTATTTTCCCCTTTACCAGACGTAATTTACAATCGAATTCCATCTGTACAATATGAATCCAATCATGATTATAAAGAATTTCGAGAAAAAATTTCTGCGTTAAACATCCCTTTTTTTAATGAATCATATCTTTCAAAAATACAAACAACGGCAATATTATCCACTAACGAATTTTTAAAAACATATATTCCTAAAACAATTGAATTAATAAACGAAAAAGATTTGTTTTTCTATTTAAAAAAATGGAAATTTCTTTATATTAAAAAGCATAATTCTTCAAGAGGATTTGGCGTGTTTAAGCTTACCTTGAAAAGTGATAATGAAGTCATCATCCGAAATGCTTTTCATGTAGAATTAGTGAAATCAATCAGTGATTGTTGGAAATTTCTTAGCTCTTTAAATGAGGATTTTATTTGCCAACAAGGTATAATAAGCGAATTGCCAGATGGAAGAAAGTTTGATTTACGAATTCTTGCACACAAAAAAGAAAATAATTTCATTCTTTCTGGTATCGGAGTAAGAGTTGGTACATTTAATGGCATTACAACTCATGTTCCTAGAGGTGGCAGCATTATTTCAATCGAAGAACTACCAATTAATTTAAACTATGAATTATTACAGGAAATCGTTAGACAAACAGGAATTGCATTAAATAATGAAGAGGCACATTTTTATGAATTCTCAATGGATATCGGTATTCAAAATAACCAATATTATATTTTTGAAATAAACTCTAAACCAATGGTATTTGACGAAATCTCTATAAAAGAACAAGGACTTGAAAACTTAATTCATCTATTTTATGAACTTTCAAATTTCAAACAGTAGTTTGTATACTACTGTTCTTTTTTATTTTAAATAACAATGTTACACTAAATGAAAAATGCTTCGAAAGGTAAATATTATGATTGAGAAAATTAAGACGTTATTTGGAAGTGAGTCCGTTTCGGTAACACCAGATCAGAATACATATATGGATTACTTGTGGTTTTCTACAGAAAATCAAGAAATTTTTGGGATTAAACAAAGTTCTATATCTGATGAACAACATAACCTATTGGAATGTCTTTTTACAAAATTAGAATCAGATGCAATTATGATGCCATCTGCACAAAGCGAATGGTTTCAATATTTATATTTCAATAAAGGGCATAATCCTTTATTATTCGAAAATGAAAATACTCTCCCTTCCTCCATTCGATTTATTCATTTTTACAGTAACCAGCTTTTTACAAATAAAATTGAATTTGAAGAAGCAATCAATGCTTTTTTTCATAAAGATGTAATCGTCGTTTGGAATTCTGCAAAAGAAGGCGTCATTATTGAAAAAATAATCGATCAACCATTTAATAAAGAATTTCTAGAGCATATGCAAGAAATCATTGCAGCTGACTTATACCATGATGTAACTTTTCTTGTTGGAAAACGATACTCTCCACTAGCAAATTTATTTCTGTATTTTGACATTGAACATCATTGTTTTAAAAAAGCTTTATCTATAAAGAAACAAAAACATATACTCTGGTTTTCAAAAGAGATGCTTTACTATATCCTTTCCTTTTTACCAGATGATTTACAGAAAGAACTACCTAATCTATTTTTGAATGATATGAAAATTGATGACCCAATTCTTTCAACTGTAAAAATTTATCTTCAACAAAATCTAAATGTTACGGCTACTTCTAAAAAAGCTTTTTTACATCGGAATACTGTTCAATACCGTCTTGATAAATTTTCAGAACAAACAGGAATAGATTTAAAGCATTTTGAGGAAGGTCTTGTTATATTTCTAGCCATTCGCCTACTTGAGTTAACGAACGAAAATTAACAAAAGCTTTTTTTGTGCACCTTGTACAATTGAAGCTATTTTTTTTGTGTACCTTTGCCATTGTTGGAAAATGTTTAAATGTTTACAATTTAGTTAATGAAACCGATTACAACTATTTGGAGGTAATATCAATGGCAGAATTAAAATTAGATCATATTTATAAAATTTATGACAATAACGTAACGGCTGTAAAAGATTTTAATCTTCATATTGAAGATAAAGAATTTATCGTATTCGTAGGTCCGTCAGGATGTGGTAAATCAACAACACTTCGTATGATTGCTGGTTTAGAAGATATTTCAAAAGGTGATTTCTTTATTGATGGGCTTCGTGTAAATGACGTTCAACCAAAAGATCGTGACATTGCAATGGTATTCCAAAACTATGCGCTTTATCCGCATATGACTGTATATGACAACATGGCTTTCGGATTAAAATTACGTAAATTTGATAAAGCTGAAATCGATCGACGCGTAAAAGATGCTGCTCGAATTTTAGGACTTGAAGAATATTTAAGTCGTAAACCAAAAGCACTATCTGGTGGACAACGTCAACGTGTTGCTCTAGGACGTGCTATTGTACGTGATGCAAAAGTATTCTTAATGGATGAGCCATTATCTAACTTAGATGCTAAATTGCGTGTTGCGATGCGTTCTGAGATTTCTAAATTACATCAACGTCTACAAACAACTACTATCTATGTAACACATGATCAAACTGAAGCAATGACAATGGCTACGCGCTTAGTTGTAATGAAAGATGGTATTATTCAACAAGTTGGTACGCCTAAAGAAGTTTACGATCGTCCTGAAAACGTATTCGTTGGTGGATTCATCGGTTCACCTGCAATGAACTTTGTTTCTGGTAAAGTTGAAGATGGTCACTTTAACTTAGGAAGCAAAAAAATTGCTATACCTGAAGGAAAAATGAAAACATTACGCGATAATGGATATATTGGAAAAGAAGTTACTTTAGGTGTACGTCCAGAAGATTTACATGATGAGCCAGTGTTTATCGAAGCATCTCAAGGTACAGTTCTTGATTTAAAAATTGAAGTAGCTGAGCTTCTAGGAGCTGAATCAATGCTTTACACTAACTATGAAGGCCATACTATAGTAGCAAGATTAGATGCACGTTCAACATTTACACATGGTCAAGTGATTAAATTAGCTGTAGACATGAACAAAGTTCATTTCTTTGATAAAGAAACTGAATCACGTATTCGTTAAAAATAAATAAAATAACGCAGTACCNNGGTACTGCGTTATTTTATTTTCTCAATAATTTTTAAAAAGCCCTCATTACAATCTGGACAATTAAACATATGTGTACAATACTGATTTGAATTTTGTTCAGTTAATCCATCAGATTTTGCTGAAATATCATAATCTAAATATGGACTGTATTTATCTTCATAATCAACTGCTCTTCCTTTATCTTCACAATGATTTTCACAAATAGGACATTTTAATTTATATTGCTCGATCCCATTGCATAGTGGACAAATACCATCCATTATTAACACTCCTATTATGTACTCTTCATTAAGAAAGGATGGAGATTAATCTCCATCCTTATTAGCCATAGATATTATTTTGAATAACCACCTAAGCTTTGCTCAGCCATTTGAACTAAACGTTTAGTGATTTCTCCTCCTACAGAACCGTTAGCACGAGCTGTAGAATCAGGACCTAAAGTTACTCCAAACTCAGAAGCGATTTCATACTTCATAGAATCTAATGCTTGTTGTGCACCATTTACTACTAAGCTGTTGTTGTTTGCCATGTTGTCTCACCTCCTTATGTAAGTGTAATGATAGTATGACTCTAATCGATTAACATATGTATGTTTAGCTAATGTAAATTTTGGAAAAAATTTTTTTATTTCTTTATCGGCTTTTTTACATAAAAAAAAGCACTAGAAGGCGCTCTAGTGCTGGGTTTCTCTTAATTCTTGGATTACTGTATTAATTGTAAAAATTGTTTTGTTCTTGCATGCTTAGGATTTTCTAATACATCACTTGGATGACCTTGCTCAATAATGTATCCACCGTCCATAAAAATAACTTCATCTGCAACATTACGAGCAAATTTCATTTCATGCGTAACTACGATCATTGTCATACCATCTTCAGCTAATTCCTTCATTACTTTCAATACTTCTTGTACAAGCTCAGGATCAAGCGCTGAAGTTGGTTCATCAAACAAGATAACTGTTGGCTCTAGAGCTAATGCTCTAGCTATACCTACTCGTTGCTGTTGACCACCTGAAAGCTGATGTGGTAATAGATTGATTTTTTCTTCTAAACCCACTTTTGTAAGTAAATCAACAGCTTTCTTTTTCGCTACATCTCTTTTTACTTTTTGTACCGTTACTAGCCCTTCCATTACGTTTTCCAACGCTGTTAAATGTGGGAATAAATGATGTTGTTGAAAAACCATACCTGTTTTACTTCTTAATGAGATAATTTCTTTTTTAGTCATTTTATTCGAAAAGTCAATTGACTGGTCGTCAATTGTGATTTTCCCATCAGTTGGATGCTCTAAAACATTTATACATCTTAAAAATGTAGTTTTTCCAGATCCAGAAGGACCAATAATTGCCGTAACCGTACCTTTTTCTACATTTAAGCTAACATCTTTTAATACTTCTAGTTCTCCAAAGCTTTTTTTAATATTTTCTAGTTTTATCATCTACTCTTCCTCCATTACTTAGCAACATAGCGTTCAACTCGAGCTTCTAATCGACCTTGAATGACTGAAAGGAAGAAGCATACGATCCAATAGATTATTGCAGCTTCTGTATAAACAACTAAAAATTTATAGTTAGTTGCAGCTATTTCCTGAGCTGTTCTAAACATCTCAGTTACTAATATTAATGAGGCCAAAGACGTGTCTTTTACTAAACTAATAAAAGTATTTGATAATGGTGGTAATGAAACTCTCGCAGCCTGCGGAATAATAATACGTTTCAACGTTTGATTATATGTCATGCCTATTGAATAAGCAGCTTCCCATTGGCCTTTATCAATAGACTGAATTGATCCTCTTATAATTTCAGAAGCATATGCCCCAACACTTAATGAAAAACCAATAATTGCAGAAATATAAGGTGAAATTGTTACATGTAGAGTAGGTAATCCATAAAAAATAATAAATAATTGAACTAATAGAGGCGTTCCTCTAATAATGGAAACATAAAATCTCGCTAAACCATTTAAGAATTTATTACCTGATAGACGGAAAAGTGCGGTAATAAATGCTAATATTATACCTACTATGAAAGTAATAATTGTTAATGGAATAGTACCGATTAAAGCAGTTTTAACCATTGGAAGGAAAGAATCCTTCGCAATGGTTAAATTGTCAATCCACTCTGGGCTGAGTATATTATTTAAGTCCATCTTTACCGAACCATTTTGTAACTATTTCATCATACTTTCCGTCTTTTTTCATATCTTCAATTGCTTTGTTAACTGCCTTTACTAATGATTCATCGTCTTTACGGAACATAAATCCACTGTTTGAAGCATCATTTTCTAGAGCAGCAATTTTAACTTTGTTGTCACCAGTTTCTTTTAAATAATTTTGAATTGATAACTTATCGTTGATTGTTGCATCAGCACGGCCAGATTCAATTAATTGAATCGCTTGGCTAAATCCTTCAACTCCTACTAATTTAGCCCCATATTTTTTAGCTAAATCCCCGTAGTTACTAGTTAAAGATTGAGCAGCATTTTTTCCTTTAATGCCATCAAATGAGTTAATTTTTGAATCTGATTTAACAACTAATGCACCTGAAGAAGTTATATATGGATCAGAGAAATAATATTTTTTCTCACGATCTGCTCTAATACCAACTTCATTTGCAATGATGTCAAAACGTTTTGCATCTAATCCTGCAAACATTGCATCCCATTGTGTTTCATAAAATTTTGGTTTTACGCCTAAACGTTTAGCAACTTCATTCGATAAATCAACATCGAAACCTGTTAATTTACCAGATTTATCATGGAACGTGAATGGTGCATATGTACCTTCAGTACCAATTTTTAACTCTCCACTATCTTTTACTTGAGTTAATAAATCTTTTCCTTTTGCAGTATTTTCATTTTTATTTGAATTACAGCCTGCCATAAAACCTGCTGCTAAAACTAACGAACCTAATGTTAAACCAATTTTCTTAATATTCATTCTTTAATCTCCCTTAACCTTATCGGAATTGTTTGTTTTGAATTGTGTGTCTTAAATATATTGCATGTATTAAAAAATTACAACAAAAAAATCTCATATTTTTATTATTTTTCTTTTTATCTTTTTAATTCTTTTTTTGTGATCAAATATTTAATCATAAGTACAGGGAATTGCTAATATTCAATCTTTTTGTAAGTTGTATTGAGTTGATACTCTTCTATTGTTTTCACAGAGTTTTACACCATTTATTGCAAACCCGCAAAAAACTCGGTTCTCTTAAGAACCGAGTTTCATGCTGCTAAAAAAAGCACTTGTCAATTAAAGATCAATATTTTTTCAATGTAAAGAAAGCTGTATGNNTCTCCCATAGGAGTCGAGTACCCCTCCATTCCAATCAACTTCTTCAAAATAAAAAAGTATGCGATTAAGAACCTTATTAAACCCTTTTAGTAGTACACTAACAAATTATCCATTAAAACAAATAAATAACATCATCAATAAATTATAAATTTCCTTAAATCAATTAGTAAAATTGTTAATATTTCCATACGCTGAAAACTCGGTTCACTAAGAACCGAGCTTACTTTGTAAATTGCTATTTACTTTTACAATTACACTTTGAATTCTTCTATTTTGAACTTCTTGAATTGTGAAGGTTAAGTTTTTATATTGGAGTAATTCTCCATTTTGGGGAATGTGTTTAAAACTTTCAAATAACCAGCCACCTAATGTTAAATATCGACTGGTAGGTTTTTTAATTTTAAACCTTTGAAAAAAACTGGATAATTCAATCGAGGCTTGGAATTGGTATTCATTCTCATTTATTTGGAAAAAATCATCATCTAAATCGTCGAACTCATCCCTTATTTCACCAACTAGTTCTTCGATTATGTCTTCCATTGTCACGATTCCTGAAGTACCTCCAAACTCATCAACAACAATAGCTATATGTGCGTTTTGTTTTTGAAGAATCTTTAATACCATTGAAATTTTCATTGTTTCCATAACAAATATTGGTTCTCTAATCAGTTCATTAATTTTAGCAGTTTGATGTTGAATTAATTGAGTTAAAAATTCTCTTTCAGAAATAACACCTATAATGTGATCAATATCGTGATCATATACTGGGATTCTCGAGTATCTTTCTTGTAAAAATATTCCATACACTATATCTAAAGATTCATTTATGTCAATCGCAACAACATTTGTTCGAGGTGTTAAAATGTCGCTTACTTTTTTTTCTTTAAATGTAATTGTTCTTAAAAATAATTCATCTTCGTACAAATTAGACTGTTCACCATCGTTGTTAATCAAAAAGCTCGGATCGTGATTTTGCAGTTGAGCATTCTGATTATTACTACTAAAAAATAAACGTTCGATTAAGTTAAAAAAATTCAATATTCCTTTACCCGAGGGAGCATCAGACAAGCACTTCACATCCCTAATTAAATATTTTAAACTTTAACTATCGACAATCCTTTACAAATATTTATTTAATATGTATTCAAAACAGGAAATTTTATGCAAAAAAAAAGCCTCTTTCTTAAAATAAGAAGAGGGGGGAAAAATGAGGTATTGTACGAAACGATTAAAAAATAAGCTGATTGAAATAGTTAAAATCCAACTATAACTAGAAGGTTCTCTCCTTGTAACTTAGAAAGAAATAGTACTTCTGCACAAATCAACTTTACACCCTTATTTTATACTAAATATAGACCAACAGGTTTAGTAATATGTTAACGTTTTGTGAAACATTGTACAATGTACCTTAACTAAAAAAAGAAGGTATAAAGAGTTAACTCTTTATCCTTCTTTTTTTATTGATATTATTATTTTACTGCTTCTATAAATTCATTTTTTTTTATTTCAACAAGTTTTACTTGATGTGAATCTAATTCAACAACTTTAAATTCAAAGTCCTCAAATATGATCGATTCACCTTGTTGAATATCGTGGTTTTGAGTTAAAATCCAGCCACCAATTGTGTCAACATCATCTTCTTCTACGTATAGTCCGAATAAGTCATTAATTTCAGTGATTAACACTTTTCCGTCTACAATTTTATGAGAGTCTGAAATATGTTGAACAGCAGGCTTTTCATCATCGTCATATTCGTCACGAATTTCTCCAACAATCTCTTCAAGTATATCTTCCATTGTTAATAATCCAGCAGTTCCGCCATATTCATCATACAATATTGCAAGCGGAATACGTTTCTTTTGCATTAACAATAATAAATCGTGAATTGCGATCGTTTCAATTACCTGAATTACTGGTCGGGTGTAGTTAGCGAAATCATATGATTTTTCAACCTCACCATCAAGATAACGGATAAAAAAGTCTTTAACATTTACCATGCCTAAAATATCATCTTTATCCTCACCAAAAACCGGGTAACGTGTATATTTTTCATTTTTAATTATTTCAATTTGTTCTTCAATTGGGTCTTCCGCATATAAACCGATAATTTCAGTACGAGGGACCATAATTTCTTTTGCAAGTCGGTTATCGAACTCAAAAATATTATTTAAATATTTATACTCAGCTTGATTAATTTCTCCGCTTTCAAAGCTTTCTGATAAAATAATTCGTAATTCTTCCTCAGTATGAACTTCTTCTGATTCTGATGCTGGCTTAATACCAAATAATCCTGTAAAAAATCTTGCAGAACCATTTAATACCCAAATAAATGGATAAGCTATTTTATAGAAAACAATAAGTGGAGTAGAAAGTATTAGTGTGAGTGATTCAGCTTTTTGAATAGCAACCGTTTTTGGAGCTAGCTCACCAATTACAACGTGAATAAATGTCATAAATGAAAAAGCTAGAATAAACGAAATTGTTGAAGCAATTGTCCCGTTTAATCCAAGAAATTCTACTACTGGGTATATAAGATGCTTAAACGTTGGCTCACCTAAATAACCTAATCCTAAAGCTGTAACCGTAATACCTAATTGACAAGCTGATAAATATTCATCCAAACTCGTCGTAACCTTTTTAGCAGCTACTGCACCTCGCTTTTTTTCAGCTACTAGTTGATCAATTCGACTTGATCTAACTTTCACGATCGCAAACTCTGCTGCGACGAAAAAAGCTGTAAGTGCGATTAATACTGCAATCATAAACAAGTTAACTATGTCCAATGACGAACTCGAGTTTTAATACTCGAGTATTCACCTCCTGAGATTTTCAATCTACAAAAATATAAAAATATTATTTTACTTACTTAATAGATTACCATAATTTAGTAAAACATACTTATTTTATAGCTTTAATAAATTGTTAAGTTTTAATATTAATTTAGTCATTATTTTACAAAATGCTTTAATGTTTGAAACAACGGTGATGTATGATGTGACAATGAATCTACTAAAGCATTTTTTTCACATTCATTCATACCCGAAATAACAGGAACTAACTGAGCTAATTTAGCTTCAAGCTCAATAATTTGATTTGATATTTGTTGAATTTGTTCAAAAACACAATTTTTTTGATTATAATTAGTTTGCAATAAATCTTTTATCTCTTCTAAGGATATTCTCATTTTCTTACAATGTTCAATAAATCTGAGAGTCTCAATTGCCTCTGTGGAATAATATCGATAATTTGATACAGATCGTTTTGCTTCTAGTAACCCTAATTTTGTATAATAATCAATTGTTCTTTTTGAAACTTGAGCTATTTCAGCTAACTCTCCAATGCGATACTCGATCCCAAGTGACAACCCTCCCCATTTTAAATAGTATTACTATTATATAATTTAGAAAGTATACAGTCAAACGTTACAGTTCGACGAAAAAAAGTATAAAAATACATATTATTATTGGTTTATGAGTGATCTTTGTTGTCTTTAAAGAAAATTCGTTTGATGATTTCCTCTTCGGGGTCTCAGCTTCCCCGTATTTCCCATTAACAAAGTAAAAATACATTGAATTTAAAGCATTTTCTTGTAATTTATAAAAATTGGAGGTGTAATTTTGAAATTAAATGATCGCATAATACAAAAGGTTCCATTTTTGCAGTCTGCTGTTTCTATTTCGCAAGTAAAAAAAGGATTTTCATTTGAAGAGAAGTGGAAGGTTAAAAGTGATTTAGGTGAAGAGTTGTTTATCAAAATTTATGATTTTGAACGTACTAGTCATGTTAAATTGCTTAATACATATTTAGAGAACTTTTATGAAATTGGATCAATTATTCCTAAACCGATTCACTTAATTGAGTTAAGTGAGGAAGCTGTCACAATACACGCTGTCGAGTCTGTTGATGGATTTGATGGTGAGGAATATTTACAAACAATTCCTAAGGAACAACAGTATCAATTAGGTTACCAATCTGGAAAAGAATTACTTAAAATTCATTCATTAACAAATCTAAGTCAAAATCAATCTTGGGAAGATACGCGACTTGCTAAATTCAATCGATACGTCGATTTACTGAAGGAATCTACTATTTCATTTCCGGAACTCGATTTTGTTCTCTCCTTTGTTCAGGAAAACAGACACTTATTAAAAAATAGACCTATTACTTTTTTACATGATGATTTTCATCCAGCAAATTTACTTTTTAAAGATGGGCAGCTAAAAGCGGTTATTGATTTTGATCGATTTGAATGGGGAGATCCTTATCATGATTTTCACAAGGTTGCTTTATTTACAAAAGATATAAGCACTCCGTTTGCAATTGGACAAATTGATGGGTATTTCTCGAACAATCCCCCTGATGATTTTTGGACTTTGTACGCACTCTATGCTGCAATGATTATTCCGTCGGATATTATTTGGTCTTATAAGACAACACCTCATTTAATTGATTCAATGTGGAAAAGGGTTCGAATGATATTAGATGATCATAGGAATTTTAATCAATCTATTCCAGGTTGGTACAGCGAAAAGAGTAGCCTTTATCGATAAGGCTACTCTCATTTCGTTTAAAAAGATTTTTGTACTACTCTGCCATTGGACACTAATCGTTTTATCAACAAATTTCCCCATTATATCAACAAATTTTATTATTATATCAACAAAAACCATTACTATATCAACAAAGTTCACTTAGTGTTCGTATATCACGACTTATTTTTTATTTAGCATACATATATATTAACTATTTACTTCCTCCGTTCAATAGCGCTCCTTTCATCACACTTAAAATTTAACCTACTCAAACTGATTATTTCATATAAGACTTATACTTTTTGTGAAAATTTTGTGATTTTATTTCATTCTTTATTGACCAACGTATTACGGTAGTTTAAAGTTAGAATATTAAAAAAATAAGAAGTGAGGATGATTGTTATGGAACGTGTCTTTAATTTCTCTGCTGGTCCCTCTGTCTTACCCCTTCCAGTATTAGAAAAAGTACAAAAAGAGCTTGTTTCTTTTGGAAATTCTGGAATGTCTGTTATGGAAATGAGCCATCGTTCTGCTGAATTTGAAGGAATTATTAAAAACTGTGAAAACTTATTACGTGAAGTTTTAGAAATTCCAGCAAATTATAAAGTTTTATTTTTGCAAGGTGGAGCTTCGACTCAGTTCTCAATGGTTCCACTAAACTTATTGAAAAAGTATAAAAAGGCTGCTTTTATCAATACGGGTTCTTGGTCTAAGAAAGCAATCTCTGAGGCAAAGAAATATGGTGAAGTTGAAGTGATCGGTTCTTCTGAGGATAAAAATTTTTCATATATTCCTAATTTAGAAGCTTTAGATTTAAACGAACCATATGACTATGTACATATTACATCGAATAACACAATTGAAGGGACAAAATACACTACTTACCCTAAAACAATTTCTCCACTAGTTGCAGATTTTTCTTCAAATATACTTTCCGAACCAATTGATGTCTCTAAATTCGGTTTAATCTATGCGGGTGCACAAAAGAACATCGGCCCTGCAGGATTAACGATTGTTATTATTCGAGATGATCTAATTGGTCATGCTGATAGACTTTGTCCAACAATGCTCGACTATAAAACACATGCGGAAGCATCTTCACTTTATAACACACCACCGACTTTCAGCATTTATGTAGCGATGTTAGTTTTAGAATGGATACAAGAATCTGGCGGATTAAATAGTATTCATCAAAACAACCTGTTAAAAGCTCAATTATTATATGATTTTATCGATCAATCTGACTTGTTCTCTTCTCCAATTGAAAAAGAGAGCAGATCACTTATGAATATCCCATTTACTTCAACTACTGATGAATTAAATAAACAATTTCTTGCTGAGGCAAATTCAGCTGGCTTTGTGAATCTTGAAGGTCATCGATCAGTAGGAGGTATGCGAGCTAGTATTTATAATGCGATGCCTTTAGAAGGTGTTGAGAAATTAGTTCAGTTTATGAGCCGCTTTGAAAAGAAAATTGTAGAGGAGATTCTAAGATGATAAAAATTCAAACATTGAATAATATTTCTGAGCATGGTATTAAAGAATTTCCTTTAGATCATTATACGATTAACAATAATTTAAATGAACCTGATGGAATTTTATTAAGAAGCCATAGTATGCATGAGATGAGCATTCCAAATAGTGTAAAGGCAATCGCAAGGGCTGGAGCTGGCGTAAATAATATTCCAATAGATGAATGTACTTCAAGAGGAATTGTCGTATTTAATACGCCTGGTGCAAATGCAAATGCAGTTAAAGAACTAGTTTTGACAAGTTTATTTCTTTCTTCTCGCCGAATTATTGAAGGGATTGAATGGACTCGATCTTTATTTGGTGAAGAAAATGTTTCCAAAATTGTAGAAGCTGGTAAAAAAGAATTTGCTGGAGCAGAAATCGCAGGTAAGAAATTAGGGATTATTGGTTTGGGAGCAATTGGCGCACTTGTAGCAAATGATGCTCTTGCATTAGATATGGAAGTATATGGTTATGACCCTTATATTTCTGTTGAAACAGCTTGGCGATTATCTAGAAATGTACAGCGAATTGATAATTTGGAGCAAATTTTTTCAACATGTGATTATATAACAATTCATGTTCCACTTACAGCTGAAACAAAAGAATTTGTAAATGAAAAACTGTTATCAGTCGTAAAAAAAGGAGTTAAAATACTTAACTTTTCACGTTCTGAATTAGTGGAAGATACTGCGATCGAATATGCGCTAAATAATGGTACTGTTGGAGTTTATGTAACTGATTTCCCAAATGGAAAAGTAATCGGTATGAAAAATGTCATACCAATCCCTCATTTAGGAGCATCAACAGCTGAATCAGAAGAGAACTGTGCGCGTATGGCTGCAAAACAACTAAAAAATTACTTAGAAACAGGTAACATAAAGAATTCAGTTAACTTCCCAAATGTGGAATTACCATATACAGGGAAGAAACGAATTACGATTGCACATAAAAACATTCCAAATATGGTCGGACAAATTACTGGATTACTCGCAAAATATCATGTGAACATCGCCGACATGCTTAACCGAAGTAAAGGTGCTTTTGCGTATACAATGATTGACCTTGATGAAACTTTAAATGAACCAGTCGATCAATTGTTAAAAGAAATTGAAGGCGTCATTTCGGTAAGAATCATCTAAACAGATAAAAACGGTAGGAGCAAATTTTGCCCTACCGCTTTTTATTTATTCGAAGCAATTTTCAATAATTGTAGCAACACCTTCTCCGCCACCAATGCATAGTGTTGCAAGACCATATTGTGTTTCTCTTCTCTTCATCTCATGAATCAATGTAACTAGTATTCTAGTTCCACTTGCACCAATTGGATGACCTAATGCAATCGCTCCACCATTCACATTGACAATCGTGTCATCAAATCCGCATTCCTTCAACACAGAAAGCGATTGCACTGCAAATGCTTCGTTTGCTTCAATTAAGCCAATATCGCTTAATTCGATTGATGATTTTTCAATTGCTTTTTTAGCTGCAAAGGCTGCCCCAATTCCCATAATACTAGGATCAACGCCTGCACTACTATTCGCATTAATTTTTACTAACGGTTTAATACCAAGTTCTCTTGCTTTACTTTCGCTCATCAATATAACAGCAGCTGCGCCATCATTTATTCCAGAAGCATTTGCCGCTGTAACTGTTCCATTTTTATCAAAAGCCGGTCTTAATGTTGAAATTTTCTCTACTGTTGCACCAAATTTAGGATACTCATCTTCTTTAAAAATGATTGGATCCTTCTTTCGTTGTGGTATTTCAATTGCAACAATTTCATCTTCAAATTTCCCAGCCTTAATTGCCATTTCAGCTTTTTGTTGACTATTTACCGAAAACTCATCTTGCTTTTCTCTAGAAACTTCATAGCGAACCGCTAAGTTTTCAGCTGTGTTTCCCATATGATAGTCATTAAATGCACACCAAAGTCCGTCTGCAATCATACTATCAACAACTTTTTGATTACCCATTCTATAGCCATCTCTTGCACCTTTAAGTAGATAAGGAGCTTGACTCATGTTCTCCATTCCACCAGCAACGATAATATCTGCATCTCCTGCTAAAATCGCTTGAGTCGCCAAATGGACTGATTTTAAACCTGAACCACAAACCTTATTTATTGTCATTGCAGAGACAGTATTTGGTAATCCCGCCTTTAAAGCTGCCTGCCTTGCTGGATTTTGGCCTAAACCAGCCTGTAGGACATTTCCCATGATTACTTCATCAACCTGACTCTCTTGTATACCCGCTCTATAAATCGCTTCTTTAATCACTTTAGCACCTAGTTCGACTGCACTTACATCTTTCAATGTACCACTAAAATTTCCAATTGCAGTTCTAACAGCGCTAACGATTACAACATTCTCACGCATTTTATTTCCCCCTTTTATTTTATCCTTTTGAACTAAACCACCTTAACGAATTAATTTTTAATGTTATAAGCTTTACATTTTTCATAAAAAGTTGACTTGCTTATTTCTAATAATTTCGCAGCTTCAATCTTATTACCTTGAGATTCAACTAGCGCTCTCTTAATAGCGTCCTTTTCGGTCTCTTCAATCATTTCTTTTAGCGATTTTATGGAATTTTGATGAATGAATTGGGATGTATTTTTTTCTACAGCAAATGGTTTTTTTTGATTGATCGGATTATCGTATAAATAAAGAGGTAATTGCTTTGGTGTAATCACTTTACCATTTAGGACATTTATGCATCTCTCAAGTACATTTTCTAGTTCTCGAATATTTCCTGGCCAGTGATGTGACTTAAGAATTTGAAAAACTTCATTTGAAATTTGAATACCATTTCTATGAAATTTCCTTTCGAGTTTTTTTATTAATGAATTTGCAATGAGAGGTAAATCATTTATCCGTAATCTAAGTGGAGGGATATCGATTTTAATTACATTTAAGCGGTAATACAAATCCTGACGAAATTCCTTTAAAACGACCATCTTTTCAAGATCTCGATGAGTAGCAGCAATCACTCGTACATCAATGGAGATTGGAGAACTTCCACCAACTCTTTCTATTTCTCTTTCTTGAAGTACTCTAAGTAATTTACTTTGCATATGCAATGACATATCACCAATCTCGTCTAGAAAAATCGTTCCTCGGTTTGCTATCTCAAATTTCCCTTTTTTCCCACCTCTTTTTGCACCTGTAAATGCACCTTCTTCATAACCAAAGAGCTCTGATTCTAGTAAATGCTCTGGAATTGAAGCACAGTTTACTCGTACAAATGGAAAATTCCTTCTTGGACTTGCATCGTGAATTGCATGTGCAAATAATTCTTTACCTGTACCTGATTCTCCAAAAAGTAAAATTGCTGATGAACTTGCAGATACTTGCCCTGCCAAATTTTTTGCAGCGTTGAAATCAGGAGTTTCACCAATTAATTGATTGAAGTTGTATTTACTACTTAACTCTTTTTCAAATTTCTTTTTATAATAATTTAATTCCTCTACTATTGGTTCTACTTTTTTAGAATACTCAACCCACTCTTGTGCATTCCTAAACATAACTGTTCCAACTGCGCCTACTAATTCGTCACCTACATAAAGCGGATATCGATTTGCTACCATCTCTGTGTTTTTTATTGGATGTATTTCAGCAACCTCTGCTTGACCAGTTTTAGCTACAATATGCATTCTTGAGTTTTCAATCACTTCATGGACCGCCATTCCAATCACTTCATCTGCAGAACGTCCAACAAACTCACAATACGATTCATTCATATATAAAATTCTGCCATCACGATTAACTACGACAATCCATTCAGTTGCTAGATTAATAATCTCTTGTATCCATTCAAACGGAAGTCTTTCTAACATACTATTCATACGATACCTCACTTTAAAAGTAGGATACAGGTAAAGCGAAAAGCAGGAACACGTCCCTGCTCTTCCTACCTTTTTTGTGCCCTACTGCACTGTATATCCTGCATCTATTACATTTGCTTGACCTGTGACCCCGCCAGTGTATTCACTAGCAAGAAATACTGCATAGTTTGCGATTTCTTTTACTGAAAGTAATCTTTTTTGAGGTACTAATGGATATATTACTTCTTCAATTACACTTTCAAGTGGTACATTCCTTGAATTTGCTAAGTCAGCTAATTGGTTTTGGACTAGTGGTGTATCAACATAACCTGGACAGATTGCATTAACTGTAATCCCATCACAAGCGCCTTCTAATGCAGCCACCTTTGTTAAACCAATTACTCCATGCTTCGCTGAATTATAGGCTGCTTTACCAGCAAATCCTATTAATCCATTAATCGAAGCCATATTAATAATTCGGCCATACTTTTGCTTTTTCATGATCGGAAATACATGTTTGATGCTGATAAATGGTGCTGTTAACATGACCTTAACAAGTAATTCAAATTTTTCTGTAGGAAAATCTTCAATTGATGAAACGTATTGTAAACCTGCATTGTTTATTAAAATATGTAATTCACCAAATTGATCGATTACTTTATGAATCGTGTCAACTACTTGTTCTTCATTTGTAACATCACACGCATAACCGATCGCATTAAACCCTAATTCTCGTAGTGAAGAAGCTGACTTTTGAACATTCCCTTCGTTTAAGTCGGTTAAAACAACTGTTGCTCCTTGCTCTGCAAAGGTTTTAGCAATTTCAAAACCAATTCCACTACCAGCACCAGTTATTAGTGCAACCTTCTCAGAAAGCATTTGCTGCATTTGTTTGCCTCCTTTAACAGACTAGTTCACATTATTTAATAATTTCGGACTAATTGTGAATGTAGCTTCAGTTTTTTCAGTAATTTCTTGAATCGTTGCTTCTCCTACGCACTCTACTAAAACCATGCCTTTATCTGTAAAATCAAAAACTGCTAATTCAGTAATTAGTCTATGAACTACGCTTTTTCCAGTTAGAGGTAAAGTACAAGCTTTTTTCACTTTACTTTCGCCATATTTGTTTGCATGTTCCATCACAACGACGATTTTCTTTGCACCATTTACTAAGTCCATCGCACCGCCCATACCTTTTACCATTTTCCCTGGGATCATCCAGTTTGCAAGATCACCAGTTTCAGAGACTTCCATACCACCTAAAATAGCTAAATCGATATGACCTCCTCTAATCATTGCAAAAGATTCAGCACTATCAAAATAAGAAGCTCCTTTAGCAGCAGTTACTGTTTCTTTTCCTGCATTGATTAAATCAGCATCTATTTCAGCTTCTGTTGGATATGGTCCAATTCCTAGTAAACCATTTTCAGACTGTAGCATTACTTCAATACCTTCTGGAAGATAGTTTGCTAACAAAGTAGGAAGTCCAATTCCAAGGTTTACATACATGCCATCTTGAATTTCCTTAACCGCAGTTTGAATAATTAATTGACGAATATCTTTCATGTTATTAGCCTCCTATACTCCTGTAGTCATTCTACGTTCAATGCGTTTTTCGTATGTTTCGCCGTGGAAAACATGTTGTACATAAATGCTCGGTGTATGAATCGCATCAGCGTCAAGTTCTCCAACTTCTACTACTTCTTCAACTTCGGCAATTGTAATTTTCCCAGCCATCGCTGCAAGTGGATTAAAGTTACGAGCAGTTTTTCTAAAAATTAGATTCCCTTGCTTATCAGCTTTCCAAGCTTTAACAAATGCAAAGTCACCTACGATTCCCTCTTCTAATAAATAAGTTCTTCCGTTAAATACTTTATGTTCTTTTCCTTCTGCAATTGGAGTTCCTACACCTGTAGCTGTGTAGAATCCTGGGATTCCAGCGCCGCCTGCACGAATACGCTCAGCTAAAGTACCTTGAGGAACTAGTTCTACTTCAAGTTCTCCGCTTAAGAACTGCTTTTCAAAAATTTTATTTTCTCCAACATATGATGAAACCATTTTTTTAATTTGTTTATTTGCTAGTAATAATCCAAGTCCCCAATCGTCAACTCCACAGTTGTTACTTACGATTGTTAAATCCTTTGTCCCTTTATCTCGTAATGCTAGAATCATTTTTTCAGGAATACCGCAAAGACCAAAGCCACCGACAATAATCGTAGCCCCATCATGAATTTGTGAAACAACCTCTTCAACTGAAGTAATTACCTTATTCTTGCCCATTATTTTGCTCCCTTCAAAAGTAAGATTAGTAGTTTAACATTCTTAAACAAGTCCTGTAAGTTTAAATACTGCAATGATTAAGAATACTGCAACTGTTTTAATGATTGTTATTGCAAAAATATCTTTATATGACTGGCGATGTGTTAAACCAGTTACAGCCAATAATGTAATAACTGCACCATTATGAGGCAAAGTATCCATCCCACCTGATGCCATCGAAATAACACGATGCATAACTTCTGGCGGAATATTATATTTATTGATTGCCTCTATATACTTTTCAGACATTGCACTGAGTGCAATACCCATACCACCTGATGCAGAACCTGTAATACCTGCTAATGTTGTAGTCGTCACAGCTCCATTTACTAATGGATCTGTGAATGTATGAGAAATTCCTTTACTGACTAATCCAAAACCTGGCAATGCAGAAATTACTCCACCAAAACCATACTCAGCACCAGTATTCATCGACGCAAGTAGTGCTCCGCCAATGCTTATATTAATGCCTGATTTTAAATTTGTTCGAATATTTTTGTAGCCATAAATCATCGCTGAAAGGATCCCAATAACGAGGGCACATTCTACTGACCAAATACCAACAACTGCAGTAATATCAACAACCCCAAAAGCTTCTAAACCAATTGATTTAAAATCAAATCCATTTGGATACCATTTTGGGAATGAAACAACAAAAAATTTATTTGAAAATCCAACTAATAATAGTGGAACGAACGCTAAAATTTGTTTTAAAACTGGTATAGGAGTATTTGTATTTAATGAAGGAACTTCTGTTTGAGTTTCTTGTGCAGCAGCTAATTCTCCATTAAATCCTAAATAACCTTCCCCAGCCTTTTCTGCTTTCCTACGTCTTGATTCTAAGTACCAAAGACCGACTGCAAGTACAAAAACAGCAGCTAGAATTCCTAAAAATGGTGCCGCATAAATATCCGTTTTAAAAAATGTAGTCGGGATAACATTTTGAATTTGCGGTGTACCAGGCAATGCATCCATTGTAAACGTAAATGCACCAAGGGCAATTGTTCCAGGAATCAATCGCTTCGGAATATTGCCTTCACGGAATAAGTTTGCAGCAAATGGATAAATTGCAAATACGACAACAAACAAGCTTACTCCACTATATGTTAAAATTGCACCCATTAATACAATCGCTAAAATTGCTCTTTTTGCTCCAACTAATTGAATAATTGTTTTTGCAATTGATTCAGCAATTCCAGACATTTCAACGATTTTGCCAAAGATTGCTCCAAGTAAAAATACAGGGAAATATAGCTTTATAAAACCAACCATTTTTTCCATAAAAATATTACTAAAGAATGGTAAAACATAACTTGGCTCAGTTAAAAGTACTGCAAATAAAGCACAAATTGGGGCAAATAAAATAACAGAAAACCCACGATAAGCTACAAACATTAAAAGTCCTAATGCTAATAAAATAATGATGATTTCCATAATAACCTCCTTGTTATCTTTACGAATTGGTAATTTTGATAACGCTTTCATCCAAACTTTTAAGTAGTTTGAAATCCACTATTTACTGCATTTTGCTTTTTTTAACAGATTGTACTTCTGCTTTTATACAAGCAAATAGTGTGCCAAGTTATTATTGAAATTTATTCAGACTGTTGACAATCGCTCGCTTTCTTCGTTTCTTCGTCTGCCTGCGGTGCTCATTACCGTTTAGGGTAACTCCGCTCCTCATCAGACTTCGCGCCTCGAAAGACAAACGTTTTCAATCAGTCTGAACATCAGAATTTTAGGACTTTGTGTACACTACAACTATTTATTTTATAATACTATTAATATTAGGGTAATTTATAATTTTCTAACTATTTTAAATAGAGTTTTTCCGAGATTTCGGAATTTCACTTCAATAAAATTCCGAAAACCTGGAAATTCCAGAAATTCGGAATTTTATTCTTTGAACATATTGTGAACTTTTTAAATTGAACTATACTGTCGGATTAATTTCTCCATCCAATCATGTACTTCTAAAAATTGAAAACCTTCTTTTCTAGCTTTCTCGTTACTCAAAGACTGATCACTATATGCATCGAATGGCGACTGATGTTCACTCGGACCTTTAGAGCTGATAATAGCCTTTTTTCCAGTTTCCTTTTCACATATATTTACAATCTCTTTAAATGTAATACTACCATTAGAGCTCGCATTAAAAGGACCACTTTTAATCGATTCGTTTTCGCCTAACCATAGTAAAAACTCAGCGGTTTCATCAGAATCGATAAAGGTCATCTCTTTGTTTAAATCAGAAATTATCATTTCTTCATTATTAGATATTTTATTAACGTGGAAAAGCAATCTCTTAGTATAATCATCCGGTCCTAATACGATTGGAAATCTAGCTGCAAACACTGGAAAACTTGCTTCCTGAAATAAAACAGCTTCACAAAGGCGTTTCCCTTCCGCATAAGAATATTCATTATCTTTGTTATAAACAACTGGATAATTAAAAGGATCAAAGTCACTTTCCACATGATTTAAGCCAGTATCATAGACTGCTAATGAAGAAGTAAAAATATATTTTTTAACATGATTTGTTAGTAGTTTAATAATTTCTTTCGCTTCAATCGGAGTATAACAAATATTATCATAAACAAGATCCCAATTATGATTACTTAAACTTGTTAAAGTCTCAGGATTTCGTCGGTCGATGACAAATCGATTAACTTGATCACCGAAGCTATCTTCCGTAAGTCCCCTTGTCGCGATTGAAACATCATAACCTTTTTCGATTAACTTATGAACAAGTCGTTTTCCGAAAAATCTCGTACCACCTAATACTAAAACTTTTTTCATTTTTTGAACCCCCAAAGAAAAAATACACATACTAACAATTCGCCATAAAGTAACAAAATACCTTTTTTATAAAGGGAACTTCTTTTAGCAAATTAGGTTTTCTATCTAGCTGTTTTTGTTATCTTGCTATCTCCACATAAAAGAGTCTTCAATTGATTTGCAATTTTAACATAAAAAAATAGCGAAGGCATCTTCAATTTTATCGAAGAATCCTTCACTATTTTTATAATATTGATTTGATAAAAAGAGGGGCTATTCCTTTTCAACACCCCACTTTTTAAAGTATTTTACTTTACAGTAACCTGACGTGATACTGTACCGCTCTTATTTCCTGCTTTATCAACTGCATAAATCGTAATTGTTAATTTACCAGCATTTTGTTTTGGTAACTTCGCTGCAAATGTACCATTACTTGATGCATTTACATTCGCTACAACTTTAGTGCCGATTGAAATTACAATTTTCGCATTTGCTTCTGCTTTACCGTTTACTTGGATACCTGTTTTAGAGCTTACAGATACACTTGTAATTGCTGGTACGCTTGGTGCTGTTTTGTCTAAAACCGTTGTTTTAGAAGCAGTACTTTCGTTTCCAGCTGCATCTTTAGCTGTCACAGTTAGAACTGTTCCTGCAGTTTGCTTGCTAAGTGCAATTTTATATGTTCCGTTTGAATCTGCTTTACCAGTTCCAATCACTTTTGTACCATTCTTGATCGTAATTGTTGCGTTTACTTCTGCTTTACCAGTAATAACTAAATCGTTATCATCAATAGCATTAATAACTGGAGCAGTAGGTGCTGTTTTGTCCAGTACTGTAGTATTAGAAGCCCCACTTACGTTACCAGATTGGTCAGTAGCTGTTACAGTTAAAGTTGTTCCTGCTTTGAGCTTACCTACTTGGATTTGATAAGATCCGTTTGAATCTGCTTTTCCTGATCCGATTACATTGTTACCAACTTTTACAGTGATTGTTGCATTTGCTTCTGCTTTACCAGTTAATGTAGCATCTTTGTCACTAATTGCATTTACTACAGGTACTGCAGGTGCTGTTTTGTCTAAAACTACTACATCGAAAACATTACTTTCATTTCCAGCCTGATCTTTTGCAGTTACTGAAAGAACTGTGCCTACTGCTTGTTTTCCAACTTGAACTACAAAATAGCCGTTTGAATATGCTTTACCTGTTCCAATTACTTTATTTCCATTTTTTACGATAACTGTTGCGCCTGCTTCTGTACTACCTGTTAATTCCGTATCATTATCACTGAATGAATGAATAACTAAGGTAGCAGGAGCTGTTTTGTCTATTACTGTTGTAGTAGACTCTTCACTCACATTTCCAGCTGAATCTTTAGCAGTTACTGTTAGAATTGTTCCTGCTGTTTGTTTACCTACTTCAATTTCAAATAATCCGTTTGAATCTGCTTTTCCAGATCCGATTTCGCTATTACCATTTTTTACTGTAACTGTTGCATTTGCTTCTGTTTTTCCTGTTAGGACTGTTTCATTATCTCCAATAGGATTAATGACAATTGTATTTGGCGCTGTTTTGTCTAATACTGTTGTATTACTAGCTGCACTTTCATTACCTGATGGATCTTTAGCAGTTACTGTTAGAATTGTTCCTGCTGTTTGTTTCCCTATTTGAATTGCATAAACTCCATTTGAGTCTGCATTTCCAGTTCCAATTTCCGTATTACCATTTTTTACGGTAACTGTCGCGTTTGCTTCTGTTTTACCTGTAATTACTGACTCATTATCAGCAATAGGGTTAATAATTGGTGCACTTGGAGCCGTTTTATCTAAAACCTTAACAGTTGTTGGCGCGCTCACGTTTCCTGCCGCGTCAGACACAGTTACTGTTAATTCAGTGCCTCCAGCAAGTGGGCTAATTCCAATATAGAACTTGCCTGCTTTGTTCGCGTCTTCAGTACCGATTACTTTTCCATCTGCTTTCACAGTAACCGTACCATAGCCTTCTACTGTTCCAGCAATTTGCGTATCATGGTCGGTAACAGTATTCACAACCGGTGCAGTAGGCGCAGTCGTGTCAGTAACAGAAACTGTTACATCCTTGCTTGCGTTTCCTGCTGTGTCTGTTGAACTTACATAAAGAGTTGTACCTGCTTTTTGCGGAGTGATCGTAACTGAGTAGTTTCCATTAGCATCCGCTTTTGCACTTCCAAGTACGCCATCATTGTTTCGTACAACTACAGTTGAGCCTGCTTCAGCTTTACCTGTAACAGTCTTACTGCTATCGCCCACTTTGTCAACAACTGGCTCATCTGGTGCCACGTTGTCACTCACTGTAATTGATGTAACTGGGCTGACTTTGTTATCATCATTCTTTGCTGTAATACTTAATACTGTTCCAACTGTTTGCTTAGCGATGCTTAGGCTAAAATCACCAGCCTCATTTGCTTTACCACTTGCTACTATTGTTTCTCCAGCTTTCACTGTAATATTTACGTTTGGATCAGCTTTACCCGTGATCTTACTGTCTCCGTTGCCTAAGCCCTTTACGACTGGTGCGTTAGGTGTTGGAACCGTGCTCGTTGTCAAACTAACCGCGTTTGATGAACCAGGATTTAAGCCACCTGTCATCGATACACGGAATTGGTATGCTGTGTTTTCAGATAAGCCTGTTACTGTTGCTTTTCCATCGTTCACTGCTAAAGGTGTTTCTGTTGTTGCAGTTGTCCAACCAGAACCATTGTTCACTTGGATTTTAATCGCCGTTGCATCAACAGCTGGATTCCATGTAAACGTTGCTTTGTGTGAACCACTGTCAACTACTTTAAACGTATTGATACTCGTTACGATTCCAAGCGCGTTAAAGTAATCTGTTGCATATTTTCCATCCACCATCTCTTTTGGTGAGATTGTGTTATCTGGATTTGCTTTGTATAAATTGTTCACTAAGTAATTCATGTCTTGGCTATCGACAATGCCATCTTTGTTTAAATCTTCTACATTGTAAGGTGCTGTTTTTTTCACGCTATATTTCTTCGCGACTGCTTTTACGTCTAAGACGTCAATCACGCCGTCTCCGTTTATATCACCCGCTGCTGCATACGTTTGTTGTCCTGCAACAAATTTGAATTCGCCAAGTAAATCTCCCCAAGGGGATGTTTTGCCAAGTGTTACACTTTGGATGCTTTTTAAGTGTCCTGGTCCTTCGACGATTACTTTGAACGGATCCTTTGAAACTGGCATCCCTTTAATATCAATGTATCCTTTTTCGTCAATGACACCTGGGTAAATGCTACCATCAGCCATTTGTGCGTATCCTTTTGCGCCCACACTATCCAGCTTCACTGAGAAGTTGTTTTGTAATCCTGCTAATTTCACATATGTTTGCACAGAATTATGGGTCGGTAGTAATTGGAAGCCATTCAATCGGCTAAACGCTGTGATTTCTGTTGGATTTTCTTGACCATACTGCGTCAGTCTAAACTTCGTCGTATCATCATCATGCGTGAATCTTGCTGCTAAGATGTCCCAGTTGTCATCTTTTACTTTGAATGAGACGTTTAAAAATGGAGAGTTACCAGAGAATCCTTTGAAATCTGCTCCGCCACTTAAATGAGCCCCCACGTTGATATCAGATACGTGCGTTGGGTAGTCTATGTCGACTGTTTTAACGACAGGATCGACATTCACTGTCACACCATGCTCGTCTGCCCATTTTTTGAACGCTGGGTTTACGGTTACGCCTTGTAAGTCAAAGTAGTCATGATAGTAAGCTGCTTCATAGGTTCCAGCCAGCATGTCTTTGACGTTGTTTAAGCTTAACGTCATCGTCACCGTGTCATTTAACGTCGCTTTTTGCTTATCGTAACTTGGCACCATATACGGTGTGCCTTTTTTGACGAATCCGTACTGATGGAAATCATTCAATAATTCGGCGTTGTGTGCAACATCCATTGGGAACAACGTAATCGTTTGTGGCCCTTTTTCGATGTCGGATTTCTCAATACCAAATTTTGCATCCCCGTTCGCTTCAATTGGGAAATCACCTTCTGGGAAGAACAAATCATTGTGATAATACCATAAGTAGTTATCCGCTTGAGTTGCCCCAAATTCGGCTAATTTTGCTGTTCCTTCGTCACTTAGATTCGTGTGTACCCAAAACGCATGGTACGTATCCCCGTTCATTTTTTCGTCTGTGAAATCTTTGTCTTCTAATTCATACACGCCTGGTGCATGGTCTTTGTACGTTAGGATTGGTAACGTATTGTCGATGATAAAGTTTTGAGACATTTCGTATGTTTTTGCATACAAGTTATCCGTGTCCGTTGCACGTAATTTTAGGGTATACTCCCCTTCTGGTAATTTCGTTTTCGTAAACTGACTCGTTAACTCCTTTTTCGGATCCCCAATAAATGGATAGAACGTTGAGAAATCAAGCGTTGTGAAAATATCCTTGTCCGGTGCATACCCACTGATACTCAATGGCGATAGCATCGGTGATCCAAGTGGATTCCCAGCTTTATCGTAAACCACAACCCACGCATATTTCATCGGACTATTGAAACGGAACTTGATAGCTCTTGCCGCTGTTCCATTGAAATCAGAGTAAATAATCGGATTATTTGTTCGTGTCGCCGGAAGATCCATGCCAAATCGACCAATTCCTTTTTCTACGCTACGAACCGCAAATGGGATTCGGTACGTTTCCGTCGGGTCATCGTGGTTGGTAATGATCACATACCCTTCATAACGACCGTACGCTGCTGATGCAGGGATGTTTACCGTCGCGGTGAAGTTCGCCGTTTTGCCACCTTCGACCGTAACTGGTCCATTTGCTGTGACCGTCACACCGTTTGAAACCGCGTTATTCACGCTATCATTTGGCTTGTTGTATTCCGCCGTGATGTCAAACGTTTTCGTTTTGTTTCCACGATTCGTGACTTTCACCGTACGGTTCCCACTGTTACTTGTCCCAGCTTCTTTTCGGTAAATCGAACCGAATGTTAATGACCCTTTTTCATAGTCTAAGTTCACACCACTATTTGGTGCTGATTCCGTTGTGTCTTGGACTTTGAACGACACATCGTTTTTCACCGCTTTTGCGACGTCGACAAGACCGGCACCTTGTTCATACACGGAATAGTTGCCGTTTAATTTCCCTGCACTATTCGTCAGAGCTGCTTTCACATCTGCTGGTTTGTAATCTGGGTGCGCTTGTAGAATCAGTGCCGCGATCCCAGCCACGTGCGGTGACGCCATCGATGTACCAGAAATACGTGCGTACGCGTTCGTATAATCGACTTTCCCTGGTGAATGAACGAAATACGGATACGTTGAGTACACGGAAACCCCTGGTGCCACGATATCTGGTTTGATGTCGTATGTTGTTGCAACCGGACCTCTCGAACTGAAACTCGCTAAGTGATTGCCTTCCGATACCGTCGCCCCTGTGCTTGTAAACGTAATACTGTGACTACCGTCAGCGCGAAGACGTTCGCCGTCTGCTTTTGTCATGCGGAAGGTTGTGATAAAGCTTTCATCCGTTCCTAAGTAATTGTCAATGTCTCCGTCAATGTTGTTTGTCATGATCGCAGCCACTGCACCTGCTTTTTTGCTATTCATGATTTTATCATTTAAATTGTTTGTTCCACGTGAGATCAGAGCGACTTTCCCTGTTAAATCGATCGGATTTCCACTACCGTCTTTAAAATCATCCGCTTGTGCTAACCCAACATCCACGAATTCGTATGTTTTGTTCGCTAAGTCCGACACTTGACCAGCGTAGCCTTTCCCAAGTAACTTAAAGTTTGTGAATGATGCGTTCCCAACCTTCGCTGATGCCGTTGGAATGCTCATCGCGAAATCACTCGCTCCAACCGTAATCGCAAGTGCGGATGCCCCTGGTGTTCCAAGCGTACCCTCGCTTGGTCCACTGTTACCGGCTGAAATAACACACGTAACACCAGCTAATGTCGCATTATTGACCGCGATGGCTTCTGCTGATAATGGATCGTTGTTCGCTGCGCCAAGTGACATGTTGATCACTTTCATGCCGTCAGCGACTGCTTTGTCAATCCCACCGATGATCGCTTCTGTGTAGCCATGACCATACGGACCAAGTACACGGTAATCGTATAAATTCACTCCAGGTGCGACACCTTGGGCTGGGAATTCCACACTTGCTTTACTTTGTGCGGCGATCGTTCCCGATACGTGTGTTCCGTGATACGTGATGTAATGCTCGTACGTGCCATCAGGTTCGCCAGCTGTTTTCCAATCGTCAATCGTTGTTTCCATTGGATCCGCATCGTTATCGACAAAGTCCCATCCTTTCACACTAGTTGGATCGACTTTACTTGCGTCTTCCCCTTGTTTTGCACGGTAGCCTTTGTAAACCGTTGTTAAATCTGGGTGGTTGTAATCAACGCCCGTATCAATAACCCCAACGTTGATGCCTTGCCCAGTGATCCCGTCTTTTCGTAATCCATCGATTCCTGGTAATGGAATGTAGTTCTCCGGATAATCGCTAGGTGACGCTTCATTCGTACTGATCTTCGTTTCAGATGGATCAAGCTTGACGATGTCGTCATTTAAGATGCGGTTTACCACACCTGATTTGAATAATGTCTCTACCATATTCCCTGGTAACGTCATCGCAACACCGTTTAACGCGTGCGTGTATTCGCGGGTGATTGTAACGTCCGCTGCGCTTTCGCTTGTACCTGTTGTGGTAAGTGCTGAAACACCCGCAGGTTGCACGCTTTTGTTTAATCCGTTTACAAACGTTTTGAATGCTGTGTGTGATTCTTTCACCGCGCTATTTTCGGCGCTAAGCGTTGTTGATTCACCTTCAACTGCTTTTTGCAACACACTTATTTTTGCCGGTGCTTGTTTAAACTCAACAATGACACGAACCGGCTTACTTGTGGTTGTATCGATATTCGGTGAAATCGTTTCGCCACTTGTTGTTTTTAGTTGGTTTAATATCTCTCTTTGTTCTTTTGTTAAGTTTGCCGCACTTGCATCACTTGCGAATGATCCTGCAACCGTTTTGTGTGTGGTCGTTTGGTCTGTCGACGTGTTTGGTGCTGCTGCGAATACATTAAATGGAACTAGCGATGTTGCAACTAGTGCACTGATTGTCGTTTTCGCTATATTTTTTTTGAAGTTTCTTTTACTCACTCTTTTCTCCCCCATTTTTAAAATTTTTTGACAATTTTCTTTCTTTTTTTTATTCTAGCGCTAGCAATCGACATAGTAAATTGGGGGAATCTCACCATTTTTTAATCTTTTTACAATGAATTTAATCTAAAAACTATTAATTTTCAAAAAATATTCAGTAATTTAAAAGTAAAAACAAAGTATAACTACTATATTTACCTAGAAAAAGGCTAATTGTATTAAATTTGGGGGAATTCATCAGATTTTTCTAAATTTTTATTATTTTTCTTAATAAACCAAATATTTACATCATTTCAAATCATAATTTGATAATTTAATAATTTGTCAGTCATGGAGATGTCGAAATTTGAGTTAAGGATATAAAAAAGATGTTATAAACTCTTATGAGTAGATTAACCATTGCTGTCTTTTGACATATAAATCCATGTTGTAAGCTCATCGAAGCCTAAGTCTACGTTTTTTGTATCTACAAAAAGAGAGCCCCATCTAAATTAGTAGGGCTCTCCATTTTAATTCTATTTGTAAAAATCAAATGTTTCCGTTGCAAACTCACATTTCATGCAGCATCTTTTTTTGTAACAGAGATAGCAGTCCTGTGAAAGTCCCTCCGCTTTATGAGGTATTTCTAAAATAAAGTACACACTTCAATATTGAATTCAAGGTATTCCCTACCATCAATACACATTTAATATAAAAAATAGTGAAGACTACCTCTATTTTGTCGAGGTAGTCTTTACTATTTTTAGTATGTTGGTTTAATTCTATCCCAAAATAAAGTAAGAATAACTTTATTTTAAAAGGGGGGTTATTCAAAATCCCCCTTTTTGAGATTGTCTCACTTTACAGTAACTTGACGTGATACTGTCCCGCTCTTATTACCAGCTTTATCAACTGCATAAATCGTAATTGTTACTTTACCAGCTTTTTGTTTTGGTAGTTTCGCAGCAAATGTACCATTGCTTGATGCATTTACATTCGCTACAACCTTCGTGCCGATTGAAATAACAATTTTCGCATTTGCTTCTGCTTTACCGTTTACTTGAATACCTGTTTTCGAACTTACAGATACACTTGTAATCTCTGGTTTATTTGGTGCTGTGCGGTCTAATACTGTTGTTTTCGATGCAATACTTTCATTTCCAGCTGCATCTTTAGCTGTTACATAAAGAACTGTTCCTGCTTTTTGCTTACTTAGTGAAATTTTATATGTTCCATTTGAAGCTACTTTTCCTGTTCCAATTACTTTCGTACCATTCTTGATTGTAATTGTATCGTTTGCTTCTGCTTTACCAGTTAAAACTACATCGTTGTCATCAATAGCATTAATAACTGGTGCTGTAGGTGCTGTTCTGTCTAATACTGTTGTATTAGAAGCCCCACTTACGTTTCCAGATCCGTCAGTAGCTGTTACAGTTAAAGCTGTTCCTGCTTTTAGCTTACCTACTTGGATTTGGTAAGAGCCGTTTGAATCTGCTTTTCCTGAACCGATTACATTGTTACCAACTTTTACAGTGATTGTTGCATTTGCTTCTGCTTTACCAGTTAATGTCGCATCTTTATCACTAATTGCATTTACCACTGGTACTGTAGGTGCTGTTTTGTCCAGTACTACAACATCGAAAACATTACTTTCATTTCCTGCTTGATCTTTTGCAGTTACTGAAAGGATTGTTCCTACTGCTTGTTTTCCTACTTGAACTACAAAATAGCCGTTTGAATATGCTCTACCTGTTCCAATTACTTTATCTCCATTTTTTACGATAACTGTAGCGCCTGCTTCTGTACTACCTGTTATTTCCGTATCATTATCACTGAATGAATGAATAACAAGTGTAGCAGGAGCTGTTTTGTCTAATACTGTTGTATTAGCATCTTCACTCACATTTCCATCTGAATCTTTAGCAGTTACTGTTAGAGTTGTGCCTGCTGTTTGTTTACCTACTTGAATTTCAAATAATCCGTTTGAATCTGCTTTTCCAGATCCAATTTCGCTATTACCATTTTTTACTGTAATAGTTGCATTTGCCTCTGTTTTTCCAGCTAGTACTGTTTCATTATCACCAATAGGATTAATGATAATAGAATTTGGTGCTGTTTTGTCTAATACTGTTGTAGTAGAAGCTGCACTTTCATTTCCTGCTGAATCTTTAGCAGTTACTGTTAATGATGTGCCTGCTGTTTGTTTACCGATTTGAATTTCATACACTCCGTTTGAATCTGCTTTTCCAGTTCCAATTTCTGTATTACCATTTTTTACTGAAACTGTTGCATTTGCTTCTGCTTTACCTGTGATTACTGACTCGTTATCAGCAATTGGGTTAATTGTTGGTGCATTTGGAGCCGTTTTATCTAGAACCTTAACAGTTGTTGCTGCGCTCACGTTTCCTGCTGCGTCAGACACAGTTACTGCTAATTCAGTGCCTCCAGCAAGTGGGGTAATTCCAATATAGAACTTGCCTGCTTTGTTTGCGTCTTCAGTACCAATGACTTTTCCATCTGCTTTCACAGTAACCGTACCATAGCCTTCTACTGTTCCAGAAATTTGCGTATCATGGTCGGTAACAGCATTCACAACCGGTGCAGTAGGCGCTGTCGTGTCAGTAACAGAAACTGTTACATCCTTGCTAGCATTTCCTGCCTCGTCCGTTGAACTTACATAAAGTGTTGTACCTGCTTTTTGCGGTGCGATCGTAACTGAGTAGTTTCCATTTGTATCCGCTTTTGCACTTCCAAGTACACCATCATTGTTTCGTACAACTACAGTTGAACCTGCTTCAGCTTTACCTGTAACTGTCTTACTGCTATCGCCTACATTGTCAACAACCGGTGCATCTGGTGCCACGTTGTCACTCACTGTAATTGAAGTTACTGAGCTAACTTTATTGTCATCATTCGTTGCTGTAATACTTAATACTGTTCCTACTGATTGCTTAGCGATGCTTAAGCTGAAATCGCCAGCTGCATTTGCTTTACCACTTGCTAAAACAGTGTCTCCCGCTTTCACTGTAACTGTAACATTAGGGTCTGCTTTTCCAGAAATTGTTGTATCCCCATTACCTAAGCCTTTCACAAATGGTGCGTTTGGAGTTGGTACCGTATTTGTTGTGATCGTTACTGCGTTCGATACACTTGCATTTAAACCGCCTGTGATCGCTACACGTACTTGGTATGTCGTATTTTCTGCTAAACCTGTAATCGTTGCTTTTCCATCTGTTACATTTAATGGCCCATCAACAGTAGCTGTTTGCCATGAAGAACCGTTATTCACACTCGTTTGGATTTTGATCGCTGTTGCATCCACTGCTGGGTCCCATGTGAACGTTGCTTTGTGTGCACTGCTATCCACATTTTTGAATGTGTTTACACCTGATGCGATACCAAGTACGTTAAAGTAATCAGTAGCGTATTTTCCATCTACCATTTCTTTTGGTGTGATCGTCGCATCGAAATTGGTTTTGTACAGGTTCCCGACAAGATAGTTCATATCTGTGATATCCACCACGCCGTCTTGGTTCAAGTCTTCCGGATTGAAAGCGGGAACTGCTTTTTTCACGCTGTATTTCTTTGCGACGGCTTTTACGTCAAGAACGTCAATCACGCCGTCTCCGTTTATATCTCCTGCTAGACCGTTCGGTTGCTTAGATGTAGCTCCGATATAGCCGCTAAACTGACCTACATTGTCGCCCCATGGAGTCTGCGCCGTCATTGTGATGGTCTGAACGCTCTTTAAGTGCCCCGGTGCTTCGATAATCACTTTAAATGGGTCGTTTGAAAGCGGAATGCCTAATATATTTACATACCCTTTCGGATCAATTGTTCCTGGGTACTTAGAACCATCCGAAAGTAGTGCATATGCTTTTGCATTTAGTGTGCTATAGTCGATAGTAAAGTTGTTATTAAACGCTTGAAGTCTAACAAACGATTGGATTGAATTATGCGTTGGTAGAACTTGGAAGCTGTTGACCCGACCAAACGCTGCAATGTTGGTCGGCTGCGTTTGACCATATTGCATCATGCTGAAGTCGGTCTTTACATCATCCTCCACCATATTCCCATATATAATCCCTGCCGGCGATTGCGGGTCATCGTTCTTCACTTTTAATGTTACGTTCAGGAATGGCATCTTATCGCCGCTGAATCCTTTAAAGTCTTCTCCGCCGCTTAAATGTGCGCCTACATTAATCATGGTTTTGCTTGCATAAAGAGGGTCAGGCGTTTTAACCGGCGTATCCACATTGACCTTCACGCCATGATCATTTGCCCATTTTTGGAATTCTGGCGCTACCGTCACCCCTTGCAAATCGTACACATCGTTGAAGTACGATGCATTATATGCCCCTGACATCATTTGCTGTACATTGTGAAGATTCAAAGTCATTGTGACCGTATCATTCAGGGTCACTTTTTGTTTGTCATACGTCGGCACCATATACGGCGTGCCTTGTTTAACAAATACATACTGATGGAAATCATTAACAATTTCCGCATTTCCTGCTACATCATTAGGGAAGAGAGTGACGATTGCTGGGCCATTTTCAATGTCCGATTTTTCAATCCCGAATTTTGTTTCACCATTTGAATCGGTCGGGAATACTCCTTCTGGATCGTCAATGCGATTATAGTAATAGAACAACGAGTTATTCGATTGGGTGATGCCTAAGGGAGCCAACTGTGCGGTTCCTTCATCATATAGGTTGGCATGAACCCAGAAAGCATGATAAGTATTGCCCTCCTGTTTTTCATCCGTATAATCTGAATCATTTAGCTCGTAAATGCCTGGAGCATGGTCTTTATAGGTCAATTTCGGCAATTGGTTGTCCACTACAAATGGCATCGACTTCTCATACGTTTTAGCATACATATTTGTCGTATCAGTGGCACGGAATTTAATCGTGTACTGCCCTTCTGGTAAGGCTGCTTTGGTGAACTGGTTTGTCAATTCTTTCGACGGATCGCCGATAAATGGATAGTAAATACCTGCGTCAAAAGGAAGCGATAAAAACGCATCCGTTGGCGCTGTACTTGCACTAATCGGCGATGGTGCCGTAGCTCCAAGTGCGTTGCCGTTTTTGTCATATATTACTGCCCACACGTATTTCATCGGGCTGTTTAATATGAAGCCGATATTCCTTGCACTACCAAGGTTAAAAAATGAAGGGATGACTGGCTTTCTAGTCGTGGCAGCATTGTCGTCCATCATCAAGTTGCTGAATCCTTTTTCCACCGTACGAACAGCAAGTGGCATACGATACGTTTCAGTTGGATCATTATGATTCACAATATTCAAATACCCTTCGTATCGACCATACTCCGCACTATCAGGCATGTTTACAGTTGCTGTAAAGTCCGTTGTTTCACCTGCTTTTACTGTAAGTGATGGAGTGCTTGTTGTCACAGTAATACCGTTTTTATTTGCATCACTTACTGATGCATTTGGTTTAATGAAAGTTGCAGATATATCATATGTTTTGTCAGTGTTTCCACGATTTTTTACTTTCACTGTTCGATTACTTGTATTGACCGCACCATCTTTTTTATAAACTGCACCAAAGGTTAATGAGCCTTTTTCGTAATTCAAAGTTACACTATTACCGCTACTATCAAGGTTTGCAGTTGTGTCTTGCGCTTTAAAGCTCACGTCACCTTTTACTGCTTTAACTACATTGACTAAACCCGCACCTTGTTCGTATACAGAATAATTACCGTCTAGATTTCCAGCAGTATTCGTTAACGCTGCTTTTACGTCAGCTGGTGTGTAATCTGGATGAGCTTGTAAAATTAGTGCCGCAATACCTGTCACATGTGGAGATGCCATCGATGTACCTGAAATACGAGCATATGCGTTACTATAATCTACTTTATCTGGGCTATGGACGAAATATGGATATGTTGAATAAACCGATACACCTGGTGCAACAACATCTGGTTTAATATCATATGTCGAAGCGACTGGACCTCTAGAACTGAAGCTCGCTAAGTGATTGCCCTCTGTATTCGTTGAACTAATATTTGAAAAAGTGATCGTATTTGTGCCTGATACAGTTCGTAAACGTTCACCATCAGCTTTTGTCATACGGAATGTTGGGATAAACCCATCATCACTTGCTAAATAATTATCGATATCCCCATCAATATTGTTACTCATAATAGCTGCTACCGCGCCTGCTTTCGCTGCATTCGTAATTTTTTCGGCTAATGCGTTTGTACCACGTGCTATTAGTGCAACTTTTCCAGATAAGTCGATTGGATTACCATTTGCATCTTTAAAATCAGCTGCTTGCGCTAAACCAACATCCACGATTTGGTACGTTTTATTCTCAAGATCTGTTATACGATCGCCATATCCTTTTCCTAGTAACTTGAAATTAGTAAATGTTTCATTACCTACTTTTGCTGATGCAGTCGGAATACTTACTGGGAAGTCACTTGCTCCAACCGTAATCGCAAGCGCTGAAGCACCCGGAGTACCAAGTGTTCCTTCACCTGGACCAGAGTTCCCTGCTGAAATTACACATGTAACACCTGCAAGAGTTGCATTATTGATTGCCACTGCTTCAGCTGATAATGGATCATTTACAGGTGCTCCAAGAGATAAGTTAATTACTTTCATACCATCTTGAACGGCTTTGTCAATTCCACCAATAATTCCATCATCGTAACCTGTACCGTATGGACCAAGCACACGATAGTTATACAAGTTTACGCCTGGCGCAACCCCTTGAGCTGGGAAATCTACATTATTTTTCGATTGAGCAGCAATCGTACCTGAAACGTGTGTACCGTGGAATGTGTAGTATGGCTCTCCACCATCACCTTCTGGTTTGCCAGCTTTTACCCAATCATCAACTGTTGTTTCCATTGGATCAGCATCGTTGTCAACGAAATCCCAACCTTTAACCGTTGATGGGTCGATTTTGCTTGCATCTTCACCGGCTTTTGCACGGTAACCTTTGTATACATCGGTTAAATCTGGGTGATTATAATCTATCCCTGTATCAATAACCCCAACATTTATTCCTTTTCCAGTCGTGCCATCTTTATGCAAGTCATCAATTCCAGGTAATGGAATATAATTTTCTGGTAGATCGCTAACACTTTGTTCACTTTTTGCCGAAGCCTTTAGCTCACTTGGGTCAAGCTTAACAATATTATCGTTTAGCACACGAGCTACTACATCAGAATCTAATAACTTCTCAACTAAATTACCTGGTAGGGTCATTGCTACTCCATTTAATGCATGTGTATATTCACGCGTAATTTGAGCCGTTGCGTCGCCATCATTGCCAGATGTTTCAGTAGATGCTTCATTTTGTGTAATAGTTAATGCAGACACTGCATTAGCTTTACTTTCATTATTATTTTTGTTTAACCCATTCACAAATGACTTGAATGATGCATGTGAAGCACTAACTGCGCTATTTTCTGCGCTTAATGTAGTTGTTTCACCTTCTACTGCTTTTTGTAGAACACTTATTTTTGCTGGTGCTTGTTTAAATTCGACAATGACACGCACTGGATTACTTGTCGTCGTGTCAATTTTTGGTGAAATCTTTACTTCACTATTTGTTGATATTTTCTTTAACGCGTCGATTTGATCAGCCGTTAAGTTAGGCGTAGTTGTTTTTTGTGCAACAGAGCCCATTACCGTTTTTTGTGTGGTCGTTTGATTTGTCGCGATGTTAGGTGCAGCAGCGAAAACATTAAACGGAATCAGCGATGTAACAACAAGTGCACTGATTGACGTTTTCGCTAAATTTGTTTTGAATTTCCTTTTACTCAAATTGTTCTCCCCCAATTTTTATAATTTTTTGACAATTTTCTTTCTTTTTTTCATTTTAGCGCTAGCAATCGACATCGTAAATTGGGGGAATTTAAACAATTCAACTCTAAAAATAATCAATTTAGCATCCGAATTTTCACTAAAGATTAACTAATACTACTTATAGAGCTTTATTTTTAGATAATAATCATTAGGGGGAATTTTCTACTTTTTAATCCAAAAAAATAAATCCTTGCATTTTCGATCAAGCTTCATTATAATTTTTTAATCAAACTAAATTTAACTACTAATTTTTTCTTAATAAAACACTAATAAAAACAGTCAAAATTAAAAAAAATTAAGAAAAAAATCTACAAAAAAAAAGAGACTAAGTGTCTCCTTTTTTACTAAAACAATTCTAGTTACTCTTAATCTCAATATAATGTGTTTCAGGACGTGCACCTAATCTAAGTGGTAGTTTCGTCGTTCCATATCCATTACTTATTATTTGAGTCATTCCATTATATTTACGTGTTTTACCTTTCTCGTAGGGACCATATCCAAAAATTCTAATTTGCCCACCATGTGTATGACCACTTAAAACAAGTGATACTCCATGTTCTTCAGTTAGTGACTTCAAAATTCTCGGATTATGACTCACTAAAAGCTTAAATGTATCTTGCTCAACACCTTGAAAGGCAAGATCAATGTCAACATGCCCTGTCTTCAAATCATCTACTCCAATTATTGCCCACTCATTTTGTTGATGACTTATCATATCAGCTGCATTTTTTAATACGACTACATTCCATTTATTAAAAATTTTCTCTATGTCCTTTTTTTCTATTTCAATATCATTATTTCCCCAAACAAAATAAACCTTACCAAGACTACTTAGCCTCTGAATATTTTGTTCAAGACGTTTAAGTGGCACACCTTTTTCAACTAAATCTCCGCCAATAATGACAAGATCAACTTGATTTGTCATTTGCTCTATAATAGAAGAATGAACTTTCCTTCTATGAATATCAGAAATAAAAAATAGTCTAATTGGCTTTTCAAGAGGAGTATTTGAAAAAGAAAATTCATGTTTTCTTACTATATTTAAGTGAGCTTCTATAAACATATAAACTAACAAAAGAAAACCTAGTATTATACAAATGATAAATAGATTTAACATATAGCCCTCCATTTCCAGCATCGGAAAATTTTCATCGCGCTGTGTGCTTTTCTAAAAAGGACTTTTTCGCAATTACTCTTACTTAATTTCCTTTATAATTCTCGCTGGATTTCCTCCAACGACTACATTGTCTGGAACATCTTTTGTTACAACGGCCCCAGATGCAACAACTACATTTTGACCAATTTTTACTCCTGGATTAATAATGGCTCTTCCGCCAATCCAAACATTATCACCAATCGTAACTGGTTTACCAAATTCTGCTCCACTAGCTCTTTCAACTGGATCAAGTGGATGTGTCGCAGTATAAATGTGGACACCAGGTGCCATAAAGCAATTTACTCCAATATGAACAGGGCATACATCCAAAATGACACAATCAAAGTTTGCGTAAAAATTTTCACCGACGTGAATATTGTATCCGTAATCACAACGAAATGTCGGTTCAATATATATACTATCACCAGTCGAACCAAATAATTGCTTTATTAAATTTTCTCGTTTACTACTTTCTGTTTCAAGCGTCAAATTATACTCACGAGTTAAACGCCTTGCATTAACTCTCTCCTCAATCAATTGTGGATCCCACGCTAAATACATTTCACCATTTATCATCTTTTCCTTCTCATTCATAAAACTCATCCTCTCTACTAGTGCAAGACGAAGTTGAAAATGAGATACAGTTTTAGGAGATTTTTCAACCTCACAACCTTTTATTACCTCTAATTTCTACTATCAAATCCGGCTCTTTTAAGCTTTTAAATTCTTTCAGGTTCTTCCTGCTCCTAATATGTTAAAGTAAGAATATTAAAATCGAACATATTTTATTGGAGGTATTTATTTGGATTTAACGATTTACTTATCATTTATTGGAGTATCTTTATTATTAATTATAGCACCTGGACCAGATAATATTTTTGTTATGGCTCAAAGCATTTCTTACGGAAAAAAAGAAGGAATCGCAACGGCATGTGGTCTTTGTTCAGGAGTGACAATTCACACTCTTGCTGCTTCGATTGGATTATCTGCCATCTTATATAAATCAGATGTCGCTTTTTCCATTTTAAAATACTTAGGAGCTTTTTATTTACTTTATTTAGCTTATCAAGCCTTCCGTTCAAGTAGTGAAGTCGGTTCCTTTACAAAACCAAAAAAACAAACTTTACCAGCTTTATACCGTCGTGGTTTTTTGATGAATGTACTGAATCCTAAGGTTTCATTATTCTTTTTAGCATTTTTACCTCAATTTATAAACAAGAGCGGTATGGCAGTTCCTCTACAAATGATTATTTTAGGTTTAACTTTTATGGTATTAACACTAATTGTATTTTCTATTATAGCGATTTTTGCAGGTAGCTTAGGTGAAAAATTGTTACAAAATGAGAAATCTTCTAAAGCTATCAATCTAGCACAAGGAATTATTTTTACGGCAATCGGATTAAAACTATTTTTTATGGACCGATGAAAACGCATTTTAAATTGAACAGAAAAATGAGTACTTTAATTAGTACTCATTTTTCTATTTGTTGGGAAGTAAAATTTATCTATTTACTCTGATCTTATTGGTTTTTTATATAATTTTGTTCTGTTTTAGTTAATTCACATTCTATTTTATTATTATTTCTTTTAATTTAGTAGGTTTCCCCCAAATATTCATAATTCATGATCCTTTATTTGCAGAATACCCGATTTTAATTGCAGTTTTCACTTTTTTATTTGCAGATGTGCAATATTTATTTGCAGTTTTAGCTATTTTATTTGCAGTTGCACTGATTTATTTGCAGTTTTGGCTTTTTTATTTGCACTTTCACTAATTTTATTTGCACTTTTCATCATTTTATTTGCACTTCATCATGATCTTATCGAAAATCTATAAGATTTTCAGTTCTCCAGCTTTTATCATACCTGCTTGTTTTAAAAACATATACACGATATACGAAACAATCCCTGGAACTAATATGTACGTTACCACCATAGGTATAATAGCTGCACTTCCATATGTAGCTAATAAATTCATTGGAGCAACTAGTGCACATAATCCTAATCCAGCAATTTCTTTTGGTGCTTCTATATGAAATAAGAAGGCAGATATTGGTCCAGCCACAGCACTTGCAACAATAGTTGGAATAAGAATCTTTAAATTTCTAGTTACATTTGGTAGCTGTAACTTAGGCGTGATGATTAATAATCCAAGAATACTTCCTGGATCATTCTCTCGAGCAGAGATAATAGCTAAACCTACAAATTGTGCTGCACATCCCGCTAATGCAGCTCCTCCAGCTATCCCATCTAGATTCAATGCAATCGCTAGTGCAGCAGAAGAAGCAGGTGAAACAATTAATATCCCCCATACTACAGCTAATACAATAGAAGCAATAATTGGTGAACCTTCAGTTGAGCCTTTAATAAAATTACCAACTGCTATTAAGATCGGTGAAATCCATTTTGATAAATATAATCCAATTAATCCGGCAATTAAAATTGAAAATAGAGGTACAACCATTAAATCTAGTTTCGTTTTACCTTGAATGGCCTTTCCAATTAAAATAGCAACTAAAGCAGCCAATAATGCTCCGACTGGTTCTCCCATTTTAATGGTCATTGCCGTATCTACCATTAATAATGCTCCAGAACCTATTATCGCAGCGGCCATTGCTGAAAATATAATCAGTGTACCGCACCCTAATAAAACTGCTATTCCTGCTCCAATAGCTGGTGCCATTAATAACTTAGTTGAAAGTCCAATCGTCATTAACGATTCAAAGTGAAAAATTTTCCCAATACTTTCAAGTAAAGAACCGATACCGATCATAACAAATACGGCATGTGCAATACCTTCTGATGCTTTAAAAACACTACTTTTTTCTTGCGTACTCATATTATACCTACCTTTTTTTAGTAACTACTCCTAGTATTTGCTAAATGTATCGAAAATTATTTATTAATAGTAGCATAAAGAAAACTCGCCGATTGGCGAGCCTTTAGGCGAAGACAGAGGGGTAGTTGCACTTATACCTAATTCCTAAAATTGGAAACTACGTCGACTTATCCTCACCGCCTGCCAATTTATACTTTCTTAATGTGCAAAAAAACGTCCAAATGATTGGACGCTTTCAATTAGAAAATTATACCATATTCGTTGTAAAGCTTAAACACTCTTCCGCTTTCAAGATTTGTTTCCAAACTTCATTCGTTGAAGTTCCACCTTCACTTATTCTTGCTTCCATAACTGTTTTTGGATTTAATGTATGATAAATATCCTCTTCAAACACTTCATTTATTTCCTTATATTCTTCTAGACCTAATTCCCCAAGAAATTTACGATTCTCGATTGCATATAAAACTGTTTTGCCAACAATTTCGTGAGCTTGACGGAATGGAATATTTTTTCTAACTAAGTAGTCTGCTAAATCGGTAGCATTAGAATAATCATTCTTAACAGCTTCATACATACGATTTTCGTTTACTTTCATTGTATCGATAATTCCTGAAAGTAATTTCAATGATCCCACAACAGTGTAAACAGTATCGAACATACCTTCTTTATCTTCTTGCATGTCTTTGTTATAAGCTAAAGGTAGTCCCTTTAAAACTGTTAATAATCCGATTAGGCTACCATAGACTCTTCCTGTTTTACCTCGAAGTAATTCTGGAACATCTGGGTTCTTTTTCTGCGGCATAATACTAGAGCCCGTACAAAAGGCATCATCTAATTCAATAAACTGAAATTCTTGACTAGACCAAATGACAAATTCCTCTGACAACCTAGAAATATGTGTCATGAGTAGTGATGCATGTGAAAGGAACTCTACGATAAAATCACGATCGCTTACTGCATCTAAACTATTGTGGTAGATATCACTAAAACCAAGTAATTCAGCAGTACGATAACGGTTAATTGGAAATGTAGTTCCAGCTAATGCGCCTGCACCTAATGGTGAAATATCTACACGTTTTAAACCATCTTTGAAACGGCTCTTGTCACGTTCAAGCATCCAAAAATAAGTTAGGATATGATGTGCAAACGAAATAGGCTGCGCTCTTTGTAAGTGCGTATATCCAGGCATAATTGTATTTACGTGCTTTTTTGCTTGAGAAACAATTTTATTTTGAACGTCTTCAATTAATTGAATAATAGAGGACGTATTATTCTTTAAAAATAGATGCATATCCGTTGCAACTTGATCATTTCGACTGCGACCTGTATGTAGTTTTCCACCTACAGGTCCAATTTCTTCAATTAACAAACTTTCGATATTCATATGAATATCTTCATTTTCAACACTAAATTGAACTTCATTTTTCTCAATTTTTTTTAAAATCTTGTTTAAACCTTCTATTATTAAATCAGCTTCTTTTAGTTCAATAATGCCACATTCACCAAGCATAGTCGCATGCGCTATACTACCAGCTATATCTTCCTTTGCCATTAATTGATCAAATTCAATTGATGCTGTAAATTCTTCTACTAATTGATTTGTATCCTTCGTAAAACGTCCGCCCCAAAGCTTTGACATAGCTACCTCCTATTTACAAAACGATTTTATTTACTTAAAACAGTATTTTTATGTGTTACTTCGCTATATACCTTCGTTGGTAATCCCCACAGTTTAATAAAGCCTACTGCTGCGTTGTGATCAAACATGTCACCTTTTGAATAAGTTGCAAGCTCTTCATTATATAAACTGTTTTCAGATTTTCTACCTACTACTGTATGAGTACCTTTAAATAATTTCACACGAACAACACCAGATACCGTCTCCTGTGTTGTATTAACAAACGCATCTAAAGCTCCCATTAGAGGTGAATACCATAATCCATCGTAAAGCATTTTTGAAAACTGCTGTTCGATATTTACTTTAAAGTTTGTCACTTCACGAGGTAATGTAAGGAACTCTAATTCTTTGTGGGCATTGATTAAAATTAATGCCGCTGGGTTTTCGTATACTTCACGAGATTTAATGCCTACTAATCTATTTTCAATATGGTCGATTCTTCCAACTCCGTGCTTTCCACCTACGCCATTTAACTGTTCAATTAATTGAACTAGATCAATAGATTGACCGTCCAAGGCAACAGGAACACCTTTAATAAATTCAATTTCAAGATATTCAGGTACGTCAGGTGTATTTTCAATAGCATTCGTCCAATCAAATGCTTCTTCAGGAGCTTCATTCCATGGGTTCTCTAATACACCCGCTTCACATGCTCTTCCCCAAATATTTGCATCGATTGAAAATGGATTATCTAAATCAACTGGAATTGGTACACCATTTTCATTTGCATATTGAATTTCTTCATCACGAGTCATCCCCCATTCACGAACAGGAGCTACTACTTTTAGATTAGGATTTAAAGCCATTACTGAAACCTCGAAACGAACTTGGTCATTTCCTTTTCCAGTACAACCATGAGCTACTGCAACTGCCCCTTCTTGTTCAGCTACTTCCACTAATAGCTTTGCAATTAAAGGTCTTGATAAAGCTGAAGATAAAGGATACTTCCCTTCATATAAGGCATTCGCTTTTAGAGCGGGAACAATATATTCATTTGCAAATAAATCTTTAACATTGATCATATATGACTTAATTGCACCTAAATTTAACGCTTTTTGACGAACAGATTCTACATCTTTTCCTTCCCCTAGATCAAGACAAAGTGCGATGACATCATAGTTATATTTCTCCTGTAACCACTTAATACAAACTGAAGTATCTAAACCACCTGAATATGCTAAAACAATTTTTTCATTTCCCATGTTATTACCCCCGATAGTCGAATTTTAAAAATAGAATAGATTGTTAGAATTATAAATTACTCATTAAAGCAACAAGGATTGATTTTTGAGCATGAAGTCGATTTTCCGCTTCATCAAATACAACTGAATGCTTACCGTCAATTATTGAAGCCGTAACTTCTTCTCCTCGATGTGCAGGCAAGCAGTGCATAAATAAATAATCTTCTTTTGCGTTTTCTAATAAGTGATCATTTACTTGATATGGGCTAAAATCTTTTAATCGTATTTCAGTTTCTTTCTCTTGCCCCATACTGGTCCAAACATCCGTTATAACAACATCCGCTCTGCTTACACCATCAATTGGATTATTGACTACTTCAATGACACTTCCAGTCGTTTTTGCAACATGCTTCATTGATTGAAGTACAACTTTATTTGGCTCATACCCTACGGGACAAGCAATCGTTAAATAAACACCAAGCTTAGCTGCCCCTTCAATTAACGAATGACAAATATTATTATTCCCATCTCCAACATAAGCAATCTTTAAACCTTTTAATCTACCTTTATGTTCAAGAATTGTTAAGAAATCAGCCAATATTTGAGCTGGGTGGTGCAGATCTGTTAATCCATTGATAACGGGAATTGACGAGTGCTCAGCAAACTCCGTTAACATTTCATGAGAGTTCGCACGAATCATTACTCCATCTACATATCGAGAAAATACTTTTGATGTATCATGAACAGATTCACCTCTACCCAACTGTAAATCTTTGCTACTCATAAAGATTGCATGACCACCTAATTGCATCATAGCGATTTCAAAAGAAAGTCTCGTTCTAGTTGAATTTTTTTCAAATATCATCCCTAATACTTTGTTTTTTAAATATGGATGCGCCTCTCCCGCTTTTTGCATATTTTTCATCTCTAATGATTTTTCAAGTAAGAATAATAATTCACTTGATGAAAACTCACTAATCGTTAGAAAGTTTTTCCCTTTAAAATCCGACCATTTTACAGAGCTAAAATTCCCTTTTGTAACATTCCCCTTTGGCATTTGTGTATAGTTAGTTTTTTTTACATGATTTTCTTTCAATACTTTACTCATAAATCCATCCCCTTTTTTAGAAGCATCAGATTCTTATATAATGAATGATTATACACAAATATAAATAATTATACAATTCCTTTTTTAGTTTTTTTTGGTAATTTTTTTAGACAAATGTACCACTTTTAGAAAAACCCTTGATATTACTACTATTTCACCAGAAAACAAACTGGAAAAATCATTAAAAATAAAAAAAGGTGAACCAACCAAACTCCATTTACGAATCGGTTAATTCACCTTCACTAATATTTATTCATTTACCAAGAAATGACTTTAACATCCAAAGCATCTTTTCTATTTCAGCAATTTTACCTAGAAATAAATCAGCTGTTTCCTGGTCATTACTTTCTTCTGCTATTGAAATTACATCACGTGATTCTTGTACAATTTTTTCATAGTCCTTAATTAAATCTGATACCATTTCTTCTGCAGAAAAAGTATGATTTCCTTCTTTGATCGTAGCAGTTTCTAAATATTCACGAAGTGTAGCAATTGGTTTTGCACCGATTGTTAAAATTCGTTCTCCTAATTCATCTACCATTACTTTCGCTTCATCATAATATAATTCAAATTTTTCATGTAGCGTAAAGAAATTCTGTCCTTTTACATACCAATGATAATTATGTAATTTTACATATAATACATTCCAGTTTGCGAGTTGCTGATTTAATAAACTTTCTAAGTTCGTCAATTTCGTTCACACTCCATTTGGCTATTCTTTGTTTAAATACATACATAGAAATTTTTCCCAAAAGGTGTGACTTCTATTCTATTCTTTCCACGATTCTTCAATTGTATTTCGAAATAGTTCATTCAGATCATTAATATTTACTTTGCTGGATTCCTTGATTTCCTTTACATACTCTTCAAAAAATTGGATTTTATTTTCAATGAACTCATTTAATACATCTTTTCTTGGCTCCAAATCAAATTCTTCACCTTGTTTTTTTCGGATTAATAACTGGTTTACTTCCTCTAAAAATTCCTTCTCTAAACCTTCAATTTCTAGTAAGTCATCAAACAAAATTGGAGGGATTTCCTTATATTTCTCAAGCCACATACAAGCTAATATCGGTCTTAGTACATAAAAATACTTTTTAATTTTTACTTCTTGACCTTGTAAATAATCACGATAATTCCCCTTGGCCATATGAAGATAATGGTAGACACAAGCCTTTGTAGAAAGAATATCATTACCAATCAATCTTAATTCTTCTGAAATTGTTAAATCATCTGAATAAACAATAGGTGATCGTAACCATTCTAATAATGCAGGATTTGATTTCGCAAAAAGATTAAGTGCCTTCTTTATATCCCATCCACTGAAGTCAAGCAAATCATTAATTGGATATTCTATGACATCACGTTTTTGATCAATACTTAAATACCAATCTTTGCGGTGAACATAAACAAACCTCACATCATAATCACTATCTTTAGATGGAAATCCCCAAGCCCTACTTCCCGACTCAACTGCAAAGAGAATCTTTACATCATGTTCACGTTCTATTTGTTTTAGTTTTTCAGAAATGATTTCCTTCATGATTAACTCCTTCATTACATGCTATAGTATAACTAGTATAAGCGATTGGATGTGTGATGAGTGGAAAAATTTATTTATGTTTTAAAACCAGTTCGATCAACTTTTTTAAACGATTCAACAGAGGAAGAAAGAAGTATCGTATCAGAGCATTTTCATTATCTTCAAAATTTAAATATAGAAAAAACAGTGTCACTAGCAGGCCGAACAGAAAACGCTGAGTTTGGAATTGTCATATTACATGCAGAAAACTTACAACATGCTCAAGGAATAATGCAAAATGATCCAGCAGTTAAAAAGAATGTTATGACCGCTGAATTATACCCTTTTTTAATAGCACTAAATTAATAAAATAAGCATCGAAATTGACTAATCTAGCCATTTTCGATGCTTTTCCTTTAATGATTAAAATTAAAAAATATCTCTTCAAGTTCTTTAAAACTAGCAGCTTTCTTAGCTACTTCAGACTTCTCTTGATAAAAACTAATATTACTAAATCGATGTAGTAATAAATAAATCATTAATTCATTTTGAAATTCTTCATTTAATTCATTTTCGGAATATCCATAGCTTTCTAGGAAGATTTTATTTAGTCCTTCGTATGGATAAAACATAAATGCAATTGGTCCAAGCAAATCATATTTAGCGTTACCTACAAAGCAATCAGCAAAATCAATTAAACCAGTAAATTTCCACATACCATCTACTTTATTCATGAGTAAATTGAATGGCGTATATTCTCCAGTTAATAGTACGGTCTGTTCATTGTCTCGAATTGTTTTACGAACTACATAACTTTGTAATTGGCTAAATAACGCTTCATTCATTGCGTTATTTCTATGATGAATTTCTACTTGCTGTAATTGATTCGATAAAAATCGATTCCAATGTTCATAGTCTTCTTGCCTTGAAGTAATCGTTGCTTCATGAATTTCTCTAATTATTTTTCCTAAATCAAACGCAATTTGCTTTTTCTCTTCTAGCGATAACTCATCAAAAATATCGATTAAAAGTGTACCTTTTAGTTCACTCATTATTAAATAATTCCAACCTTCAAATTGTCCGGTCGTTATTATTTGAGGAAGATCTACAGAAAAAGTTCGGGCATTTAAAAACTCAAGAACTTGCTTCTCCTTTACAAACTCATCATTCACATAGGATGGATATAATTTTATAACGATTCTACCATCTACACTAAAAACAATATTCCCACCGTATGAAAATCGAGTAAGCCTCTTGTAATCTATCTTTTCCAAATCACAAATTTTGCTAATCTTACCTTCCCAAAAACAATTTTTCCCACGCATTATTTTATACTTATCTTTTGTTATTTTATAAAGATAGGTCATATAAACACCTCTTATATCTGTTCTCTATCATATAATTATCAGTTGACGCTAACAAAAATACAAGCTTAAGAAACACAAAACAATTTTTCAAATAAGCTATATTTTTTACGCAGTAAGATCTTGGTTTAAGACCGCTTTTCTTTTAATATTAAGTACAAATAATGTAGCGACTAAACAAAAAATTCCTGCTGCAATAAAGATTGACTGATATGCGTTTAGCCAAGAATAAATTAGCCCACCACCATATGCTGCCGCTCCAGCACCTAATTGATGCGCCGTATAAATCCATCCGTAGATGACGCCTACTTTTTCTTTACCAAAATGATCCGTTGCTAGTTTAATCGTTGGAGGTACTGTAGCAATCCAATCCATTCCATAAAATATAGCAAAAGCACTTAAATAGATTAATGAATTTGTAGAGAGTGCAAATGGAAGAATTAATAATGATAAACCTCTCAAACCGTAGTACCAAAATAATAACCAACGATTATCGAAGCGATCTGAAATATAGCCAGATAAAGTAGTACCAATAATATTAAATATCCCCATAAAAGCTAATATACTAGCAGCAGTAACTTCTTTGTAACCATAATCCATACAAAGGGATATAAAATGCGTACCGATTAAACCACTTGTTGAAAAACCACAAACAAAAAAACTCCCTGCCAATAACCAAAAAACTTTCGATTTAGCACCTAATTTTAAACCATCAAACGCTGCCTTCACTGGATTAATGTTGTTTACTTGTTTCTTATTACTATGTTCTGCCCCTAATGGCAAAACTCCAACATCTGACGGATCACTCTTCATAAAAATCCAAAGTAAAACATAAACAAAAACACCGAAAGAGAAGATTGTTAATACTGCACTTCTCCACGAATAGTTTTCAACGATATATGCCATCAACGGTAAAAATACGAGCTGACCAGCAGCTGAACTAGAAGTTAAAAGTCCTAGTGCCAATCCACGCTTTTTTTCAAACCATGTCGTAGCGACATAAGCATTTAATACAGTTAAAAATGTACCTGCACTAAGTCCAATCATGACTCCCCAAATAATAAATAAATGCCAAATTTGCGTCATAATTGTTGTTAATAATACCGCTACTAATAATGCACCCATTCCTATTAACAACACACTTCTCACATTAAACTTTTGATATAACCCTGCTATAAATGGACCAGAAAATCCAACGAGAGTAATACAAACCGCAAATGCTCCTGAAATTGATGCCCTACTCCATCCGAATTCTTTTTCAAAAGGAATCATCATCACTCCAGACATTGTATTTGTCACCGCTGCAATAAGAACAGATAGGAATGTAACGATTAATATAATCCAAGCATAATGTATTTTTCCGTTCTTCAAACAAACTCCTCCTTCTGTACAAGAACATCGCTTTATTAATAACAATCCCATCAAATCATCAAAATCGAATAGGATCGTTTAAAACATCATTTTCCATATCTTTCGGCACAAATAAGCGCTAGCATGTTTAGCTAACGCGTTTAACTAATTTATTTACTTTTGCCACTCATTTTTCAACATACTATATACTGCTATGTCGTAAAACTTATCTCTAATTTGTTGTGCCTCTCTTTGAACTCCCTCATGCTTAAATCCTAAACGCACCGGAATCGCTCTACTCTTTTCATTTTCTACAGCCGCTCTAATAACGACTCTATTTAAATTGAGCTCTTCGTAACAATATGTAACTAAACCTTCTACAGCTCGGCTCATGATCCCTTGTCCTTGCATCTTTTCACTTAGCCAATAGCCGATTTCAGTAGTTTGATTTGACCAGTCAATATAATGCAACCCTAGCATACCAACTAACTCATCTTTATAAAAGATACCTGTTTCAAACCCATTATTATCAGCAAATTTTTGTAGCCACATCGGTATGATCGATCGTTGATAATCCTCAATCACTGGAATATTTTCAGCCCAAACTAACCACTCTTTTAATGAGTTTTGATTTTCTTTTAGCGCTTCTACTAATTCTTCTGCATATTTTGGTGTTAATAAATTAATTGAAAGGTCACTACTTAATTGTACTTTAAACATTTTTATTCCTCCCGATAAGAGCTACGGTAAGTATTACTCTTGTCTCAAAGTTTCTATATTAATACTTTATTAAAGAGCTAAATCAATTCTGCTTTTTTATGGGTCTACTTTACTTCTCCATAAACTGTTAAAATCCTCTAACAAAAAATTCAATTTCACTAGTTTTTCTGCTGATTTTACACTTTGCATATCTTAGATTGAATAGACTATTAAAATACGCTTTACTCTATATTTGCGTCCATAACACATCCAGATAGCAATAACTATTTTTAATTAATTCAAATTATTCTTACATTATACTAAATGTACATTTAATTTGGTGAACTATTTATTATATTTATGTAACATTTTTCACAATTACTTGCCTAAATTAGTAGTTACATAGTATATTTTTTCACAAGGAATATTAAAACTTTCTAATCAAAAAAACAAATTGAGGTAATTTCATGCAAAATTGGATTATTGAAACGATGGATACTTTCGGTTATTTAGGTATCTTTTTATTGATCGCATTAGAAAATATCTTTCCTCCTATCCCATCAGAAGTTATTTTAACGTTTGGCGGATTTATGGCAACGCAATCTTCACTTTCAAATATAGGAGTCATTTTCTTTTCAACTCTCGGTTCAGTAGTAGGAGCAGTCATCCTTTATTGGATCGGTACATTATTAGATGTAAAAAAGTTAGAAAAAATCGTAGACCGCTGGGGTCATATTTTACGTTTAACTAAGAAGGATCTCTATAAAGCAGACGAGTGGTTTGCCAAATATGGTGTATGGACTGTCTTTTTCTGTCGTTTAATTCCATTAATTCGCAGCCTAATTTCGATACCTGCTGGAATGTCACGAATGAATTTTTGGATCTTTTTGTTATTTACTACTCTCGGTTCATTAATATGGAACACAGTCTTAGTGTTAGTCGGAGCGTCAGTTGGTGCTTCATGGGAGAATATTGTAGAGTATATGGATGTATATTCTAGTATAATTTATGGGATTTTAGGAATTGGACTTGTAATTTTTATTCTCCTGTTTATGAAAAAAAGAAAACGTGCCACAAAATAATCAAAGAAAAACTCGAGACATTTAATCATAAGTCTCGAGTTTTTTATTTTTCCTTATTATCTCTGTCTTAAAACTCTCATCGAATTTAATACAGCTAAAACAGTCACGCCAACATCTGAAATTACCGCTTCCCACATTGTTGCAATTCCAATCACGCCAAGTAATAAGAAAAATCCTTTTACAGCTAAAGCGAAAAAGATGTTTTGCCATACGATTTGTCTTGTTCGTTTGGCAATTTTTATTGCATCTACTATTTTAGAAGGTTCATCTGACATTAATACTACATCCGCTGCTTCAATAGCTGCATCGGATCCAATTCCACCCATTGCAATACCAACGTCTGCTCGCGCTAGAACTGGTGCATCATTAATACCATCACCTACGAACGCAATTTTTTCCTTCTCAGATTTCATTTTCTCGATTAATTCAAGCTTTTCAACTTTTTGGTGTGGAAGAAGCTCTGCATAAATTTCGTCTATCTTTAATTCATCACCGATTTTTCTTGCAACAGAAGTAGAATCACCCGTCAACATCACAGACCTTTTAATACCAACTTGCTTTAGCTCTGAGATAGCTTTTTTCGCATCATCTTTTAGTTGATCTGCGATGACAATTGAACCAATGTAGTGCTTATTTTTTGCTAAATAAACCGTAGTCCCTACTTCTCTTGTTGGTTCATATAAAATTGAATGACTCTCCATTAGTCTTGAATTACCTACTAAAAGTTCGTCTTCATTAAACATAACGCTAATCCCATGTCCGGCAATTTCGGTGTAATTGGATAGCTTTCCTTCTACAATTTCTTTACCGTATTTTTGGCGAATTGATAATGCAATAGGATGATTGGAATAAAACTCTGCATAGGCCGCTAATTCAAGTAGATCGTCTTTTGAATAACTTCGGGCAGGTACAATCGTGCTTACTTGGAATTGTCCTTTCGTCAAAGTTCCAGTCTTATCAAACACAATATATTTTACATCATTTAATGCCTCTAAATAATTACTTCCCTTTACTAAAACGCCTGACCTAGAGGCTGCACCAATTCCTCCAAAAAAACCTAATGGAATTGAAACGACTAAAGCACACGGACATGAAATAACTAGAAAAATTAATGCTCTATAAACCCAATCATATAATGTTTCACCTGGAATAATCACTGGAGGGATTATTGCAATAATAGCTGCTGTAATTACAACGATTGGCGTATAGATTTTTGCAAATTTTGTTATAAAATTTTCTGTTGGTGCCTTTTTATTTGTGGCATTTTGAACAAGCTCTAAAATTTTCGATACAGTTGATTCATTAAATTCCTTTGTTACTTCAATTTCTAATAAACCTTGGACGTTTATAAATCCACTTAATACTTCATCACCTTCAACTATTTCTCGCGGTAAAGATTCACCTGTTAAAGCTGAAGTATCAACACTAGAAGAACCACTTTTTACGATTCCATCTAATGGAACTCTTTCTCCTGGTTTTACTACGATAATATCCCCTAATTGAATTTTCTCTGGAGATACTTTTTCAGTTTGATCACCAGTTTTTAAATTAGCGTAATCAGGACGAATATCCATTAATTTCGAAATCGAGCTACGCGATCGATTGACTGCAATACTTTGGAATAATTCACCTAGCTGATAAAAAAGCATTACTGCGACAGCTTCAGGGTACTCTCCAATAATAAATGCACCAATTGTTGCTACACCCATTAAAAAATTTTCATCAAATACTTGGCCTCTAAATATATTTCGAACTGCTTTTAATACGACATCAGCACCTGCTATTAAATAGGCAGCTATAAAAAGAATCATTTGATAAAGAATCGGTAAGTTTAGTAATTGAGCTAAAATTAATAAAAAAGTACCGACTCCTAATTTAACAATTAATTTTTTTGTTTCGGCATTCATTCCAGATTGTTTCAATTGTCCTACACTTGCATCCATTTTTGAAACAGGATTAATATGCGGTTCTAATAAGCGGATTTTATCCTTAGCACTTTCTAAAACCGTTTCTTTTTGGTCCTCACTCGTTGTAATAGTCATCGTTAATGTTGCAAAATTTACTGAACATGCGTCGACGCCTTCTAGTGTGGATACCCCTTTTTCTATTTTCATTGCACAATTTGCACAATCAAGTCCTTCTAATTTTAACTCACTATTTATTTGCCTTTGCTCCCTACTCAACAAACTCATCTCCTCTCAGGAAAACACATATCTTAATCCTCTAAAATATGTTCTAGTGCTTGATTGAAAATTTGTGTAACATGATCATCTGCCAATGAATAATAAACTACTTTACCTTCTTTACGATTTTTTACTAAATGCGCTTGTTTTAGTACACGTAACTGATGTGAGATAGATGACTGAGTCATTTCTAATAAATGTGCTAAGTCACATACACACATCTCAGATTGACTAAGTGCATGTAATATTCTTGTTCTTGTTTTATCTCCAAGAACTTTAAAAAGCTCTGCAAGCACTGTGAGTGTATCAGTATTTAACATTCTTTCTTTTACTGAAAGAATAATATCCTCATGCATAACCGTTGTTTGACAAACATCTTCACATAAATCGTCTACTTTTTTCTTTTCTTCAATCATAAACTGTCCTCCTATGAATACATGAGCAAACATTCATATGTTTTCTATATGTATATTATATGAGTGATTGTTCATATGTGTCAAAGTATTATTTGTAAAATTTTGAGGAATATTCGAATTCGTTATAGGAATACTTAGTTTAGTAAGTTTTTAGCTCGATAATTCAAATAAATGGGCAATATAAAAAAAAAAACTGCCTAATTAGACAGTTTTGATTGTTAGTATTAAGTTTTAAAATTTATTGATTTACCAAATTTCCAAATAAAAGTAATTTTAATTCATCTAATGACTGAATACTATCTATTCTATGATTATGCTCAATTTCGTCATAAGACCATGAATCTCTAATAATATGAATAGCTTTCATTCCAGCATCTATTGCAGGTACAATGTCACTTCTAAGTGAGTTCCCGATCATTACTGGATTACTTAATTTTTTATTTAACTCAAGATATATATTTATATCTTTCTTTTGTGTGATTATGACTTCATCAAAATATTGTACTAAGCCAGTATCCATCACACGCTTTGTTTGTACGTCTTTTTCACCTAAAGTTAAAATAGTCATACTTGCTACATCTTTGTGATTTGCAAATTCTTCTATTATAAATGTGTCACTTTGTAGTGGAACATTTTCTTGAAATATCATTTTTGCTAATGATTGTAATTGTTCAATGGCTGTACTAGAAACCTCGATATTATGTTTTTCTATAAAGAATTCTAAAGTTGATGCCCACGCAAAAGGATATCTCTTTTTACTGAATCCCAACTCTTTTATTAGCTCCAGATCTATTGTATTGAAAATTTCTTTAATATCATTAATTATTACTTTTCCACCGAGTACTTCATAGACTAAATCCGCACATAAGTCTATGTTTTGTCGGAACGCTGCTTGAGTTTGAATTAACGTATCATCTAAATCAAAAATTAAATCATATTTCATAATTATGTTATCTCACTTTCCAACTGTACGTCATAGTTGTTAATTTTCTCATCATGTGTAAAGTATTGTAATATACCTTCTCTAATTATATATGTAATTTTACGATGTGTCCTTTTTTATTTTTCTAATACTCCATTGGACATCCGACATTTTTAAATAATACATAATAAAAAAGCAGTTAAATAACTGCTTTTCAAGCTGTTGAAAAAAGAAATTGTCAATTAATCGATAATTCTTTCCATGTAAAGGAAGCTGTTTGATGTTGATTTCCACTACAGGATTCTCGCTTTCCATGGGAAGCTATTCATGTCAATCCCTCTAGTTGTTTGAATTGCCTTCCCCTAATTCGTGTTCATATTCCATCACTTGCTTCTTATGTTTTGTTTTAAGAAAAAAATATGTAGACATTATTATAATTGCAAAAAGTGTAATGATAAAACCTGCACTAATTAATTTAAGAATTGTAAATTGCAAGTCTAGCATACCAAATTTATTTGCCTGATTAATCGTTTCATTTGTTAGGTTATCCATTCACTTGACTCCTTTTTATTATTAATCCGACTTAAGATATGCAACATTCATTCGCTTAAGTAATGGAAGTATTTGGATTAATTATATCAATACAGATCGTTTTTGTGTTAGGGATTTTTTCCTTTTTTATGTAAATTCTGAAAATTCTTTAGTATGATCTTCATTGATTTTCTATGAAGATCCTTTTTTATAAATTTAAATAAAAAAAGCCAGACGGTTAGAATAACTGTCTGACCACTACTCGATAGGTATCGGTGCATTTATTAACTATGAATATCCAAAAACGGTATTTCAAACTGTCATTGGTATTTAAATTCAATCTAAAGAAATATTAATCACTTTTCAATTAGTATTTGCAATAGACTTGTTATTAAAAAGAAGTATCTTATTAGAAAACCAGCCCATGCAAAACGTCTATATTTTGCCCATCTTTCTTCATTACCATTATGTTTACAAATCAAAAGTAGAATCCATAATCCAAGTGGTAAAATTGGTATGACAATGTGGTAATTATCAAAATTAAAGTTAATACTAAATACAAACAATCCTATAAGTACAGCGATCAATGCCTTCCACAATTTAGGTTTTAAAACATTTGTCCTATAGACCCAAAAAATTACATATCCAAAAACTAGATAATTTACTAACGTAATAATCGTGGAAGCCAGGTGATATTCATTAAAATAGAATTGAGCGTGCATAGCATTCTCCTTTTTGTTATTTATCCTTTCTAATAACTATGACGATCTTTACGAAAATATTTTACTAATTCTCCATTTTCATCATCGATTGATTCTAAAATTAAGGTGAAATTATTTTTCTCAAGTATCTTAACTGAATTACTATTTTTAGCTTCTACAGTTGCTACTATCGATTTTAACTTTCTCATCCCGAAGCAATATTTTTCTATTAAACTAGCAGCCTCAGAACCATAGCCATTTCCCCACTCTTTTTCTACTAATCGATAACCGATTTCAAACTCATTATTTTCATCTTTTATAACTGCAGCAGTTCCAATAAACTGATTATCTTCATTTTTACAAACTGCCATTACTTCAAAATTCTCGTTATGAGCTTGATCCATTTGGAGAATCCTATTTAATTCCATTTCAGTTTCACCCAGAGTTTTAGGCCGATTCATTATGTATTTCATTACATTTGCATTCGATTGAAGCTTATGTAAATTAGTTAAATCATCACTTTTAAGTTTTCTTAAATAAAGTCTATTGGATTGAATAATCATTGTTATCTCCTTGCTCTAATAAAAGGCCACCTAATTAGATAGGCGACCGATTTTTAACAAATACATGTTTTTTTCTTAACTCCAAGCCTTCCTTTCGCTTCTACCTTCTCAATGTAGTCCGTTGCAAGAGGTACTTTACAAGCTGTATCCCCTACGTCTACTCGGACTTTTCCAATTTTTTGTCCAACCATCATTGCTTCAACTGTTAGGCTAGGAATAAAACTTCCTACAGCAATTACAAATCCATTCATCGTATAACGAACTCTATTTTTTGAAGTATGTATATTATTTTCAACATAATTAAGTAACTTACGAATTTCTTCCTTATCTATTGCTTCGTCTGGAGCAATTGATAAATAATGACTATAAGTACTCCATCCACAATCCTCAATTAATTCGTCATCTGACTTTAGCCACTCTGTCGCTAATTCAATTGCATACGGACTCTCGGCTGCAACAGCACCAACAATACTTTCAGAAATCATATACCAGTGTGCTTCCTTCACCCACTTTTGAAGATCTTCTTTTGTCATTAACTTTGGATTGACGGATAATCCTGCTAAATACATAGCATCCGAATTTCCTGTATGAAAAAGTGATAATGCTAAATCGTGATCCTTTTTTATATATTTAACAAGCTTTTTCATATCACCAATTTTCACTCCAAAAAAGGGTTCTTTTGCACCATGACGCAAAAAAGTCTTTTTCGTTTGTTCAGTCCCCATTTCCTCTAATGCTTTCATAACCTCTTCTAGTTTCATCTCTTCACCCCTTAATAAATGTTTGTTCCGTACCATCGTTGTCTAAAATGAATCCTATCATACATAACATGAAAGGAAAGTATAAAATGAACTATTTTTTTTTAATTAGCATCATACTCAGCATTATTCTCTCATCTTGTTCAAATAGGGATACAGACCATATAGTTCATCTAAATAATTCAATAGCTTCAGGAACAAGTCATGAAGCTTGGTCATATACAGGTAAAACTGGACCTAATTATTGGAGCTCAATGAATAAAGAATTTAATCTTTGTTCTAATGGTAAAAACCAATCACCAATTAATATTAGCCAAACTGTAACAAAATCCCTTCCTTTAGGTATTAACTATCATAGAGGACTTTTTAAGATAGAAAAAGATCATTACACCGTAAAATTAGTTGCCTTGAATGATTTAAATAACATTAATTTAAATGGAACAAACTATACGTTAAAACAGTTTCACTTTCACACACCTAGTGAACATACATTAAACGGTTTACATAGTAATTTAGAGATACATTTCATTAATGAAAATACGAAAAAGTCAGTTGTTACAATAGGCGTTTTAGTTAACGACGGAAGATTGAATAAAGAGTTTCAGAAAATAATTAACGCCAATCCATTGGACGAACAAAATAAAGAGAAGTTTGTAAAAATCAATTTACATTCACTTATTCCTTATTCTAGTAAAAAAGTGGCCTATAATGGTTCTTTTACAACACCACCATGTACTGAAGGCATAAAATGGATTGTATTTACAAAACCACTACAATTTTCAAAAAAACAAATTCAATTCTATCAAAACAAATTCGACCCAAATAGCCGTCCTGTTCAGCCTTTAAATGGTAGAGATTTATTTGAGTCTTGGTAAAGATGAAGTTAAAAAAAGTTATCCTTCTCAAAGGATAACTTTTTTGTTTAAATCATTATTCAGCAGCTATTTCATCTCTATTAATAACTTCTAATTTCCCTGTATGTGGGTCAATTACTAAGCCATGAACTTCTACACCTTCTGGAATAAGTGGATGGTTTTTAATAATTGAAACACTATGATTAACACTATCATATACATTTGTAAATCCAGTTAACCATTTGTCTAAATCTAAACCTGAAAAATCTAAAATTTTTAAGTTCTCTTCTTTAATTCCTCTATCAATCATTTTTTCCTTCATTTTAGCTGGGTTTGTATTCCCCATACCACACTCATGGTGTCCAATTACTAATACTTCTTTCGCACCAAGCTCATAAATCGAAACTAGCAAGCTTTTCATAACAGAGCCAAACGGATGCGCTATAATTGCACCAGCCGTTTTAATCATTTTTACGTCACCATTATGAATATCAAGAGCCTTCGGTAAAAGCTCAACTAGACGTGTATCCATACAAGTAACAACTACAACTTCTTTGTTCGGAAACTTTGAAGCTACATATTGCTCATAATCCTTATTCTCAACAAACTTCTTATTAAATTCTAAAATTTGATCTAACACAAAAATTCCCCTCCAAACAAAAATAAAGAGCTTTTTTCCTAAACCTATTTTGAAGGAAAAGCTCAAAATATACAACCAATTTGCACTCATTGATAGTCTTATTCTAAACCAATTCATTAATTTATTACGCATTAATTTTATTTTTTTACTAAATAATCATAATCCTTTTTCGTACGTATTTTTAAATTCCCATTAATTTCTATCAAATTTTTTTTATTTTTAAAGTTTATATTGTACACTAGATTTAGTCTTTAATAAGGAGGGAATTAACAATGAAGTTTGAACATTCTATTGCATTACAAAATGGAGTTAAAATGCCACAATTAGGTTTAGGTGTGTGGCGAGTGTCACCAGAAGATGGTGTTGATGCAGTCCGAACAGCTATTGAAGTAGGGTATCGTCACATCGATACTGCAGCAGTCTATCAAAACGAAGAACAAGTAGGTGAAGCAATTCGTCAATCTGGTGTTTCTCGTGATGAACTTTTTATTACAACAAAAGTGTGGAACGCTGATCAAGGCTATGATACAACTTTAAAAGCTTATGATGAAAGCCTTAAAAAATTAGGCTTGGATTATGTTGATCTTTATTTAGTTCACTGGCCAGTTAAAGAAAAATATTTAGATACATATAAAGCATTAGAAAGACTTTACGATGATAAACTTGTACCTGCGATTGGTGTTTCTAATTTTCATATCCACCATTTAGAAGATATTGCAGCTCATCGCAATATTCAACCAATGGTTGATCAAGTTGAATTGCACCCATTTTTCCAACAAAACGAATTACATGAATATTGTCAAAAAAATGGTATTGCTTTAGAAGCATGGAGCCCGTTAATGCAAGGTGGCGACGCTTTAACAAATCCTGTTATTAAAGAGATTGCAGAGCAATACGGTAAAACAGCTGCCCAAGTCATTATCCGCTGGCACTTACAACGTAATGTAATCGTTATTCCTAAATCAATAACACCATCACGAATTCAAGAAAACTTTGATGTATTCAATTTCGAGCTTTCATCTAATGATATGCAACAAATTGCTACACTTGATGCAAATAAACGTGTAGGTCCAGACCCTGATAATTTTGATTTTTAATAAGTAAGATATAATAAAAATGGCTACCATTCGACTGAAAGGTAGTCATTTATTATTTTATTCCTTTAAAATCCTATACCCTTAAGCAACTCAGTGAATAACGGACCTAAGATTAAATCAATACAGTCACGACTCAAAAGTTCACTTCATCTAATCATACTAAGTATATTTCGATCCGCTCTTTTCCTCCCCCTATATTATTTCGCTTTAGCTTTATTTCTTTAATTTCTCCTGTTCTCTTAATATGAGTTCCACCGCACGAAACCTTTCCAAAACCTTTGATTTCCCAATATCTTCTCTGATTTTCTTGATCGTCATACTCACTATTTATTTCTAAATCTGCATCAATAAGCTCCATTGCTTTCTTCTCTAATAGAGGAAATGTTTCTGAAATTTTTCCATCCCAATAAAAATCAATTCTTGCTTTATCACTTGTAATATTTGCACCAATTTTTTCAGGTTCATTATAGTTTTGATACATTAGTTCTAAGATGATTTCCGCAGCAAAATGCAACTTCATAATTCGATATCTTTTCTCCCAATCGATCTCAACAACTACTTCCTGCCCTTTTTGTAGTTCATGGTTTTCTGGTAAAGTATAAATAATATCCAATCCATCCTTTTTTGCGTCAATCACTTCATAATTTCCGATTTTGCCAGAGTCTGATTGTTGCCCACCTGAAAAAGCATAAATTATTGTTTGATTTAGTGTGACCATTTGACCATCTACTTTTGTAACAATTGCAGTCGTTTTTGAGAGATAAGGATCATTCCAAAATAGCTTTTTTACACCCATCATTTTTCTCCTTTAAGTTTTGCATTTTTACTATTGATTCCACTCATTGGATGATTTCCCTTTATATTTTTTAAAAATACATATTATACTAAAAAAAACTTATTTGATAGGAGTCTATATGTTTCTTTCCATTGATTATTTAAAACATGGTAATCCTAAACAACAGCTTGCATATTCAGCATTAACACGATTAAATATACTGAATGAATTAAAAGATTTTAGCCCTGTTCTATGCGGAACAATTCCAATTGGGATTGATATAGAGGGATCAGATTTAGATATTATTACAGAGGTAAATGATTTAACACCATTCAAAATACTATTAGAGAATATTTATCAGGAACAAGAACATTTTCGGATTTCCCACTCAATTGTAAGAGGAATCGGAACAATTACAGCAAATTTTACTTACGAAGGCTTTGAGATTGAAATTTTCGGACAACCTGTTCCATCTATTAAACAAAATGCTTATCTTCATTTAATCATTGAGCATTTTATTTTGACACAAAATCCAAATCTGAAAACTAAGATCATAAAACTAAAAACAGAAGGCTATAAAACAGAACCAGCATTTTGTAAAATTTTAGGGTTAATAGGAGATCCATATGAGGAATTAATTAAATATGGAATTAGAGTTGGGGCAATTGATATAGAATTGAAAAATGAGTAAAGAAAGAGGAACAAGTTTGTCCCTCTAATCTAATTTTATTTAGTTACAACTTCACTACTTTTGACAAGTTCAATACGGATTTTCGTAAGCCCGTCTATTTCATCAACATATGTACTTAGCTTCCAATTTGCTGCAAGTGTATTTTTAATATTGCTTACTGCTTCATTGGATAATTGGATTCCTTGAATTGCAGTTCCAACATCTTCATAATCTTTTTCAACTTCAATTCCAAATTTATATTTTAATAAAGTCATTAATGAACCTTTTGTTAAAAATTTAATTTGGTATCCTTCATTCACTAGTTTAATAAAACTTTCTTCATCTTTCTTATATAAATTTACTAAAGTTTCCCAATCAGGAAAACCATTACCATACTCATTTAAAAATTCGTAATTCTCTTCTTTCAGAGCATTAATTAACTGTTCATTTTCAACACCAGCATTGCGAAGTCTTTCAATCATTATGGCATTATTTATTGCGATCCCTACATAACTCATTGTTGTTCTCCCTCCGAATTACAAGAATTTTCTTTTTATTCAACTTTATCATAAATTACAGTCGCAAACTATTAATATGATGAAGAAATACTGCTTACAACATTGGATAGCCCCGAACGCTTTGTGAACTTTATTGATAAAGTTGTGAACTTTGTTGATATATTGGTAGTTTTTGTTGATATATTGATGGTTTTTGTTGATATAGTCCCACTTTTTGTTGATATAGCGCCAGTTTCCGTTGATTTAGTCCCCCTTTTCGTTGATATATCGCCAGTTTCCGTTGATATAGTCCCACTTTTTGTTGATATAGCGCCAGTTTCCATTGATATAGTGCTGGTTTTCGTTGATATAGCGCCAGTTTCCATTGATATAGTGCCGATTTTCGTTGGTATAGCGGCAGTTTCCGTTGATTTAGTGCCGATTTCCATTGATATAGTCCCACTTTCCGTTGATATGGTGCCGGTTTTCGTTGATTTAGTCCCTCTTTTCGTTGATATAGCGCCGGTTTTCGTTAAAACGAACCTATTCTCGTTAATTTAATGCTAAATCTAGATGTTGACTATCTAAATCTCCATAAAAAAACCACAAGGATAATTAAATACCCTTGTGGTCTCACTGGAAGACAACTCCACAAATCTATATTGTGTTTAATGTGATGATGGCAGTTGTTCCCTTTCCATTTTTACTCGTAATTTTTAAATCTCCGCCATAGTTTTCAATTAAGTTTTTCGCAATCGATAAGCCTAGACCATTACCGCCGTTAGCTCGGCTTCTTGCTTTGTCTGCTCGATAAAATCGGTCAAAAATATGATTAATATCTTCTTCCTTAATTCCGATCCCGTTGTCTGAAACTTTGATTTCGATTCTGTTAGCAACTTGCGAAGTAGAAATATCTATTATAGTGTGTTCTTTACTGTATTTAACGGCATTATCGAACAAAATAATTAAGATTTGCATTAAATGCTCTCTTGCGATATTTGCTTTATTAACAACTTGATTAGTCTCACCTAAGTGAATTTCTAAATCTTCATGTAGCAGTTGATAATTGTTTATGATTTCGTTTAAAACTTCTATAATATTTGTCGGTGCATATTGCTCTATTTTCTCAGTATTTTTCTCTAGCTTCGTCAACTGTAAAAGTTCATTCGTTAAAACAATCATTCTGTTCGCTTCATTAATACAAGTGTTTAATGAGTTTTCCAAAACAGTTTCGTCTTTTTTTCCCCAGCGATTAACTAGAGACAAATGGCCGTGAATGATTGCTAAAGGTGTTCTCAATTCATGAGAAGCATCTTCAACAAACCGCTTTTGTCTTGTAATTGAAGCTTCTAACTCATCCATCATTTTATTAAAAAGTAATCCGAGTTCCGATAGCTCATCTTTCGTTTCTCCAACAATAACTCGCTCTTTTAATTGATTATTTTTTATTTTAATCATCGTCTGGTTTAAATTTTTAATAGGATTTATTATTCTTTTTGATAAAAAGTAACCACTGAACATACTTAAAATTAGCGAGATAATTGTTCCCAAAATAAGGATCATGAACGATTCTTTAATAAATTTCGAAAAGATTTCTACATTCATTGCAACTTCTAATACACCGTCAAAATTCTTATAGTGTAATGGTTTATTTATAATTAGAATCTCTTGATTGTGTAATCGATATTTTTGAATTTTGCCAACGTCATTTTTATTTATATAAATTTTAGGCATTGTTCTTGAAACAATAAATTTTACTCTTCCATCTTTATCTAATAGTCGAATCATTTCATTATTTTGGATAATTTTTTCAAAGAATTTTTTGTTTTCTGCAAAAGAAGCAGCATTCGGTTTTTTCGTTTTATAATCTTCATCCAAATAAGCTGACGTTTCATTCAACCTTTTTTCAATTCGATGCTGTTGTTGATTCATTACTGACATTTGAATTAAGCCAAGTTGAATAAGATTACATAATGTAAATATGAAAAACATAAGTACAGCGATTGTAATTGTTATTCTCCATCTAATCGAAAGCTTATTAAACAAGGAAAGATTCACCTCTACATCCTCATTACATACCCAGTACCCCTTACAGTGTGAATATAGGTATTATTCTTATCATCTAGTTTTGTTCTTAAATAGCTAATATAAACATCCACTACGTTTGTTTCAATTGTAGAGCCATAGCCCCATACAGTTTCTAATAAAATTTCTCTTGTTAATACACGATTTACATTACTCATTAATAAGTACAATAAATCGAATTCTTTTTTAGTTAAATCAATTACCGCTTCATCTTTTTTAACAACTCTTGCTGCAGAATCTAATGATAAGTCTTTAAATTTTAAGCAATGTAAATTTGTTGAGCGATCAATACGTCTAAAAATTGCTCGCATATGCGCTAAAAGTTCTTCAATAACAAATGGTTTTGAAATATAATCATCAGCTCCACTGTCTAGACCAGAAATACGGTCGAAAACACTGTCTCTTGCTGTAATCATAATAATTGGAGTGTCTTTATGAGCTCTAATTCTTCTACAAACTTCAATTCCACTTAAATTAGGAAGCATTAAATCAAGTAAGATTAAGTCATACTCTTGGTCAATTGCTTGGTTTAATCCATCTCTACCATCATTTGAAATATGAACTTCATTTCCTTCATACTCTAATTCTAATCGTATAAAATTTGCTAATTCTTTTTCATCTTCTATAATTAATATTTTTTTCATTTATTTTATCCCTCATTTTTCATATAATAACATCTATAAAATAATTATTTATACTGTATAAGGATATCTGTTTAAGATGAAAATGGCTTTACGGATTTTTTAAAATTTAATAAGAGTTTTATTAGAAATTTTTAATTTATTAACTTAATAATCTTGATAATACTACCTATTGTTTACATTTTCTAATAATTTCACTTAAAAATGATTAAAATTTATTTAAATTTTAATTTTCCACATGCAAATTCGTATGTAAAAAGTGACTCCTAACAACGTTCATAAAACAAAAAACAAGAGGTAAAACCATTTAAACTGTCTTTTACATATTTTCTATTTTCAGGCCGTCGAATTAGTCGACTTTTTTTTATTTTGTTATTAATACTCCTAAGAGAAATTTGGCTATAAAAACAAAAAAAGTGTAGAGAAATTTTAATGGTTTCTCACACTCAGAATTTTGTCTATTTTTTTAGTTAATTTTTATTTAAACTGAATTGGAATAGTTAATATATGTTCAGGTTGGCCGTCCTTTGCACTTGCTACATATAATGTCAGTACTCCATTCGGACTAGTTGGTTCATTATAATTTATCACTATTTTAAAGTTTCCCCACTCAGGTGCACCCATATCAGCCATGGTGTTCCCTTCTGCTAAAACATTGTGCCCATCTTCTAATTTATATAGAAATGTCGCTTCAAAAACACTAGCCTTCCCTTCAACAATTAACACATTTTTTCCTGTTGAATCATTTACGACCGAAGTTACTTTAAATGCGTCATTTTCAACTGGCGTAAAAACTTTTACTGGCGGTTTATTATCATCCTTTTTTGGAGGATTGTTATTTCCTTTATCCGTTGTATTATTTTTATCTGTTGAATTGTTTTTATCGGTGGATTGGTCTTTGTCCGAAGATTTATTTTTATCAACCTGCGTTGTTTTGTCATCCTTTTTGCTATACCCGAAGTCGCTTGACTGACAGCTTGTTAGGCAAATTATGCTTAAAATGGCCATTCCTATAAATAAAAGTCTTTTCATACTATTCCCCCCTAAATTAATTTATTGCGATAAATTTAATAATGTTCTAAATTAAATTAATTTTTTTTAATACATACCGTAACTAGTTACAAAATGTTTTTCGAGGTGAATTGTGAATGAATCAATTTAAAGAATAGACTAGAAGTTAAATTAGGATTGGCAAAGCTAGATTGCTCTAAATAATCGAGGAAATAACTGTCTGTATAGTAATCTTTGAAGGAATATCGTTTCTAACATTTTGGAAGTAAAACTCCCCCTACAAAAAATCAAAACATTAATAAGTAAATATGAAGCCATGCCCCGTAATTCTTCTACATGTCTCGGTTGAAAATTTTTTCCTTTTGTTTTAGAAATTCACTTTCCGTAATAACTCCATCGTTTTTTAATTTGCTTAATTTGCGAAGCTTCAAATCAAAGTCCACTTTCTCTCTAGTACTATATTCTTCAACATTTACTTCATAATTTGAAATTCCGCGTTTACTAAATAAATTATAAGCGTTGATGATTGTAATCATTAGTGCAAATCCAGTCCAAAGCAATCCAAATAAACCAGCCTCTGGAATGACAATCTTAAAACCGATCACGATAAAAATAAGTCCAATAATTAAAGCAAAGAAAGACTGCCCTTTACTTGGTTTAACCCTAATTTTCCTCATATTAATTAGCACCTCCTTATCGTATTTCGATTTTAGAAATAAAACATAGAAGAATGATAATTTTCTTTTGCAATACTATATTCGACAAAACACGGTTAAATACCTATTGTCAATTTGAACTCCTTATTTTATTAAATGATTATCGTAGATAGGAAAAATCTTTTTTTATCATTACGAAGAACATAATAACTAAACCTTCAAAATGATATGATTTTATTAACCATCATCTATTTTCAGATTTAAGGAGGGGTGTACTTGATTTTCCAAAATAATAAACTGAGCCTTCGTCTATTAAATGAAACCGACGTTCCACTTTTATCAAGTTGGCTTTCTGACCCTAAAGTTCTTCAATATTATGAAGGTCGAGATAATCCGTTTGATGAAGAAAAAGTTAAACAAGTCTTTTTTTCGAAAGATCCTTCAATTAAAATGTGCATTGTCGTTTATGAAAATATTGAAATTGGTTATTTACAATATTATAAATTAGATGCAGAGTCAAAAAGTGAATATGGTTATGAACTAAATAATGAAGTTATTTACGGAATGGATCAATTTATCGGTAATATAAATTATTGGAATCGTGGGATTGGAAGCTTGCTTGTCTCTTCAGTGGTAAATTATTTAGTTTCCAATCACAACGCTGAAAAAATAGTAGTAGATCCACAAACTTGGAATATACGCGCAATTAAATGTTATGAAAAATGTGGATTTAAAAAAATTCGATTACTTCCAAAACATGAGCTACATGAAGGCGAATATAGAGATTGTTTTGTGATGGAATATGAGCTTCTGTCATAGTCAGCTCCCTTGTAAGACTGAAAATACAAAATGAAAGGATGCCTCGTATATAGAGGCATCCCATATCATTATTTTACTTACTGCACAAAAACTTGTTTTAACGGTTGATCTGCTGGTCCTTCTAAAACTTCGCCATAGATTGAAAATCTTGAACCATGACAAGGACAATCCCATGATTTTTCTCCATTATTCCACTCGACCTCACAACCTAGATGAGTACAAGTAGTGTCGACACAATGAACTTCACCGTTTACATCTTTATAAGCTCCAACTCTTTTTCCATCTAACGTAACTACTGAGCCTTCGTCATTATATAACTCTTCAATTTTTCTAGAAACTGGTTCTAATTTACCTTCAATTAAATGTTTAGCTACATCAATGTTTTGCATTAAGAAATGTTTGATACTAGGATCTGCTTGGAATCTTGAAGGTGAGAATACTTCAGCATCAACTGCTTCTTTTTCTAAAATTAAATTACTAATCAGCTGAGCAGAAACTGTTCCTGTTGTCATACCCCATTTACGGAATCCTGTAGCCACATATATATTTTGGTTTTTCGATGACAATCTGCCAATATACGGCATTTTATCTAAAGTTATTAGATCTTGGGCTGACCATCTAAACTTAATATCTTCGATTCCGAAAGTCTCTTCACCAAAAAGCTTTAAATTTTCATAAAATGTCATTGTGCGTGTTTCCACGCCAGTTTTGTGACTTTCTCCGCCAATTATAACTAATTCTTCATTATTATATTTAATCGATCTTAAAGACCTTTTTGGATTGTCAGCGCTTATGTACATTCCTCCTGGATAAGCTGTTTTTATTTTTGCAGCTAATGCATATGAGCGATCTGCATGTAATTTAGTAAAAAACATTTGGTTGCCATCATAAAAAGGAAAATGAGATGCACTTACAACATGCTTACATTTAATTTTTCTTCCACTTTGAGTTACGACAACCGGGCAATCCCCTGTTTCAACATTAATGACCACAGTTTCTTCATATACTTTTAATCCGTTTTCAATGGACTCCTTTAATAAGTGAATCAAATATTTCAATGGATGAAACTGAGCCTGATTTTTCATTGTAATTGAATATTTAGTATCAAATGGTAATAAAGTTTTTACAGCTCCAAATGAGTCAATTCCTAATGATTCATAGGCTTTCAACTCTTTTTCCAAATTTCTTACATAATCATCTGAAGTTGTATAAAGTGTTGCATCTTGAATCTCAAAATTACAGTCTATTTGATTATCAATGCTATATTTCTTTATAAAATCCATCGCATTTTTAGTAGACTGATAAAAGATTTTTGTTTTTTCCAATCCAAAATGTTGAATTAGTTCATCATATATTAAATCATGCTGTGCAGTTACTTTTGCAGTTGTATGTCCCGTTGTTCCATTAATAATTTTATTTGCTTCAAGTAAAGCAACTTTCATTCCCGCTTGTGTCAAAAAATATGCAGTAGTAATCCCAGTTATACCAGCACCTACAATTACTACATCAAACTCACCATCATCATTATACGGTTCAAATGTTGGGATATTTAGTCCACTTCTCCATAATGGCTTTGAGTGGGTCGGTAAGCCATTAAAATCAATTTTCTCATTCATTTGAGTACCTCCAAATCTGTAATGTGGTTATTATTACCAAATTTGAGTCAGTTCATTAAATTAACTTTTCATTCTACTATTTAGTAAATATTGTTAAAATGGACATAATGATGAATGCTCATCAAACAACATAAATGTAGTTAATAATAAGTAAAGAAGGTATTAAAATGGCATATCGAATTAAGGACACTTTAATTTCTGAAGAAGATTTAAAAAATAGAGTAAAAGCACTCGCTGAACAAATTGAAAAAGACTTTAATAACGAACCTCTTATCCTGGTCGTCGTATTAAAAGGCTCTTTTGTATTTGCTGCTGATTTAGTTCGTGAAATGAAGGGGAATATTAATGTAGATTTTATTTCTGTGTCGAGCTATAGCAACCAAACTGAATCAACTGGAAAAGTTAGACTATTAAAGGATTTAGATGAGAATATCACCAATCAAAACGTTGTTGTAATTGAAGATATCATTGATAGTGGTCTAACATTGCATTTTTTACGTGACCATCTTCAAATGCATAAGCCAAAATCCATTAAGATTTGTACTTTATTAGATAAGCCTGAAAGAAGAAAAATCGACCTATCTGTTGATTATGTTGGCTTTGTCATTCCAGATGAATTTATTGTTGGATATGGAATTGATTATGCACAGCAATATCGAAACCTTCCTTATATTGCTACAGTGGAAGAATATTAAGTTATTAAAAAGCCGTTCGATTTTTATCGGGCGGCTTTTACTTATGCTTTTTAAAATTAAATTTACTGTTCATAATTTTGAACTTTGACGGATCTATTTGTAACCTCCCCTTCCATATAACGAGCTTCTTTCATTTTGATATTTCTATCCTTACTTGGGAAAAATAAATCAAAATTGAAATACGGGGTGAGTTTGTGAAACGAAAAATACTATTCATTTTTATTACAATTATCTGTTTAATTTTACCGACATTTAGTCATGCAGAAACAACCGATCCGGCATTAAAAATTGCCTTTATACGTGATGGATTTGTTTGGGTAAAAATAAATAATAAAGAGGAAAAAATAACAAAAGTAAAAGGAGTTTATTCAGAACAGCCCCAGTGGTCATTTGATGGCTCTTATTTAATGTATCAAAAAGAAATACCAACTGGCCCAACCACTTCATACCCTACCCGCTCAGAAATATGGGTTTACAATATGAAAACAAAAAAAGAACAAAAAATCATCTATGATGGTGAAAATCCGAAATGGTCACCAACTAAAAATATTATCGCTTTCTTAGATAGCGGCGTCTTAAATGTTTCTGATTTTAATAACTTTTACAATATTGCACTAGGTGTTGATGACTTTAGCTGGATACCAAATGGCAAAGGATTTATTGCCTCTTCAGCTGCTTCACTTAATCCAGATGGTTGGACAAACCCAGTTCTTTATAAAATCACTTTACCTAATGATTTAAAACAGATTACTAGCACAACAAACAACGTAAAACAATTTTTTGTCGTTCCTAAAACATTAACAAAAGGCAATACTTCCATACCGTCTATAAATGCGTCGAACTTTCAATTTTCACCTAATCAAAAATGGATTTCCTTTATCGTTAACCCCACAGCTTCATGGTCTATGGATAGTGATATGCTATGTATCATTTCTTCAGATGGAAAAGTTTTTGAAGTTCAGGATGAAATTATTTTACATTTAGATAATCCAAAGTGGGCCCAAACTAAAAATATTTTAGGATACATTGCAGGTGGTGGAAGATTAGTATTTGGATACAAAAATAAAAAGATGAAAGTTACTGAAATGCCAACATTTACATCAACAAATTTAACTCCGCCACATTTTGCTGAATTAGCATTTACTTGGGTGGATGATTCAGCAATAGTTGTTTCTAGAGTAAAAGAAAGTGAATGGTCTAATGATGAAAAAAAACGTCCAAAACCATCATTAAACGTAATTAATCTTTATACACATAAACAAACAAAAATAACAAATCCGCCTACAGGTAAAGGTGATTATTATCCAATCTACTCTAAGTCTTCACACAAAATAACTTGGTTTAGAAAAGGAGAATTGGATGTCATCGGAAACGTATGGATTGCTAATGTAAATGGCAGTAATACTAAGTTACTTTTAAAGAACGTTAGCTCATACTCTATTTATGAGCGTTAAAAAGGATGAACATTGTTTCATCCTTTTTCTATTTTTAGAGCATCTTGAAAACAACCATCCTGTAAAACTGGGACTACATTGTAGCTGTTTAGTTGACTACAATGTTTAACATCATCCTCAAAGCCTTTAAACCTAAGCTCTCTCCCACTTCCACATTCCCAAATAAACTCTTTTATTTTATGCTTCGAATAAAGAAATGCACCAATACAGATTTCCGCTTCAGGAGATTTTGTTCCTTCTAGCTCAGCTAGTATCGCACCGGCACCTAAATAATCCTCTATTGAAGGACGTAAAACATCTTCGTTTTCTCGTGCATCATTCCAAACTTCACCACAAGGTATGACTGTTATATTAGCATTTGAAGCAGTTTTTAGTTGATTAACATACGTTGCAACCGATGAAGCATTAAGTAATGAGCCAATTAATAATGCCGGCACTTTTGAAGCGATCCAGGTACAAAATGCGCCATTTAATGAACTTAAAACAAACTTTTTAGTTGCATGTCTCTCATTAAACGAGATTGGTGAAAGAGTTGCCTTCCCTAAAACTTCCGCTTCATTTCTCCCTAAAATGTACTCAGCACTAATATTTTTTGCATAAGCTTTTCCATCTAAATTTGGTGGATAAGGGTAAATAAGTGCATTATGATAAACTGCTGAAACTACTGTCGACGAAAAACTAAGTACATCAACAATTATTGTAATATCCCCTCGTTCTGCTGCTTCTCTTGCGCCCCTTTTTCCCCACTCTACTCGGCATTCATAATTAGATTGATCGAACATTTTTCTAACCTCCTAAATTTCACAACAAAAAATGCAATACTAAAAAATGTATTGCATCAGCATAATTCGTTTAACGATAAGTAACTTCAGTAAACCCTAAACTATTTTTAGTTGTCACCATTGGCTTATCAGGATAATAGAACACTAAATTTTTATAATTCATTTTGTACTTACTTTTTGCAAAATACTTATTCAAATCAACCTTACTCATTTTTTTCCCATCAATATAAATTGCTTTCCCTTTAGGTTCGCCTTTATCAAATCCATAGATTAGTTTATCATTTAAAAAATGCATTCCCGTGCCTTCTCCGGCGTACAAATGCTCTGCACCAGAAATAGAGGCAAAATTCATATTTAAAAACGCTGATGTTTTAAATATATAGATACTATGTGGGATATTCGTAATACAAAGAATGTATGGACTATGAGGGATTTTAACTAATTGATAATCCTGGTTCTTTAATTCCGGTAAATCTTTATGGATAGCAAAATTAATTGCTTTTTGTTCTGTATTAAAATTAAAAGATATGTATGTAAATATACTCAAAGAAGCTACGCAGATTAACAATAATGTAATGACTTTTTTACTCATCTTAGTTGCCATCCTTATTAAGAAATTTAATTAATTAAGTAAATGCACTCTTCTAACTCTATTTATTCAACACATGTATTTCTATTTCCTTTGATTTATATAAAGGTTTTTTATTCAATCTAGTTAAATATTAATAAATATGGAATTAGAATTTGGAGGTAATATGTTGATTAACATCATTAAAGTTAAAAAAGAAGAGGAATCTATTTTACATAATTTGATGCAATTTTATATTTATGAATTCACTAAATATCTTTCCGATCTTAAACTCGGGCAAAACGGAACTTATCATAAGTTTAATTTGGAAAAGTACTGGGTAAATCAAAATTATCATGCTTTTTTTATTAAACATAAAGATGAATTGATCGGATTTGCTTTAATTGAAAGCTTAACAGAGACTGCCTCAAATCTAGTAGAAGAGTTTTTTATTATTGAAAAATATAAAGGAAACGGCTTTGGCAAGAAAGTAGCGATTGAACTATTCAATATGTTTCCCGGAAAATGGAGCATCTCCGAAATTGAAAATAATGAACCAGCTAAAGCTTTTTGGAGAAATGTAATTCGTTCTTATACTAATGATAATTTTACTGAAAGAATTGATGAGAATAAAAAGACCATCCAAGAGTTTACCGTTTGAAATGATTGAAAAAAAGCCACCTTATGTAGGTGGCTTTGGTTTTGTCTATTAAATTAATTTGCCTTGAAATTATAAAGTGGTTTAATCACTTTGATTACTTCTATTGAGTCCTTTGTATTTTCGATGATTTCGTTCATTTCCTTATAAGCCATTGGACTTTCATCAAGTGTACTTTCTAAAACTGATGTACTCCAAACATCTTTCATTGTTTCTTTAAAATCATCAAGAGAAAGTGTGGCTTTAGCTTTTGTACGACTCAGAATTCGACCAGCACCATGAGGAGCAGAATAATTCCAATCTGGGTTACCTTTTCCAATTGCTATTAAACTCCCATCTCGCATATTAATCGGGATTAATACTTTTTCACCTTTTTGAGCAGAAATTGCCCCTTTACGAAGAATCATATTTTCAATATCAATATAATTATGCACGGTCGTAAATTGTTCCACAACAGTTAAATCCATATTCTGCACAATCTCATCCATCATTGCCTTACGGTTCCATAAAGCATAATCTTGGGCAATGGCCATATCGTGCATATAGCGATCAAACCATTCTCCTTCTAAATAAGCTAAATCCTTTGGAATATATGACGACGTAATATTTTTTAATGCAGTTTCAATTTCTTTTTCACGACCTTCATTCCTTAATTGTTGAACGATCTTTGAACGATTTTCTGACTGACTTTTTAATAACTCATACGCTTTTTTCTGATAAAATTCCGCTACAACCTTGCCTAAGTTTCGGCTTCCAGAATGAATAACGAAATAAATATTTCCATCTTCATCCGCGTTACATTCAATAAAATGATTTCCACCACCAAGTGACCCAAGGCTTAGCTTTGTTCTAGTTTCATTTAACTCTTTAAAACAATAAAGCTTAGAAAAATCGATATTTTTCACAAAAGCATGCTTATTATTACGAATTGAAAACCCGGATGGAACATGTTTACGGATGACCTGGTCTAGCTTTTGAAAATCAATTTCTTTTTGAGAGATTCTTATTGTTTCCATTCCGCAACCTATATCAACGCCGACGAGATTGGGAACAATCTTATCCTGAATCGTCATCGTAGTCCCAATCGTACATCCCTTACCAGCATGAGTATCAGGCATAATTCTAATTTTCGAATTTTTCACGAACTCTTGATTACATAGTTCAATAATTTGCCCAATGGCACCTTGTTCAACATTATCTGTAAATATTTTAGCTTCATTAAATGTACCGTTAACTTTAAGCATTATGCTCTCCTTTCCATTTGCTGAATATTGTTTTATTCCTTTAATATTAGACTAACCCATTACATTAAGTAAAACTGTTTTAAACATATAAATAATTTAAGCAATAACTACCACAAACAGTATTAAACTTAGCTATTCCCTAAGACTTATTAGTATTAACTTCCGAAGATTATTCAAATGTTTAATTGTCAATTGCAGAACTTTAAATTTTCCCAATATGCATCTTTATTTAGCTAGTATTACTGCAATAATTTCAAGACGATTTTCAGTTAAAAGAACCGAAAGTTAAAAATAAACAAAAAAATTTCCCGATACAAATATATTTTAAATTGGCATACAATTGACAAATAGAAATGCACATATCTATTATTCATATTTTCGGGATTATACTAATATGAGAGGTAGTGAGATAGTGTTTAAGAAATATAGAACTCTTACCAGTTATTTTGAAAGTGGAATGGACATTAAGGTTAAGGAAAACAATTCAGGTCAAAAAGTGGTAAGCATTAGTACATCAACACCTAATCGAAAAATTGAAATAATAAAAAAAGAAAATTTATTAGAATATACTATTTATGATGTCAACAAGGGGACTCAGCAATTTACAATTCCAATGGCTTTACATGATCGAATCATTAATGAATATCTAGAATGAATAGAAAAACAAGTTCAAATGCTAGATCTATGGTTTATCGAATTTGACGTTCAAACTGAAATATAATTTGTAAAGGTAACGGGTATTAAACTAGGTTTTTATTGTATACATTTTTCGATGAATAAGCTGATTGGAATGAAAGGATGATCGACTCCTGTGGGATATGCGGGAAGGCTGAGACCCCGCAGGCGCGCCGAGGAGGCTCAGGTCTCGCCCCTCGGAAAGCGAGCATCCTGGAATGGAAATCAACCTCACTCAACTTCTTTTACGAAAATTTTATTATTTTCACAGCACTCTTCTCTGTCAAACTTTGCAGATTAAGTTAGATTCTCTAAATTCAAAGAATAAGAAAAAAACTCCTTATCAACTTGATAACCATTTTTTTCATACAAAGCTTGTGCCGATTTATTATCAATCGCTGTTTGTAAATCCAATGCCTTCGCTTTTGTATTGATTGCAAATCCTTTAGCGGCATCTAACAGCATTTGTGCTACTCCCTTTTTCCTTGCTGCTTCAGTCACAAATAAGTCATTTAATATCCACAATTTTTTCATTGATACTGAAGAAAAAGTAGGATATAACTGAGTAAACCCTAAAGATTCCTCTCCTTCTTTAACAATAAAAATAACGGAATCTTTATTACTAATTCTTTCTGTAATAAAATTAATCGCTTCATTTAAATTACTTTCTTGTTTATAAAACTGTCTATACTGATCAAATAGCTTTGCAACTTCTACAATATGTTCTGATTTCGCTTGAACTACTTCCAGTTTTGTCACCTCTACTATCTTTAAACTTATTTAGTATTTAGTTCTTTCCATTTCAAAAAAATCCTTTAATGATCACAAAAGCTACATTTCATCTTTTATTACTTTTTATAGAAAAGGTAATAATAAATTCCAAATGAAATATTAATTTTCCAAAATTTAGGTTTTCATATGAATTAACTTATAATAATATTGAAGATGAAAAACTAATTTGATTTATTTCACTATGTGAAGAATTTAACATTCTATTTACTTGGGGTGATTTGAAAATGAATAAAAAAGCGCTCATTATTATTGATTATACGAATGACTTTGTAGCAGATGCTGGTTCATTAACTTGTGGTAAACCAGCTCAAGAAATTGAACAAAGTATTCTTCAATTAACCAAAACTTTCATTGAAGATCAAGATTATGTTGTATTTGCTGTAGATGTCCATGATGAGAATGATCCGTTTCATCCTGAAACAAAATTATTTCCACCTCATAATATTAGACATACTAAAGGAAGAGATTTATATGGTGGCTTAATGGATTTATACAATTCATCAAAAGGTAAAGCAACTATTCAATGGATTGATAAGACTCGTTATTCCGCATTTGCAGGAACTGACCTTGAGATAAAACTAAATGAAAGAGGAATTAATGAACTTCATTTAATTGGGGTTTGTACTGATATTTGTGTATTACATACAGCAGTCGATGCTTATAATAAGGGTTATAAAATAGTCGTTCACGAGCAGGCAGTTGCAAGCTTTAATGCAGCTGGTCATGAATGGGCATTAAGTCATTTTAAAAATACTTTAGGGGCGGAAATAAGATGAATTACAACTTTCACGATGATAGCCTTGCACTTCATACAGACCTTTATCAAATTAATATGGCAGAAACATATTGGGGAGACAATATTCACAATAAAAATGCTATTTTTGAACTATATTTTCGAAAACTCCCATTCGGGAATGGATATGCGATATTTGCAGGTTTAGAAAAAATAATTAGTTATCTGCAAAACTTCAAATTTAGCAGTACAGATCTTGAATATTTAAAAGAAGAACTTGGATATGAAGATGAATTTATTCAATATTTGTCTGGTGTAAAATTCACAGGTTCCATTAGATCAATTCAAGAAGGAGAATTAGTATTTGGAAATGAACCACTTTTAAGAATTGAGGCCCCGTTATTAGAGGCTCAATTAATTGAAACTGCCTTATTAAATATCGTTAATTACCAAACTTTAATTGCTACAAAAGCGTCACGTATTAAACATATTGTCGGTAATGACACTCTTATGGAGTTTGGTACTAGACGTGCTCAAGAATTTGATGCAGCAATTTGGGGAGCAAGAGCTGCCTTTATTGGTGGATTTCATGCGACTAGTAATGTTCGTGCTGGTAAATTATTTAATATTCCTGTTTCAGGTACACATGCACATGCGCTCGTGCAAGCTTATCGAGATGAATACATAGCTTTCAAAAAATATGCAGATCGTCATTACAACTGTACATTTTTAGTAGATACATACGATACCCTTAAAAGTGGAGTCCCTAATGCGATTAAGGTTGCTAAAGAGCTAGGTGATAAAATTAACTTTGCAGCAATCCGGTTAGATAGTGGTGATTTAGCTTATTTATCAAAAGAAGCTAGAAAAATGCTCGATGAAGCTGGCTTCGTAAATACGAAAATTGTTGCTTCGAATGATTTAGATGAATATACAATCTTAAATTTAAAGTCACAAGGTGCTAAAATTGATTCTTGGGGTATCGGTACAAAGCTTATTACAGCATATGATCAACCGGCTCTTGGAGCAGTTTATAAATTAGTAAGTATTGAAGATGAAAACGGTAAGATGATTGATACTATAAAAATTTCTCAAAATCCTGAAAAAGTAACAACGCCAGGGCTAAAGAAATTGTATCGAATTATTAATACGGTTAACCATCACGCTGAGGCTGATTATATTGCCCTTGAAGATGAAGATCCACAGTCAGAGGAAAAAATAAAGTTATTCCATCCAGTTCATCCATACATTAGTAAGTTTGTTACTAATTTTGAGGCTAGAGAGCTTCATCACCAAATTTTTACAAAAGGCGAATTAGTTTATAAAATGCCTGCGATTAAAGACATTCAAGATTTTGCTGAAAACAATTTAAGTGTACTTTGGGAAGAATACAAGCGTGCATTAAACCCAGAAGAATATCCAGTAGACTTAAGTCAAAAATGCTGGGATAACAAAATGGAAAAAATAGCAGAAGCTAGAAAGAAAACAGAGGAAATGAAAAATGGCTAAAATTGGGATTTACGGCAGTTCGTTTGATCCAATCACAAACGTTCATTTATGGACTGCTAGTACAATTGCTCATCGTTGTCAATTAGACAAAGTAATATTTTTACCTTGCTCTTCAAAAAGAAGGGATAAACAATTACATAATACAGATGAACATCGTTGGAATATGTTAAATTTGGCAATTCAAAATAACACAAAATTTATTGCAGACGATTATGAAATGAGCAAAGAGGCTTGGGAAGTCTTTACTTACTATACAATGAATCATTTTAAAGCAAAGTATAGTGAAGATGAAGTTTATTTCATAATGGGAGCTGACCTTCTAGAAGATATTGCAGAAGGAAAATGGAAATACGGGGATCAATTAGTTTCTGAAAATAAATTCATTGTTATGGCGCGTGATGGAATTGATATGTTAAAGACCATCTCTCGTTCTCCCCTATTAAGAAATAATGATAATGGCTCTAGATTTCATTTAATTGATAAAGGATTAGCAATGGAAATTAGTTCAACTTATATCCGAGAAGAGTTTGCTAAAGGCGGCGAGCCAAGATATTTATTGCCTGAGGAATGCTACGCTTATATAAAAAAATACAATCTGTATCAAAAGGAGAATGAAGATTGAACAATTTACAAAAAGAAATCGTTGAAGAAATGAAAGTGAAGCCTGTTATCGACCCTAAAGAGGAAATAAGAATTAGTGTTGATTTCTTAAAAAGTTATTTAAAGAAACATCCATTTTTAAATGGTTTTGTTTTAGGTATTTCGGGCGGCCAAGATTCTACTTTAACCGGTAAACTTGCACAAATAGCAGTTGATGAATTAAATAGTGAGCAAACCGAAAAAGAGTATTTATTTATCGCAATTCGCTTACCATATGGTGTACAAATGGACGAAGAAGATTGCCAAGAGGCATTAAAATTTATCCAACCAACTAAGACTTTCACAGTAAATATTAAAGCTGCTGTAGATGCTAGTGTTAATACATTAAAGGATATTGGCATAGAACTTACTGATTTCGCAAAAGGGAATGAAAAAGCTAGAGAACGAATGAAAGCTCAATATAGTGTCGCAGCAATGAATGGTTGTGTCGTATTAGGAACAGATCATTCTGCTGAGGCTATTACTGGATTTTACACTAAATTTGGAGATGGTGGCGCTGACCTTACTCCACTTTTCCGTCTAAATAAACGTCAAGGCAAAATGCTATTAAAAGAATTAAACTGCCCAGCTAAGCTATATGAAAAAGTTCCAACTGCTGACCTTGAGGAAGATCGCCCACAATTAGCAGATGAAGTCGCTCTTGGTGTTACATATGATGATATCGATGATTATTTAGAAGGTAAAGAAATTAATAGTGACTCACAAGCAAAGATCGAATCATGGTTTAATAAATCCAGACATAAGAGACAAATGCCTTATACTGTATTTGATAAATTCTAAAATGAAGTCGCCAATTTTGGCGGCTTTTTTTCGTTTAGAGCTTATTAATTGGATATGAAAGTAAAAATTGGACAACGTAATAATACAGTCATCAAGAAAGGAATGTTCATCATTATGTGGATTTTATTTTTTATTCTTTTAATCTTATGGGTATTAGGCTATTTTACTTTCCATATCGCAGGTGGATTAATTCATATTGTTTTAATTATTGCAATCATTGTATTTATCGTTAATCTATTTAGACGTAAAAAGTAGCAATATTAGTCCACAAAAAGAGCTTGAATTTTCAAGCTCTTTTTGTTTTTTATTTCTATGTTTAGCTCTTCTATCTTCCTCTATTATTGAATAAGATTCTATGAATGTCATAAATAGAGGAGCGAAAATATGACAGTAAGTATGGAGCCTCCTATTTCTATGGAACAAATGCTTCAAACAATTCGTACAGGACTACCTAAAACATTGGAACCTAAAAATATAATCATTGTTGGTGCTGGTATTTCTGGCTTAGTGGCTGCTTCTCTTTTAAAAGCAGCAGGGCATGAAGTAACGATTCTAGAAGGAAATAATCGCATTGGTGGACGAATTTATACAAATCGTTCTTTTTATGCAAACCAGTATATGGAAAATGGTGCGATGCGAATACCTTCAATTCATTTACTTGTTCTAGAATATATTAAGAAATTTAATCTTACTCTTGAAGAATTCATTAATAGCACTCCAGAAGATATTATTTATGTTAATAACGTAAGAACTATTCAAAAGCTTTATGAAGAAAATCCAGACATTCTAAACTTCCCCACATCACCATCTGAAAAAGGTAAAACAGCAGAATATTTGGCCGGGTATGCTATGCAGCCTGTAACTGATTTCATTAAAAAGAATCCAAAAAAGAATTGGGAAATCGTGATTAAATTGCTTGATCGTTACTCTATGGAATATTATTTAAAATACAATCCATATGGCAGAACATTATCAGTTGGAGCAATTGATATGATTAAGGTTATGCTAGGTATGGAAGGTTTTCCAGAGCTTTCATTCACTGCATTACTTCGAGAAGTAATGATTTTATTTACTCCCGGGCTTAAGTTTTATGAAATTAAAGGTGGAAATGACCATTTGCCATATTCCTTCCTTCCAGAATTACAAGACAATCTTTATTACAATCAAAAAATGAAAAAAATTGAACAACATGACTCATATGTAACAATCCATACTGAAGATACACAAACCTCACAACAATATACTGTCACTGGTGACTTAGCCATCATTACAATCCCATTTTCATTACTAAATTTCGTTGAGGTAATTCCACGTGATTTATTTTCTTACAACAAATATAAAGCAATCCGACAATTACACTATGTGCCCTCCACTAAAATCGGATTGCAATTTAGAACGAGATTTTGGGAGAAAGAAGGTAATATTGGAGGAAAAATGATTTCTGATTTACCTGTTCGTTATTCCTATTTCCCAAGTCAATCCGTTGGCTCAGAAGGCCCAGGTGTCATATTAGCAAGCTATACATGGGAAGACAACGCAGCAATTTGGGATAGCTTAACAGAAAAAGAACAAATAGAAAATGCGTTAGAAGATTTATCCAAAATTTATGGGAAAGAAATATACAGCGAGTATGTTACAGGTAATACATTTAGTTGGGCAGAAAATCCATTTTCAGGTGGTGCTTTTGCCATTTTCAAACCTGACCAGCAAACTGAAATTTCCCCTTATATATCAACACCAGAAGGAAGAATTCACTTCGCTGGTGATCACACTTCTACTGCTCCAGGTTGGATTCAAGGTGCGATCGAATCCGGGATAAGAGTAGCCTATGAGGTAAACGATTTGCCTAAATCGGAAGCAAATGAGAACTTTGAAATGCATGAACAAGGATGAGGCAATTGTATAAGGAACGCGGCGAACACTAAGTGAACATTATTAATTGAATTGTTTGTGCATAAACCCGGGATATTTGTTCATAAAGAGCTGATTTTCGTGCATATACGCTAGTTTTTCGCGCGTAAACCAGAGATTTCTATGCGTAATAGATGAAGCTCAATTATTTGAACCCACATACGTAGATTACAAATGAAAAACCCACAAGGATCTTGTGGGTTTTCTTCATAGTTTTATCCAATTTTCAAATAACCAACTGAAGGAACAAATGAATAACCTTGATTTATTACCATATCAGTTATTTCCGTTGTTTCTATATCTTTGACTTGATGAAATAATTTATATTTTATGTATTTTACTTTCTTTCCTCTTAACGTATTATTTAAATAAACTAATTCAATTGCTAAAAAAGGTATTCTGTACTTTAAATTATTCGTTATTCTGTTTGTCATTAGTTCATTAAACTCAATATCAGCATGATCAATAGAATTATTTCTCATATCATCTACTACTTTATTTTGTTTATCAGTGAACTCATTAATAATATATTCGATTTCCACTTTTGATAGGGAACGAGTTTCTTTTAATGGCAGTGTAACCTGATTTGTTTTTTCTTTACTAAATAATCGTTTAAAAAATTTAATCATAGTCCCGTCCTCTTCAATATTTTCTTATTTATATTTTGACACTGTTAAACAAAATTGTAAAAATAAATTTTTAGGCACTAATATTATTCTACTATTAAATCAAAAATCCTTTGTATAAACGCTACTCTTTAAAAATTTTTTTGTTCTTAAATTAAGAAATTCAATTCAAATAGCAAAATAAAAGGAAAGATTCTAATCAGTAATAAAAAACACCTAAAAGTAGGTGCTTTTTTAGTCACTTTCACATGCATAATGATCATGATCTCGATCCATTTTTTCTTGATAAGCTTTGTTTCCTTTTGGCACACCATTTGGATAAACTTTTCTTAAGTCTGCACAATTCTTAAATGTTTTGCCCTTAGATGCATTATTCGTATTTGAGTAATATAAATCTTTTCATGATGTTCCCCCAACTACTCATGTTACTATCCATTATTTTAACAATAAAATCCAATTATATATCGAATAATAGAGGGATTTTTCAACTTTACCGGATAAACACATCACATATTAGGAATATAAAGATCTCCATAAATAAAAAGTTACGTATGCTTCCCAACCTTCCCAGCTTGTCGACAATTTCTTGATTTCTTCTACTGAAGGCTTTTTCTCTAAAGATAGTAGATTTTTTAAAGCATTATGTATTCCTACATCAGCAATTGGAAAAGCAGATTTTTCTTTTAAACATTTCATTAAAACATAATCTGCTGTCCAATTACCAACGCCTCGAATTTCTACTAGTTTACTTAGCTTCTTCTCATAAGAGCCTAATTCTTGCAAATATTCTTTTGAAATGAGACCGTCTGCCATAAGTTTTGCAATCCCAATAACATACTCTGCTTTTCGAGTAGTGAATTTTAGGCTAGTTAAATCTGAAACTTCTAGTTCGGCTATTACATTCGGAGTTGGAAATAGCCAAAAAATTTCATCCTGCCATTTAAAACTCTCTCCATATGTTTCAACAAAGCTTCGTTTTAAAGAAAATGCGAATGTAAGATTGATTTGCTGCCCCATAATTGCCCATGTAAATGCTTCAAATAAATCTGGAATTCCTATTACTCTAAGTCCGAAATGCTGATTAATTAGTTGCTGTAGCAATTGATCATTTTTACTTAATTGATAGAAATCTGTAAGATTTCGATCTAAATCAAATAAATCCCAAACAAATGCTGCTGCAGCTACTCTTATTTCGTCACGCAAAATTTGGTCAGGAAACTCAATCAAAACTCGATTTTGGTCACTGCTGACTTTGAGTAAAATTAATTCATTTTCTACTTTAATAAGCTTAAAAAAATACTCCCCTTTAACTTGATGGAGTACTTCATTATTCGACCTTGCTAAAAACACTAAGCATTCTTTAAAGGAGAAATCTTTTGGTGTTAAAATGGATATCGAATTCTTACTTTCATCTAGTACAAGTGATTCTCTGAATTCTTTATTCAAGTTAATTACCTCTTTTCAAATTCTGGGATAAAAATAGATTCCAGCTCATAAATTAACAGTCTCTTTATCTTGCTTTAAGACTTTTTCTTTCTGTGATAAATAGCTATGTAAGATCATACCTACCATTATAATAAGCATACCAATCCAAGAAATTATCGTTGGAAGTGCTGAAGATAAGAAGAAAATCTCACCAATTACTGTAAACAATACTTCCATTGATTGGGTCGCTTCTACCGCGCCTAATTTTTGCATATTTCCTCTGACCAAGTCAGTTGCTTGAAAAAATAATATAGTTGCAATCACTCCTGATGAGATCGCTACAATTAATGATTGTGAAATTTGGCTTTGACTCGGCAGCCCTACCGTATAAAACCCATAGATTGAAAGAATAAGCCAAAATGGTAAACTTGCTAAAGTCATACCTAAAACACGTTGATATACATCCAGCTTTCCATCACATATTTCCATCATTTTCCGATTACCAAGTGGATAGGAAAAGGAAGCAATAATGACTGGTAAAATGCCAATTAATACTGTTGAAACAGCTATTTTTGTAGCTAACTCCATCTGCATTAATAAAATACCAAATATAATTAATAATGACATCCCTAGCCCTTTAAATGGAATTTGGCCACGTTTCTTTTGTAGACCATTAGGTGTTCGCACTGAAATAAAAAATAAAGGCGCTAACAATGAACCAGATAAAATCGTGATTTGCCATGTACTAGCTATTAGCCAACCTGGAGAATAAACCGCTGCAAAACAGATTGGTGCATAAAACAAACCAAATCCAATTGTTGACCATAAAATCCAACTTTTTAAATTCCTTTTCATTTCTTTCAATAAAACAGTAAGATTTCTTCTAGAAATTACGATCATCATTAAAAAAGGAACCATAAAAAAGTACCTTAATGACGCGCTCCAAATCCAACTTCCACCGGATAATTCCATTGAGTGGTTTAAAATAAATGTTATTGAAAAGAAAAATGCTGCTAATATTCCCAATAAAATTGGGCGCATTTAAACCACCACCTCTTAACTCATTCAACTATTTAACAATAAAATGATTTTCCGTTGAAAAATCCTTTAATTTTGTTCGCAAAAATTCTGGATATAATTCAATTTCTTCAAGATTCTCAATCGGTACCCATTTAAATATTAGTCTATCACCTTCACGACCATAAAACGATTTATTCATCATATGAATAATCTTCTGTTCACTTTTAACTTTATAGTAAAGACCAACTTCATGAATATCTTTGCCATTGTAATGAAAGAAGTTTTCTACAGTCCACATCATTTTTTCGATGTCAACTTCTATGCCGAGTTCTTCAATAAATTCTCTTTTTAAGCTTATATGTGATTCTTCATTTAATTTAATTCTACCTCCAGGTAAGGACCAAATTGATTCACTTGCTAGCCTATGAATTAGTACATGCCCGTTTTTAATCCAAATACCTGCTACCCTTAAATTAAATACATTGTTTTCTGCTTTAAATACAACATCCATTATGAATACCTGCCATTTATTTTATTCTTCTTTCAGTATTTACATTGTGGGCTTTTCGAATAGATGAACTCCTCCAACCCACCAATCGATTCCATTTAAATGAATTCGATTTGCTTTTCCATTTAGTACATCTAATCCCCAACTTGTTAAATCAATCTTTGCTTTTGGGTTATGTTGTTTATAACTTGGTAATTCACTATTACTGCTTATTAGCGGATAATCACCCTTCATTAATTCATTTAAAATTGCGGCAAAATATAAATCACTTAATCCATCATTTGTTCTTTGTCTGACGAGTTTATTAAATAGTACTGCAAAGGTGTTAATTCCTTCATTAATCATTGATAAAGCTAAACATTCTACTTCATTTAATCCATTCTGTGAAGATGGAAAATAAGTTTTATGACGTAATAAGGCTTGCTTTAAAAATGGGAGTGAATGACATTCTTGAATAAACTTATCAAGTTCCTCCAAACTTTCTGATCGATAAGCTTTCCATCCTGCACATGCCTCTTCAATTTGTTCTGTTGTCATTTCTTGTTTAGTTGGAAGTAATTCAATTAATTGTTCAGAAGATAGCTGACCTAATCCATGAAAAGGATCAAAACCTTCATATTCATTGATACTAACCATTGAAATTTTTTGAAATCCAAGTGATGATAATTCTGTTAATAAATATAGAATCGTCACTTGATCGTAGCGATCATGTTCGAACCATAAAACAACTTCCTCAGTACGTGATAGTTCATTTAATAATCGATATTGTTTTTGACAATTTTCAATAAAAAAATCGGCAGGAATTTGTAGCTTTTGTTCAAAAAACTCTGCTCTTTTTCGATATGTTTCTTCCAAAGACCACTCATTACTCAGTGGCCCAAAATCATACATTTCTCTCCAGACGTTTATATTCCCATTTAAAGCTTGTATTTTCCCACCAACCACGTCACCATTTACAATATGATTCATCTATTCATCTACTCCCCTATTATTTTTAATTAAAAAGAAAATACATTACTCCAAAATATTGTTGTAATGTACTTTAGAAAAATCAAAAAATTATTTAATTAAATTCTTAATTCTTCTTATAGATAGTAGAATCCTTTTACATTGATCACTATTTTTAAGTTAAAATCAAAAACCACCTATTTATAGGTGGCTAAACATTTTCATCTGAAAGATTAACAGTCTAAAATTAATCTCTTTTTTGTTTTTTTCTACTTGAAGACATTTCCACACCTGTTTCAGATGTAGTAGTCCCTTGACCTTGTACATTTGGTGACCCTAAGCCAGCTCTAGATGGATCTTTTTTAGTTTTTCCCATTTCAATCACCTCCATCTTTACTTTTTCTAAACGTTAACTTCTTTATTCAAAGAATAATTTTCCTATTAATTGCAAATCTTATATTTCTGAGGAGGTGTTTTTTATGGCTAGAATCGGAGTAGAACAATCTTTAACAAATGTCCAAGAAGCATTACGTTCAGCAGGGCATGATGTAGTTGAATTAAAACAAGAATCAGATGCAAATGGTTGTGATTGCTGTGTAGTAACAGGACTTGATTCAAACGTTATGGGAATGCAAGATACTGCTACACAAGGATCAGTAATTGAGGCAAGTGGCTTAACGGCTGACCAAATTTGCCAACAAGTTGAAAGCAAATTACAATAACAAACTACAAACCAAAGTATAAATTGTAAAGAAAACTCGCCGATTGGCGAGCCATCAGGTGAAGACAGCGGCGTAGTTGCACTTATACTTATCTCAAAATTGGCCGCTACGTCGATTTTTCTCCACCGATGCCAATTTATACTTTCTTAATGTGCAAAAAAGGGTAAGCAAAATTTAATGAAAATTTGCTTACCCTTTTTACGAGTTATAAATTTAATCCACCGTACAACAAAGCTCCCATTACAATAAATGCTGGATGTAGTTTTACTTTCTCCATTAATATGTAGCTAATTACTCCTAAAAATAGAAATTGCCCGATACCGATTTGAGAATATGAATCATGAAATGAATTATATGCCATGACACCAAGTAATACAGCGATAGTCGGTTTGACGTATAGTGTCATTCGCTTAACTTGGATCGAATGACGATATTTATACAAAATTCCCATTAAAGTCAACATGAGGATCAGAGAGGGCGCTACTGTAGCGAATACTGCTAAAAACGAACCTAATATTCCTCCCTCATGAAATCCGATATATCCCGCCATTTTCGTAGCAATCGGACCTGGAAGAGAATTCCCCATAGCAAGAGCCTCATTAAATTCTTGATGCGTTAGCCATCCTCTTGCGATCACTTCTTTTTGAATAAGAGGAATTGTCGCTGGGCCCCCGCCATACCCTAAAATATTAGCAACAAAAAACGACCAGAAAATGTTCCAATATACCATTATGCAGACAGTCCTTTTGATTTTTTACTTTCAACTGAATTGGTTGGCTTAACTAATGCAAATATCAAGAGACCACCAATAATAAATCCTGGATGTATATGAAAATATTGCATTAAAACAACGCCTACCAAAATGTGACCGATTGTAAATGGCCATTTTAGCCCCTTAACCGAGCCTTGTACAAATTGCCAAGTTAATACACCAAGCATTACTCCAACTACTGGAACGATGGCTTTAGTCATCCCTTGCACCCATTTTAAATCTTTAAATGTAACGAGTGTTGTTAATAGAATAACCATTAAGATAATCGTCGGTAGGATCGTCGCGATAATTGCATTGATCATCCCCAGCGAGCCACCAACTTTGAATCCGATGTATCCTGCCATTTTTGTATTGATTGGTCCTGGTAACGTATTTCCAATTGCTAGAACATCACCGAATTCTTCATCGTTCATCCATTTAAAACGATCAACCACTTCTTTATGTACTAAAGGAATGGTCGAAGGTCCACCTCCATATCCAAGCATACTGCTTCTAAAAAAGGCGATAAAGATGTTTAATTGTTTCATAAAATCAATCCCTTTAGTTTATCGTTCTTTTAATTTGCAATCAGACAAGAGCATGTTTTACATTTGCCACATGGCATCTTCTTAATTGGCTTAGGTTGATTAACCATGCTAACTAAAAGTGAAGTCTCCGTATTACAAAAAGAACATGTTTCACCAGTTGGAGCTTTTTGAATTTGTGGCATTCCTACTAACTTTAAGGCTTCTTTCATATGTTTATCGCAAGCTAACAACATATAATTCACTCCCGCTCCTAAAATAGTTTATGGTATAGTAGTCACTTTCTTTTTCGGATGATCTAATTTTCGTTTTTTCACTTCTTCTGTTACTTCTTTATCCCAGGAAATCGTTACATCTTCGTCATTGATGAAAGCTTGACAACCTAAACGATACCCTTTACTCAACCATTCTTCCCCAAGCTTTCGACGTTCTTGTACTTTTATATGATCAACAGTACCCTCTTCAATTTTACAGACGCAGGAGCCACAAACGCCTCCACCGCATCGATTTGGTAATTCTCCATCAAAACGAAGAGACATACGTAAAATATTGGAGTTTTCCGGTACTTCTAATACCTTTCCACTAGTAGCAAAATTCAGCTTCGGCATAATATAAATCCTCCCCTTTACCTCTTTGGTATACAATATACCATATTTACAATTTTCTGACAATATTAAAAATACATATTTTTAGCTATTTTTCTTAATTTATATTACTCTATTTGTTTTTGTATTCCGGTTTGATATAATATTTTGTATACCAAATACATCTGAATTTTCAAAAAAATAGGGGTGGTTACTTTGCTTAAAATTGGACTAATAGGTTATGGAGCGATTGGACAGGATATCATCAAATATATAAACGAAGGAAAAGCCGGAGACGTCATGCTAAAAGCAGTACTCGTGCGAAGGAAGGACCAATACGAAGCGCAAATAAGCGACTTATTTTACGACAACGAAGAAGCTTTTTTCGCGTTAGGATTGGATGTTATTATTGAAGCTGCAGGTCATGAAGCTGTCTACAAATATGGAAAAAGGGCTCTATCTTCTAATAGTGATTTTGTTATTGCTTCTGTTGGCGCACTAGCAGATGATACACTTTTAGCAGAACTGGAAACCGCTGCAAATCTTAATAACAGCAGGATCATTATCCCTTCTGCTGCAATTGCTGGATTGGATCGTGTGGCTGCTTCAATGCTACAGAGTGTTGACGAAGTGAAACTTGTAACTAGAAAACCACCAAGTGCTTGGAGAGGGACTATTGCAGAAGAAAAGATAGACTTGAACACTGTTAAAGAACCATTTTGCATTTACAGTGGTGTTGCAAGAGAATCTTCTAAGCTTTTTCCGGAGAGCACTAATGTTTCAGCTACATTAAGTCTTGCAGGAGTAGGATTTGATAAAACAAAAGTTGAAGTATACGTTGATCCAACTATAACCCGTAATACACATCAAATTTTCGTAAACGGCTATTTTGGTGAGATGGAAGTGAAGGTACAAAATATTCCTTCTGCTACTAATCCAAAGACTGGCTATATTGTAGCGATGAGTATTTGTAATGCATTAAAAAGTAGAACTTCCTCTATAGTGATTGGAGTATAATATTTTCCCTTTTACTGTATGTGTAATTAGTAACTAACTTTCTACGTTCATAACAAAAAGCCACTAATAGTATAGACATATAAAAAGTCTAACTATTAGTGGCTTTTATTTTAGAATAAATCAATTTGGACATAAAACCGATAGGATCATATTCTTAATCAACTACATTTATGTCGTTTTCTCTTTTCTTTTTTCTATGTAGTTCATGTAAGCACGTCTAGAATTTTCAATGTGAATTTTTGTTAAATACTCCGACATTTCTACTTCTTTATTTCGTACTGCTTTCATGATTTCAATATGTTCCCTTAATGATTCCTTACGTCTTCCAGGTGCTTCGTAACCCATATTGGCAGACATATGGATATAATCTGTTAAGCCAGATAAAATTTCAAATAGCTTAGGACTTTTTGCTGCTTTGTATAGTAAAAGATTCATTTCAATATGTTCGTTTTCAAAGTTTTCATCCGAGTGTTCTTCTATATAGAGAAGCGCTTCGATTTTTTGATCGAATTCTTTTTGAATTTCGTCTGTCATCTTTTGCGCAGCCAATTTTGCTGCAAGCACTTCTAGTGAAGATAAAATCGTAAACACTTCCATAATATCTTCATCAGAAATATTCGAAACGATGACTCCTTTACGCGGAACCGTTTTCACAAACCCTTGTGATTCTAAGCGGAATAAAGCTTCTCTAATAGGTGTACGGCTAATGTTCAGCTTTACAGCTAGTTCCCGTTCAATTAAGCGATCACCTGGCTTATAATGCCCTTCTAAAATCAATTCTTTTAAATATCTATACGCATGTTCTCGGATTGAAAGAAAATTCGTTTCCATTTCCATTCAAATCACCTGCCTCTCATTTCTTGCCTATTTTAAAATAGTGTAACACCATTTCTTCAAAAGTAAATTGATATTTCTATTATAATATCTTTTATTGGAGTAATCGAGCAGAAGGAAGAAATACCTACCTTAAAACCTTTTGCACAATTTTAGCCTTGCATAACATTTATAGTTCATTTATCACATTCTATTATCTGTCCCCTCTAACTCACTATGTAATCTGCCTTATAATTAACAGCTTATGTATCTTCAATTAAGAACTTTACTCCCATTTATTATATTATTAAAATGTTTGTATACCAAAAAAGGCGATGTAGGGACAACACCTAACCGCCTCTAAACTATTATTTTTTTATGTCTGCATCCGTAATGACTTCATAACCATCATTTGAAAGTAGCTCTTGTAAAGCTTGCAGAGCTGCAGTCCCTACAGCTGTATCCTGCGCTCCATTTCCGCCACTAATCCCCACACCGCCAATAACTTCTCCGTTAACTACGATTGGAAAACCTCCAACAAAAATAGCAAATTTTCCATTTAACATATGTTGTATGCCAAATGCCTCATTTCCTGGAAGAGCTGGTCCATTAGGCTCTGTATTAAACAAATGAGTCGAACGCTTGTGCCCTGCCGCAGTATATGCTTTAGCAATCGCAATTTCTGGACCAGTAATACGAGCACCATTCATACGTTCAAGCGCAATAACATACCCTCCATCATCTACAATTGCAATCGTTTCTGGTACGTTAATTTCTTCTGATTTTTTCTTTGCAGCCTCAATCATTACTTTTGCTTCTTCTAGTTCTATTTTCAATATTGTCTTCATTAAAAATGCCTCCTTAATAACCGATATAAACTGTTTTTATTTGAGTAAAGAATTCAAGTCCGACTCTGCCTGACTCACGGAACGTAGAAGTACTAGATCGTTTTACTCCACCAAATGGAGCGTTCATTAAATTACCTGTTGTTGTACGATTTACTTTGACAGTCCCCGCCTGAACATCTTTCGTAAATTGATGAGCCAGTTTCAAATTATTTGTAACAATCGATGCAGATAACCCATATTCAACATCATTAGCAATTGAAACGGCTTCTTCATAGCTTTCAACTTCAATCACAGCTACTACTGGTCCGAAAATCTCTTCTTTCGCAATGCGCATATCCGGCTTTACATTCGTGAATATTGCTGGTTCGATATAGTAGCCATTTTTGTAATTACCATACGAAAGTTGTTGACCACCGTATTCAAGTAACGCGCCCTCACCTTTTCCAATTTCAATATATTTCAGAACGTTTTTTAACTGCTTTTCATTTGCAAGCGGTCCAATAATGACACTTTCATCAAATCCGTCACCGATTCTTAAAGCGCTCGTTTTTTCTACTAATTTCTGAACAAATTGCTCTTTTACTTCTTTCATAACAATGACACGACTAGTACCCGTACATGCCTGACCAGTAAGATGAAAGCCTCCATTCACTGTCAGATTCACTGCTAAGTCTACATCTGCGTCATCCATTACAATTAGTGGGTTTTTTCCACCAAGTTCCATTTGTGTTCTTGTCGTAAAGGATGTGTTTTTATGAATATGCTCCCCAGCACTAGTAGATCCAGTAAAAGTAACTCCACGAATAGCAGAATGTTTAACTAAAATATCCCCGATATCAGACGAACTTCCTGTAACGAAATTGATTACCCCTTTTGGGATACCAGCATCGTGCAAGGCTTCAACAAGTCGAAAAGCAATTAAAGGTGTATCAGAGGATGGCTTGAATACAACCGTATTTCCAGTAATCAATGCAGGAGCAATTTTTCTAGATGGTATAGATAATGGGAAGTTCCAAGGCGTAATAACTGAAATGACTCCAAGCGGTTCACGTTCTGTTGTTACTCTCATATTTGGATCATCATTCGGGAATGTTTCTCCTGTAAAGCTTTGTCCTTCAATTGCATAATAACGAAGCGTCTCTGCTGAACGAAGTACCTCCTGTTTAGCTGCGCTTATGATTTTCCCTTCTTCGCGTGTTAACTCATCAGCTAGTTGATCGACTCTTTGTTCAAGAATTGCTGCCGCCTTATTTAAAATTGCAGCACGTTTAGAAGGAGGAGTTTGTGCCCATTCAGGAAATGCTTTGCTTGCTGCTTCAATCGCTTGGTTCACATCTTGCTCTGTTGATGCTTGAAATATGCCGACAATCTCTTCCTTATTTGCCGGGTTAACGCTTTGGAACGTTTTATTATTTGAAGACTCGATCCACTCTCCACATATGTAATTTTTAAAAGTTTCCAGTTTAGTAGTTAACAAATCTATCATCCTTTCTGAACAAGATGGCAGTTCCCTAGTCGGAAACTGCCATTTTAGTTTTTTACTTATTATGCTTGTACTAGAGCACCAAGATCCTTCTCAAGATATTCTCTCCATAAGCCATCCATGTACATGCGGCGCATTTTTGCACCAGTACGAACTACTTCTAAGCAACGTTGTTGTAGTTCTGGAGTATCAGCATGATCAAGTACGATTTTATATCCGCGCTCTCCATGAATTTCATCTGATACGATGTGTAAGTCGAAGAATTCAATCTCTTCATCTGTAAAGTTGTACTTTTCACGTAGAGCTGGAGTTTGCTTACGATAAATGTCAGGAACTTGAGACTCAAGTCCTACTACTAAAGCTGCAGTTGCAACTACGAAGTTTTCACGCGCTGCTACTGCAAAGCACCAGCTTTGTAAACCTAATGTTGTTGCAGCCATGTTATTAGGATCTAATACTCGCTCACGAGTTGTTCCACAAGCTTCAGCAAATCTGATTAATAAGTCTGTATGACGATCGCCAGCGATCTCTTCTTCATACATATTTTGTAAAGTGAAATCTTTAGCGTCTTCAAATTTTGGTAAGTTTGGAGTGTTATGGTAGATATAAGCTAAGTAATCTGCAAAAGGTCCAACATAATGGTAATGGTTTTCAGCCCAGCGAGCGAAGTGGCTACGCTCTAATTTTCCTTCAGCCCATGCTACAGTAAATGGTGCCTTTTGGCTATGGTTCCCTTTAATCGCTTCCTCTAACTCCTTACGAAACTCATCTTTTGATAATAATCTAGTCATTCCAAACTCCTCCTTCAATATGTTTATGTAGTTTAATAGATTAGGTAAAAAATCGAAGTATACCAAACCGCTAAATATACCGATAAAAACTACTAAATCCGAGTATTTATTTGTATTTTGTATTTGGTATACCAACTAACCTTATAGTAACCCATTCATTTTTATTTGTAAATACATTTTTACTAAATTTTCTAATTTTTCTAAAATTTAAAGAGATGCTCTACCATATAACCAGAGCGACAATGGTAGAGACTATTAATCCTGCAGTAACAGGAAGTAGGTTTTTCCTAGCTAACTCTAAAACGTTTACGCCACAAAAACTTGCAACCGCTACCAATGAAGACCATGCAATTAATGTACCGCCACCTGTCCAAACAGATCCCATTTGTCCGATTGCACCTAACGTACCTGCATCCATTCCTACACCTGGAGCCAATGCACCTGATAGAGCTCCAACTAATGGTAATCCAGAAAATCCTGATCCTTCTAACCCTGTAATAGCTCCCGTAATTAATAGACCAAATGAAGTTAATACCGAATTATGTGGAATAATTGATTGGCCAGCTTGCACTAAATCAACTAAGAAAGCCGGCTTTGCCACATTTTCTCCTAAAGAAAAAATTGTACCACTAAAGTCCGAACTTCCTAAAAAGAAGAACGCTGCAATCGGAATAACTGGTCCCATTGCACGAAACGCAAATACGAATCCTTCTGTAATATGCTCACTAATTTTATCAAGAGCTTGTAAACGACGGAAGGCTACACATGTTACGACTAATAGCATTGTCGCAACACCACCTATAAATGCTGCACCGTCTCCTCCTTCAAAACCACCCATTTTACTATTACCAAGCTTCGTTGAAAACATGAATATAATAACTGCTAGTAGTGAAAGTGGGACTATAACAGCAAAGATTTTCCCCCATTTTTCACGCTCTCTAGTATCTACAGTGCTTTCTGTTGCAGCAGCAATTTCATTTGCAGAAGAATTTTTGTCTATAAGTGACTGTAAATGTTGTAATGAAGCTTCACCTTTCATTTTACCGATAGATTTTCGTTCAGTTAAATACGTAATCGCGATCGCAACTCCCCCTGTAATAAGAGAAAGAATTAACACTTTACCTGATACAGCTGATGTTGGAATACCAGCAGATTTAGCAGTAAGCATTGGTGCGATCTGCATTATATAGTCTGAAGAAAGTGCCATACCTTGTCCTGCAATCGAGACTACCATAGCACAAGCAATTGGCGATAAACCAGCACGAATAGCCGCAGGTACTAATAAGGTACAAATAAGCGGTACGGCTGGAGTAGGCCAGAAGAATAAGGAAATAACGTATGTTACAACTAGTAAAACAGCAAAAGCGATATGACCGTTTTTCATCACCTTTTGCATCGGAGCAATCATTCTTTCATCTGCACCAGTATCTTTTAAGGAATGTAATAAAGCCACCATAAAAGTGATGATTAAAAAGATGGTAAAAAGTTCTTTCGCTGCAACAAGGTTTGCATTGAACAACGCTTGAAATCCACCAACAACTGATCCCTTATAAGCGATGGAAACAAGAAAGGTCCCAATGATGGTAGGAAGTACAACCCCTTTTCGAAACAACATTGTCACAATTACAACAAGTGTCATGATACCATAAAGCCAGTGAGCAACAGTTAAATCCATAAACTCCACCCTCTCATTTATAGGTACTTACAACTTACATTCTTCTTCTAGATGTAATAGCTTTTGAAGTTCGAGTGAAAGATTTTCAAGTGCTTCTTCTACGATTTTTTCCCCTATTTCGTAACTTGCTTTCGTTGCATCCCCAATGCAACCATTAGTCGTCATTTCTTCATATCGATAAAATCCTTGAATTGCTTTACCAGGTCGTAGCTGTTTCCACCTACTCTCGCTAGTAATACTTCCTTTTGTAATTTTATTAGGTCTAATTAAATGAGGAGCCAAGTAAAGTGCCTCAGACACTTCTCGTTCACAGCTGTGCCCGAATAACGGCGAGTGAATAGATTCTGAGATTGAAAGTTTGGCAGATGCAGTCGTTTTAGCATAATAAATCTCTGCATCTAGCTCATCCGACAACATAGTGCAGGCAACATTTAATGTTGACTGATTGCCACCGTGTGAGTTTAATAATAAAAATTTTTCAATTCCATGATGTTTAAGAGATATGATCATATCTTTTAAAATTGCTATAAGCGTAGTCGGTTGTAAAGATATAGTTCCTGGAAAATTCAAATGATGATGTGAAACTCCCATATTAACAGTCGGTGTTACGATTACATGAGGATGCATTTTTTCTGCTAGTTTATTAGCCATTTTCTCTGCAAGTACAGCATCACAGCTTTCAACCATGTGCGGGCCATGCTGTTCGTGTGCACCAACTGGAATAATTGCAAGTTTTACAGTATGTAACGCATCCTTTACTTCTTCCCAAGTCATCTCAGTTAACAAGAATGCTTTCATATTTTCACCTCCTTTCACGGTAAGTGTATCCGCTTACAAATATTTCTACTTTAGTTCATGTGAATTTAATTTCAGATTAGCGAGGTATATTGTATACCTAAATGATGCAAAAAAAATTATTGGGCATTAACTGGTTTTGCAACTTTCGGTATTGGGGCAATTATATGTTCCTGTGAAATGACAATATCGTCTTTGATCGTTAGCTGACAGCATAAACGCATGCCTTCTTCTACTTTTTCTCCTAACATTTTCTGCTCTTTCCAGTTTGGCGGATCAAGCTTCTCTGCTCCTTCTAACACTCTACAAGCGCATTTTGTACATTTGCCCATCCCGCACCCATATTTTAGCTTCGGGAATTGACGGATGCCTGCCAACACTACTAGATTCGCGTTATCACGCACTTCTTGCTCAATGATTTCTCCTTCAACATGCAAGCGTACTTTTGGCATTTGTATCCCTCCAATTTAATTTTCTTAAAATTTCAAAAATTTACTCTGATTATAATTCGAATTTTTTATAATGTAAACACTATTATTCATTTGGAAATCTTTAACATTAAAAACTTATCTAATCAAACTTTATTTTTTCTTCAAAGCATTTTTTGTTTTTATTAAAAATTCTGAAAATTATATTGCTTAATTTTTTTTTATGTATTACACTATGAATAGAAATTTGGTATACAAAATACCTAATGCTCAATACTACATAATTAGATGAGGAGTGTGCAAAGATGGGTAAGTATATTGTATTAACGAATAAAGACACGTTTCAAACGATTGTAGATAACGAGGGATTAAAGGCAATCGAAACATACCACTTCTACTTTTTTGAAGAACTAAAAGCGAAATACACCATTGCTGAAGTATTAGACGACAATATTAAAATCAAACTTTACGAAAAGTATGAAGGAAAAGAATATGTGAATGATATTCGCGTAAAGTTCTTTGAGACGTTTGATACAATCGAAGCGGCACATGAAGAGTTATACGAAATTGTTAAAGCCCAAGGTAACAGTGAAGACTCTCAGCATTCAAAATTAGTTAAATCGGACGTATTATCTGTATAGATTACTTAGAAATAGCACTGCTACAGTGCTATTTTTAATTTAAAAAATATATTTGAACTGCACTTACTAATTTCCTCAGGCAACTGAAAATAGTCTAAACTTTTGCCCACCTATTTCTATATTCGGATACTATTCAACATATAAAAAAGCCCCCCCCTTTTTATAAGGTGTAGTTACTTATTCCTAAAATCGGAAACTACGCCGATTTTTCTTATACATTCCCAATTTATCCTTTCATAATAGATAAAATAAAAAGACAACTACTAACTGTTGTCTTTTGTCAGTTCTATTTTTCTAAAAAAGCCACTCTAAACCACATAAATAAAGCATAATCATAATTAAATAACTAATTGTATAAGGAATATTCCAATTCGATACTTTAAACGAACTCTCTTTCACGATACTCGACATTAATCCGATCGTAGCGTTGTATGGTCCTACTAAAAATGCTGAAATGGCTCCTGCTAGTAATGAAACAGTTAATATATACGGTGAAATACCTAAACTTTGTGGGTCTAGCGCTTCTGCCATTAACGTCAAAGTTACCGCAGGATGAAGCCCCGTAAAAGCAAATGCTAATGGAATTAATGGTAAAAGAATTAAAAATACTTCTGGTCCTACAATATCCTTAAAATGAGTAACTGCTAAATTTACTGTTTCACTTATATTCGTTCCTTTGACTACGGAAATAAAAAAGCCAGCTGACAAAAATATAAAAAATTGGTCTTTCATTTTAAAGGAGTAGGATTGAAAATACTCTTTTAAATTATGTAAAAATGCACTTTGTTGCTTAATGAGAAGAGACCAACTAAATGCAAATGGAATAACTAGAATTGAAACGATAATAACAAATGAATAGGAAAAAAGATGTTCGGCAAATGAAATGATCAGATTGAAAATCAGGATTGCTATGAAAATATGAAAAACTTTTCCTTGAGTAGCTACTCCTTCTAGTGAAGCTGCTGTTTCATCTGGTATTAAATTATTTCTAAGACCCTTCGTAACACTTTTTCGTGAATTTCTTGAGGCTAATATCCAATCTAACGCGACCCCCAATATACTTAAAGGCAGCACATACGGTAGAATTGATACCCAACTTACCCCCGTTACACCGATTACAATCCCAACGATTGGTGTAATTGGCGCCCAAAGTAGTGGCATTGCAAATCCATGTGTGATCGCTCTACTCATAAAACGTTCTTCTTTTTTAATAGAAAAAAGACTTAAAGATGGTTGAATGGAATAATATGTCATCGGTAAGGTTGCTAGATTCATAAACATACTTAAAAAATAAGAAATTCCCGATGTCATAATATACAACTGTCCGGATGTTTTTACTTTCTTCTGTATAATCGCTTGAATTCCATTAGCATAACCTCCCAGTCTGACCGGAAAACCTAATATAGGAATTAGTGCAAATAAAGTTAGCAAATCTAGCATTGGTCCAAATGACAGGATATAGTCTTTTAAACTAGCATGATTTCTCCAAAGTAGAATGAACCCAATTAGTAAAAAAATACTTCCAATTGTTCTAACGAGTGACTTAACCGTAAACATTGTATATAGAACAATAAAAATACATAAACAAGAGATATAAATTTGCAAATCCCATTGAAACAAAGAGGATAATAAATAGAAAAAGATTACTAAAGCAAACATATACTTCAACACGTTCCAACATCCTCCCCTTACCTTTGGTATACCATAATTAAATATTCAGTATATTTTATAAGGAATTATACCATAAATAGCTAGTTTTGGTATACAATTTTATCTTTTATCATTTTTATGATGGTGAAGATAAAATTGTGGATTTAGTTAGAACTCAAAAAAATATGGGGTTTTACAGAGTTAGTATATTCAATTTCAAATATGTTTAATCAAGATCAAGAAACTTAAAAGTAATAGGTAAACTAAAAACCTTATCTAATTAATCGATAAGGTTTTTACTCGCCATATAAAGATTTACACCTTGTATTAATTTACATTAAAAAAAGCGATTCAAATATGTATCAATCCTCTTATTAATGTTAATGATAAAATTAAGGAGGTGTCTTACTATGGCAAAAGATGTACTTTGTGAAGTTGATAATTGTAAATATTGGGCTTCTGGAAACCAATGTAGTGCAGATTCCATTTATGTTGTAAGTCATAAAGGGAAACAAGCTGCAAACAATGCTGAAACAGATTGCAAAACATTTGATCCAGGATTATAAACAATTAAGGGTAACCTATTTAGGAGGTTGCCCTTTCTTATTTATAGTATTGATAATAACTATCATTTTCATTCAAATTAATTCCAATTATTTTATATTTTTACATCTGAGCTTTCTCACCGTTATATACTCCTGTATTATTGACGGCGATAATATTTTACATTTCAAAAAAACGATCTCTTTCAACTTTACACACTCTTAACGCGAAAGATTCATACCAGTCTTTTTTTCCACGTTCTTGTGCAACTTTATGAACCGCATGTTCTTTCCATGTTTTAATCGCTTCCAATGACTCCCAATACGAAACAGTTATACCCATTTCATCATCTCGAGCACTCTCCACTCCTAGAAATCCTTGTTGGCTTGAAGCTAATTCAACCATTTTTTCGGACATCTTACTGTAACCATTATCTCCTTCAGTTCTATTAGAACAAAAAATTACCGCATAGTAAGGCGGATTTGGCGTTTTTGCAAATGATCCCATTTATACCTCTCCTTTTTCTATTAATCATATTTGATTAAGGAGCTATTTAACATAGGATTAATCAAAAAAATAAAATAAAATAAAAAAGCGATACAATGTACCGCTTAAAAAGTATCACTCAAATAAATAAGGATTTCCACTTATACTTTTTCTCATTTCCTCTGTAACTTGAAAATCTTCTTGTTCGAAGTTTTGCTCAAATGATTCTTCACTCATTCCACTGCCATCAAAATGCATTGGTTTATTTTCCATAACTTTCACCTTCTAATTCATAGTAGTTTTATGTCACTATTAGAATGTCCAATTCTGAAAAATAAATGACAAAAAAACGATGCAATAAAAATTACATCGTTTATATATACATATTAATTTGTACTTGCTTTCACTTTATTTGTTTGAACAAAAGAGTAAATTGCAGAAAATAAAGCAAAAATAACGATAATACCACCTACTAATGCATTCATTGTTACATGATACTGAGTAATTAGAATACCACCTAAGCTTGAACCTAAAGCAATTCCAGTATGTGAAAAAGAGTTATTTAATCCAACTTGTATATCTGCTGACTCTTTAGCTACTTTCGCAAGGCTATCTTGAACTGCTGGACTAATTGACCATGATACAGTACCCCATATGATAACAATAATAAATAAACTAATGATTGAACTCGGTGCGAATGTTAGAGTTAAAATCGAAATAGCCAATAACCCTAAATTAAATACGATCGTTTTACTTCCACCAAATTTATCAGTAGACCAACCACCTAACCATCCACCTAAAATTCCTGCCATACCAAATACTAATAAAACAATACTAATCATGTTAGTAGATAATCCCATCGTTTTAATTAAGTATGGAGTAAAGTAAGTGTAGATTGTAAAGTGTCCTGTTAACTGTAAAAATGAAATAAGTTGGATCGATAAAATACTTTTATTTTTAAGTGTCGCTACTTGCTTAATCAATGGGATCGTAGGCTGACCTTCAACTTTTGGTAAAAATTTATATATTCCTAACATAGACAGTAAACTTAATAAACCTACCAAAACAAATGTCATTCTCCAACCAAAATTTTCTCCAATTACTGTACCTAATGGAACACCAAAAACTAAAGAAGAACTGATTCCCATAAAAATAACCCCAATTGCTCTACCTCTAATTTCAGAAGAAACAATATTTGCTGCAGTCGTTATTGAAACAACGATTACAACCGAGCAGCTTGCTGCAAGAATTATACGTGCAATCAATAAAACAGCAAAATTTGGACTAATAATAGAAACAATATTTCCAAAGAAGAATACGGTTAATGCGATTAACAGTAATTTCTTACGCTCCATTTTTGAAGTAACCGCGATAAAAACAGGAGCACCAAATGCAAAGACTACCGAGAAAATTGAAACCAATTGACCAACGGCTCCAACCGAAACATGTAAATCCCCAGCAATCATTGACAGTAAACCGGTAATAATAAACTCAACAGTTCCCGCTACAAATGTTGCAATAGCTAATATATATATTCCTTTATGCATTATAAAACCCCTTAAATATGAACCACATAATATTTTTTGTCACATTATTTCATTATATAGATATAATTAAAAATGTCTATGTAAAAAAACGAACCTGGTTTAGGTTCATTTTCAAGTTGTTATAAATACTCTTGTTGATTAATATCAAATTTTTGTAAAGGTTGGCTCCTGAATTTGATTTCTACTACAGGGTGATCGCCCCTTTATGAGTTAGATTTTTTCTTCATTTTTCTGTTTTACTACTCATGAGCCCTTTATGAGTAACACTTTTGCTTCTTTTTCCTGTTTTACTTACTCATGAGCCCTTTATGAGTAACACTTTTGATTCTTTTTCCTGTTTTACTTACTCATTGACCCTCCATGAGTAACACTTTTGCTTTTTTTGGCTGTTTTACTTACTCATGAACCTTCTATGAGTAACACTTCCTCTTCTTTTCGCTGTTTTACTTACTCATGAACACTCCATGAGTATCACTTTTGCTTCTTTTTCCTGTTTTACTTACTCATGAACCTTCCATGAGTAACACTTTTCCTTCTTTTTCCTATTTTACTTACTCATAAGCTCTTTATGAGTAACACTTTCTCTTCTTTTTGCTGTTTTACTTACTCATGAACCTTCCATGAGTAACACTTTCTCTTTTTTTGATTGTTTTACTTACTCATGAGCCTTCTATGAGTAACACTTTTGCTTTTTTTCGCTGTTTTACTTACTCATGATCCCCGTATGCTCCTCAAAAAAAAAGAGTGTCCCAATAAAATTTCGGGACGCCCTCATGAATTAATCTTCAATATGATCTTTTTTCGCTTTAACTATTTTTATGCTTTGGTCTTCATTATTTTCAACAAGATGTTGTAAAATTGATAATTTATTTGCCCAAAATTGTTCGTAGTAGGATAACCATTGTTTGATTTCTAAAAATGCTTCTGGCTGAAGTTTGTATCTTCTTTCTCTGCCAACTTTTCTTCCACTTATTAGTTCAGCTTCTGAAAGAATATGGAGATGTTTTGCAATTGCTGTTCGACTCATTGGAAAATTACTTGATATTTCAGAGATAGGTAGTTCATTATTTGCTAATAATTTAAGTACTTCTCTTCTCGTAGGATCCGCGATTGCTTGAAAAACGTCATATTTTTGTGCAGAACTGGACACTAGTTTTCAACAACCTTTTTAAGTTTTTGAACAATACCTGTCCAACCACCATTCATATTGTCGCGGACAATCGCACTTTTTTGATTTGGTTTTGGAAGAATTTCGTCTGCAGTTTTCCAGCCACTATGAATTAAAGTAAATTCAGTTTGTTCACCTAAATCTTTTAAAATAAATGATACTACCCATCCGTCAACATCCCAAGAAAATGATACTAGGTTTGGTTCATCAATTTCTAATACCTTACAAGGAGATGCACCGAATGGTCCTTGCAAATGAAATTCATGCCCTACTGTTGGTTGAAAATCATTCGGCATAAACCAGGCCGCAATACCTTCTGAAGTTGATACTACCTGCCATACTTTTTGAATAGGTGCATTGTATATTAGTGTTTGTTTAATATCTTCTACTTGGTTTTGTACTCCCATATAGACCCTTCTTTCAAATTAATATAAAACCTTTTAGTTATATTTCAAATTATATATAACCATTTGGTTTCATGTCAATCACATTTTATGTCCATATTTTTCTCTTTAGCTAACTAATTTTATTCCCTCTTCTAACCATCGTTATAAATTCTGCGCGCTCAGTATGAAACTCTTTTTCTTTTGTGAAGATAAAATTTTCATATAGTCGAATTGCTCTTGAATTAAACTTTGCAACTGTTAATCTAAACGAGGAATGTTTTGTTGTATCCTCGATATCTATAAGAATAAATTTGAAAAATTGACTTCCTAAGCCTTTTCCTGTTAATTCTGGTCTAACACCTAAACCGATATCAATCAATGTTTCGTTATATACACCAAACTCGTTTCCTTTTGGAACTTGAGCAGCCTGTCCGCTGCAATAAAATCCTACTAGGTTCTCATTTTGGTCAATTATTGCTTTATATTGATTGTTTAACAATTCATCTAATTCTTCTTTTCCCGACTTAATATTATAAAAATCGTATGGTGGCACATATCTCCAATTAACAATTTCAATTGCATAAGAATCTGTCATTTCTTTAATAGATAACTGCATTATTTCCCCTCACTTTTTCAATTTGTCCCATACATATAAAAAGCATTACCCCTTAAATTGGAGTAATGCTATACACTAATAGAGCATTTTTAATTACGAAACTGCTCTATGTCTTACAAAAAAGAATACACCGATATTCACTAAAAATATTCCTAAAAATGCTGCTAATAATAACTGAACGCCTGAAATTACACTCGCACTATCAGTAGCATGAAGTAACCACCAAATACTCGCAAATCCTAAGATGAAGAGATTAATATTAAATGCAATCGACATTGTAGCTAGTACATTTTTTGTTTTTCTTTGCATTTTAACCTCTAACCAGACTGATAAAATCAAGGAAACGAAAATAAAACCAAGGAACGCAATAAACTTTACATCCATTCTTATTCCTCCTAAATTTTATTTGGCAATTAACTCTATTAGGTTATTCTTTTGATTCGATATAAAAAAGGATTTTCCTTCCAAAAATAACAGTATTACAGTAAATAAGGACTAATACCCATAACGATTGCACTAACCATTAGAACTGGATTAAAGACATTAGCTAAACCTAATTTCTAATCTAATTTTTTTCATATTTAGTCCAATTTGATCCTTTGATTTTATTTGAAAGATAAATAATTTTTTTCTTAACTCTTTGTGCTTCTGATCCTTTTAAATATAATGGCTGATAATTATTTCGACTAGTTACCGAGGAAATAGAAAATGGCACAACTTTAATTTCCTTTTGATTAGAGAGTACTCCATTAGTTAAATGAAATGTTTGTTGGAAAACAAATGTATCTTTATCTTTTGGATTTTTATTTCCACCAAACATAAAGTTTCCTAAACTATAGACGATAAATTTCCCTTTGTATTCTTCGATCCCTTGGACGACGTGCGGGTGGTGTCCAACAATTAAATTTGCTCCGTGGTCAATCGAATAATGTGCTAAATCCTTTTGAATACTATTTGGTACATAATCTCGTTCGATTCCCCAATGGAAATGAATAATGATGATTTTCACGCCATTTTTTCGCAAGTTTTGAATATCATTATTGATTTTAACTCTTAAATCAGGTGAATCATTCCAACCTTCATAACCGAGGGCAGCTACTTTTACACCTTTAATTGTGGTTACATATTGATTGTCATAACCAAAATAACCAATTTTTTGCTTCTTTAAAGTGTTTATTGTATCTTCATAGCCTTTTTGTAAATAATCATAAATATGGTTGTTAGCTAGATTAACCGCTTCAATACCACTTAGATTTAAAATATTCGCGTAAGCCGGTTTACCTTTAAAGCGAAACGTTTTTGATGCTCTTTTTGTAGCATTTGTAAATGTCGTTTCTAAATTAACAGTCGATAAATCATCTTGTTTAAATATATTATTTAATCCTTTTGTAAAATACACTAATCCATTTTTATTTGCTTCTGCCGGAAAAGAGTTTACATATTGAAAGTTCACATCTGATCCAAGCGTAAAGTCTCCAGCTGCACTAATTTTAATCGTCGTTTCGACGTTTTGAGGTTTTGTTGTATTGTGATTTTCAGGCTTTTGAACAGGAGGTTTGATCTCCGGCTTTTTTATCGGTTTTGGAGCATTGCCTACTTTATTATTATGATTGCTTTTAACTATACTGTTTTCTTCTACATAAATTTTCTCATAAACATAATAGCTAAACACTGATATACATCCAAATAGTGCCAGCACCATAATCCAACCAATTACTTTGTTACTTTTTCTTTTCTCGGTGTTCTTAACCTTTCGACTCCTCATATGATTTTATTTCTCCTTTATATATATTTGCTAGAATTATAGGGAAAAAGTTCAGCTACTTGTTCGAACAAATATCTTGCCTATTTCTACGACCATTGAACGAATTTTTTAATAAAATGAAACTATGGAGATTTTTCTTCACAGTTGCCAATCTATACTTCCTTAATGTGTAAAAAAAGAGAAAGTGAGTAAAATCTCTCACTTTCTATAGAAGAAACTTTTGTCATTTCTTAGTTTTTCAAAGTTAATACATATGCTACAAACACATTTTTGTTATCTTTCATCATTACTTTAGAAACTAATAGTTTATTGCCTGACGGACTCCAAGTAATTGGTCCTGCGATCTCATCTAAATCAGTCGATAATTGTGTTATCTTTCTAGATTTGACATCGATTACAAATAATCCTCTTTCTCCTTTATCTTCCGAAATAACGGAAAAAGCTAGCGTTTTAGAGTTTGGGGACCAGCCTGAACCAAAAATTTGCGTCCCCGTTGCTAAAGAGGCAGTTTTTCGGCCCTTTTCATCCGTAATAAATAACTCTCTTTTTGTCGGTGTAATTTTTCTAACAATCGCATATTGCTTTTGATCAGGTGCTGGAATCACCCACTCGACATTTTGTTCACCATATTTTTTTCTAATTTCATTAACCTGATCTAAGCTCGGATTGATTTCTTTCACATGTCCAGTTAGATCAGCTGAATACATCTGACGAGATAAAGTTGAATAAATGATTGTATTATTATCAATCCATCGTCCTTCTGTTGCAAATGCATAGATTGTATCTGGTTCTGACACTTTAACCTTTTCAGTTCCTTCAGAACTTATAATATAACCAGTGCCAGTATTTCCATCCTCTGTTTGTTTATAGAAAATATGCTTTTTATCAGGCGAAATGACAGCACCAACTTGATCGTGCTCCTCACTGACTAATGCTTTCGATTTATTCGTTTTTAAATCATAAGAAAACAAGTTAATATGATAAGTATAATTACCATTTTCTGTCATCACGTTTTTTGGTAAACTCGTATTTTTTTGCTCGGTTAAAATCGTATGATCATCTAACCAATCTGTCCCCCGCACACCTTCATATCGATCGATTTTTTCAAGAGCCAATTCATTTGTTACAACTTCTTCATTTCCAGTTAATACGGTAATCTTTTTATGCTTTTTTTCGATTACGATATTGTCATTTTGACTTTGACAACCAGATATTAATAAAATTGTACTAACAAGAACTATCACGTTAACCATAATCTTATTGAACACCACATCACTCCCCTACGCCCATTACTAACTATATGATAATTTTAGGATGTTTCAATTTTTAACAAATCATGTTTCCAACTTGTAAATTTTTCATTTCACAATAGGAAATGTAATGATAAAACTTGATCCGCTACCTTCAATTGATTCGACTTGAATCGTACCATTTTGCTTTTCAATTAAATCTTTTGTTAATGCAAGCCCTAGCCCAGAACCTCCAGATTGTCGCGAACGATCCTTATTTACAGTAAAAAATGGTTCAAATATTTTATCGACTACCGTAGGAGAAATTCCAATTCCCGTATCAGTTACATTAATAATTAACTGGTTATTTTCTACGATATTTGAAACACTTATTTCACCATTCGGTTTATTATACTTAATTGCATTGTCTAATAAATTCATCATAATTAATGTAAAGCTTTCTTTATCGATTAAAATCGTTGCATGTTCAAAATTTGTATGAATCGCTAATCCAAACTTTGTCATTTTCCCTTTCATTCTTGAACAGATATCTTCTAAAAGAGACTTTATATCGACTGCTTCTTTCTCAATTTCAAAGTCATATTTCTCAAGTTCTGCTAACTTTAAAATTTTTTCTACCATATCGTAAAGGCGAAGTGATTCCTTTCCGATATTACTGATCGCTTCTTCTAATAATTTCGGATCATCTGAATACATGTCTAATAAGTCAATATAAGCCCTTATAACTGTCAGAGGCGTTTTAAATTCATGTGTAATTGAGCCTATGAATTGTTTTTGTTGTTTTTCTAAAATTTTCAGTTTTTCCACTGCAAGTTGAAGATTTTCTTTTTCTTGTTGAATGCCTTTTATATTACTTTGAATTTCATTACTCATATAGAAAATGGCTTGGCTTAAATAGCCTAATTCATCTTTTCGACTTAAAATTGATCGTTCTGGATAGTTTCCTAATTTAATTTCCTCTGTTACTTTCCTAAGTTTTAAAATACTCATAACGAGCGAATTAAAAAAGAAATATCCAATAATAAAACTAAGAATAGTAGTAACTAAACCAATTTTAATAAAAAGATTAATTGTATTATCATAAAACTCCTGATTATTTATTAATGAATAATCGAATTGAACAACTCCGATTTGTTTATTCGCATTATAAATAGGTGCAAAATATGATAATGTATCACCTTTTTCCTGATAAGCAATTTTACCTTTTAATGCATAGCTCAATGTATCTCCTATATCAGTAGATTCTAATGGAAGAGAATCTCCTACAACTTTTCCTGACATATTAAAAATCGTGACATGAAGACTACTAATAATTCCAATTTGTCTAGCTATTTCTCGACCATATTGTTTATAAAACTCTTGAGGGTTATCTAATGTTTGACTTAAATAAACCTGCTTTACATATACGTTTGCTAGCTTACTTTGCCTAGCCAGTGTTTCTTCCGTTTGTTTTTGCTGATTTTGTTTGATTCCTTGAAGGACTAAAATACTTAATACAATAACAGTTCCTACTAATAATGCAGCTAAAAATAAGCTCGACTTAACTTTTATACTTAATTTCATTTCGTTTCACTTGATATTTTATATCCAACCCCAAAAACAGTTTGAACGATATGTTGGTATGAATTCCCAAGCTTTTTTCGTAAGCGTTGGATATGAATATCGACTGTTCTTGTACCACCGATATACTCAATCCCCCATACTAAATCTAATAATTCATCTCGACTATAAATTCGATCAATATTTGAAATTAATAATACTAGTAAGTCAAATTCCTTAGGGGTTAATTCAATATTTGTGCCATCAATAATAACTTTTCTTTGAGACGGAATGACTTGAAGCTTATTAATTGAAATCGATTTATTTTCATCAGAAGATGATTGCTTTTTTAATCTTCGAAGTAGCGATCTAGTTCTAGCTATTAATTCTCTAATATCAAATGGTTTTGTTATATAATCGTCTGCTCCAAACTCTAATCCTAAAACACGATCAATAATATCATCTTTTGCTGTAAGTAAAATAATGCCAAGTCCATCTTTATTACCAATTTGTTTACATAAATCCAAACCATTCATTACAGGCATCATAATATCCGAGATTAGAATATCCGGATTAAAAGTCGAGATTTTTTCTAGTGCTTCTTTTCCATTAAATGCGTTTTCTACATCATATCCTTCTCTACGAAATGCATATGTTAAAGGATCTACTATACTTTTTTCATCATCTACAATTAATACTTTCCCTTGCAATTACCTCACCTAAATTCATAATTTATGTTTTTTTACTTATGGCTTTTTCTATTTCCTTAGGAAAAATTATAGATGTCTCTTTAACGAATTACTAAACGTTTTTTATTTAAATACAAAAAATTTACAACTTGGAAACATCTCATTCTCATTTTTTCATATTTGTTCGGTTCAATTATTAGTTTGGACAATATTCTAGTCCTTTATCTTGTTTCATACATTATGTAATGAATAAGATTGGGAGGGATTTCATGGATCATATTCGAAATATGGAAGAGAAATGTAAAAAATATCGACTCTGCCATGTAGTATTTCAAACTACTGAAAGTGCATTATTAGATGGGGTTTTATTAGATAATGACTCAAATAGCGCAAACTTACTTGTCCCAGAAGACCTCACTGCTCCTGAATCGAGTTCTTTTGAAGTAAGACAGAGCCATACCGAAACTTTTATTCCTAGACAGCGAAAATATAAAAAAGTTAATATACCGCTACAATCTGTTTTAGCAATTTACTTATTTCAAGATTACTACCACAGTTACCAGTATGTTTATCAAAGAAATTATCATCCACAGTAATAAAAAAAGCATCTAGCAACAGATGCTTTTTCTTTTTAGATGTATTAAATAAATTTATTGCGCTGTAAAAGCAAATATCGATAATGGCTTGATTTCATTATTCGCAATAAAATCTTCTAGAATTTTAACTTCTGATCGAATCAGTCCCGTTAATTTACTTGGCATGGCTTCAACATTACTTAGTTCAACATCAATATCTGATAATGTTTTATTAATTTCCCAATTACAATCATGTAATTGTGGTGAAAATATTGCTGTCTCATTAATTATGTTCCAGCCGGAGCTTTCACAAATAGTTTTTATATCATTCGGAGTTAAAAGAGTTCGAACATTAGATTCACTATCTTGTTTAAATGATTCGTATTGAGCTTGAATTAAAATCGATAATAAATGTGGGTACTGCTCAATTGAGCTAACTCTTGTGTCCCATTCAGCAAAGCATAATGTTTTGCCCCATTTTTTAATTTTAGTTAATAATGTCCCAAACTCTTCTTGTGATTTGAAATACCATGAGCAGTGAGACATTACGATATAATCAAATTCATTTTCTAAAAAATCAATAGACGGTGATAATAAGTCAACTTCAAACTCCATCTTTAATTGATTCCCTAATTTCGATTTCATTAAAAATTCTGCTGAGTCTCCTAATGAAATTGGACTTCCATATGTTTTTGAACCTATATCAACTCCATAAACTAATCCATTTCCCCCGACTACGTATGCTAAAACGGCAGTCGTATCTCCTTGACCACAGCCTATTTCAAGTACTTTACTTCCTTCTTTTATATTCCAAAATTCAACTAATTTAAAACGATGCTCTGTTTGGATTCTTTGTATGTCAGACATCCCATTACCTGATGCCATACAATCTATAACCGATTCAACTGCGTTTTTAATCATAAAACTCCTCCTTGGACGATACATGTTATTATTAATTTACTTTTCTACTATTCTTCCGTTTTGTTTCAATCTAATTTGAAGGTTACTTCTCCTACCCCAATATCCATATTAACTTCTAATTTAATTTTAGCATCGTCATATGCTTCATTAACGTAAACTCCATTACCTTTCGAAATTAAATCGATAACGTTTGCTTTTCCAATTCCTTTACTTAATTTAACTTTTACACCAACATTTGAAGGCAATACAACAGTCGTTTTACCGATTCCCGTTTTAATATTTGTTTCAAAACTGTTCTTCCAGTTTCCTCCTAAGTTGACATTAAGTTCTCCGACACCTGCATTTATATTTAATTTATTTAACTTCAAACCACGCAAATCAAGATTTGTCTTTGACGCACCTGTGTTTACATTTAAATCGAGCGGAATTTTATCCGAAAGCTTCAGATCCCACTCACTCTTTATTTTCCCGATTTTCATTTTTGATAAATGATGTTTAGACTGATCAACTTTTACATCACCAGTAGAATTTTTAAGTTTGTATGATACATCCGGTTTAAAACTTTTATTATTATATTCTGCCTTTCCCTCTACCCAGTTTTTAGTTCCTTTAGAAACATTCATTGATCCGGCACCTAAGTCTAAACTTACATCCAAATTCTTTGCTTGATCTTTATGAATTGAAATTGTCTCTTCCTTCACCTTACCATTGTTTACGATTGAGCAACCGGTAACAACGAAGGCCGCAGTAATTATTAATAGTACGGACATAATTAATTTTTTCATTTTTTAACCTCCAAATAAGAACTTCTAACACTCTCATTTTATGGAAATTAAAAAATCTAGATAACATCCTCTAGTATCAATCAGGCTACGGCTTAAGAATGAATGTAAATAAAGTACAAGTAAGTCACTACTATTTATTAGATTTTTTGACAGGATTCTCCTCTATTCTTGTAAAGATTTTTATAATTTGTCCGGCCCCAAACTTTCATACGTTATCCTGAATGTGAATAAAATGAAATGAATGAATTGTAAAGGAGGAGAATCTATGACAAATTTCCCACTAACTACGGATCAAATGATTTCTATTATTCGAAGCGGTCTTAGAAAAACCCAATTCTCCAAAAAAGTAGTGATAGTAGGCGCAGGTATGGCCGGATTAACCGCTGCTTCTTTACTAAAAGATGCGGGGCATCAAGTTACGATTATTGAGGCAAATGATCGAATTGGAGGTCGTGCCTATACGTTGCGCTCTCCCTTTAGTAATGGTCTATATTTAAACGCAGGACCTTTACGAATCCCCAATATACATCATTTGACTTTAGAATATATTCGAAAGTTTAAATTGCCAGTAAATGAGTTTATTAATGAAACGCCAAACGATATTATTTATGCAAACGGAATAATGACGAATGAAGCTAACTATAAAATTAATCCTGACATTTTAAATTATCCAGTAGCACAAAACGAAAAAGGTAAAACTTCAAATGCTTTATTGAATCAAGCATTGCAGCCATATATCGATTTTATTAATGTAAATCCATTAACGAATTGGGAAATAGTCGAAAAGAAATATGGCAATATTTCATTTGGTTCTTTTTTAAATTCCTATTTTTCAGTAGGAGCAGTCGACATGATTGGTGTGCTCCTTGATTTTGAAGCATTTATGGGGATGTCCTTTTTAGAGGTATTAAGGGAACAGGTCGCTTTTAATTCAGCAACAAAATTTTATGAAATAACAGGTGGTATGGATCTATTACCAAAAGCGTTTCTGCCACAATTAAAAGATAATATTCATCTCAACCAAAAGCTGATGAAAATTATTCAAAACGATAAATTTGTAACCATACAAACGACTGATAATAAAACCTCTAAACAATTCACGCTAAACGCTGACCTTGCCATTATCGCTATTCCATTTTCTCTCTTAAGATTTGTAGAAATTGAACCATTCAACTCGGTTTCTTACTATAAACGTAAAGCAATTAGAGAAATTAACTACATGTCTGCAACGAAAATTGGAATAGAATTTAAAAGTAGATTTTGGGAAAAACACGGTCAATTCGGCGGTAAATCTACAACTGATTTACCTAGTAGACTTGCACTCTATCCTAGCATTGATATTGGGAAACCAGGGCATGCTGTAGTAAACGCAAGCTACACTTGGGCAGATGAGGCGCTAACGCTAAGTAGTTTAACAGAAGAAGAACGTATTTTTTATACTTTACGAGACTTGTCTAAAATATGGGGAAACCAAGTGTATACTGAATTCGTAAGGGGAACTTCCTTTAACTGGAGTCAAAATTCATTTTCTGTTGGTGCTTTTTCATTTTTTGAGCCTGGGCAAGAGGAAGAACTCAATTCATATATAAGTAGTCCTGAAGGAAGACTGCATTTCGCAGGTGAACATACTTCACGTTCTCATGCTTGGATACAAGGTGCTATTGAATCTGGGATCCGGGCTGCAAATGAGATTAATAATCTAATGGCATGAATAGTAGTACATCTGCGTTTATGAAAGAAACACTCTCGTACTAATTCAATTAAAAAAGCTTTTTTTCAAATAAAAAGAACCGGGCATCAACTCGCCCGGTTTGCGTTCTATAATAGTGCACCATCCGGCCTCAATCGCGCCATCATAATTTCATCAACAAACCGACCATTTGCTTTTATATTCCCCTTCTTAACTCCCTCAACCTTAAAACCAAACTTTTCATATAATGCTTGTGCCCTAGGATTTGTTTCCAATACTCCTAACTCTACTCTTTCAAGCATTAACCAATGATCAGCCAAGTCTAATACTTTCGTAAGCAAAGCCTTCCCAATTCCCTTATTATGATGATTTCCATCAGACGCAATAAATAAATCTCCTACATGAGACCTGCGACCAGTTCTTTGCACTAAACCAACTAACCCTACTACATCTCCATTACATTCAGCTACAAATTCATATTCATTTGCTTGTAAGTTTCTAATTCTATTTTCCATCATGTCTACTCTCATACTAGGTAAAAAAATCATATATGGAAAAACATTTTCTTGAGTGCATATCCTATGAAGTGCTTTCGCATCACTTATTTCTACTGGTCTTATCAAGATTTCCATCAAGGCTCACTCCCTCAAATTATTAGTTTAACCCATCTAACCATTCATGATTAGGATGATGGCGCAAAATTGCTTCACGCAACCACTTTTTCTGGAACTCGTTCAATGAATTAATCACATTTTTAAAATCCTCGTGATCTTTTTCCCTCGTATTACTAACCTTATATAAAAGTACTATTTCAGGATTTAAGTATGGAATACCCTCTTTTGAAAAGCTGTAAAATGAGTCTAGTTTACAAGTAATCGATTTATCTCTTCTAAATTTCCACTCATTGAATTCAATTTCATTTAGTAAGACTTCTAACTCACTATTCGTCTGATCATTCCTACCATGCAATTCATGGATTGGTAATTCTAGATATTCATTCTTCCAATTTGTTAATTCCCCTTTAAGGACTTTATTAAACGTCCACTCATTTAAATACTCTTTCAGACTTAATTGATCCTTACGGGCAATCGCGAATTCAATATCATGATGTTTTCTCGTTTCCTTATCTAAATAAAGGTCAATTGCCCATCCACCAGCAATATACCATCCTTTATTAAACCCTTTCATTATCTCATTTATTTTAAAACAATCATCAAAAACCATAAAAGTTCCCTCCTAATTAAAAAAGCACCACACTGAATGTATGATACTTATTTATCAATTTATTTAGTTCTAAAAAATAAATTTTTTTCTACTTTAGGATGAATTGGTTCATCAACAAAACAACGATTCCATCGATTGAATAGTTGAATCTCTCCGTCAAAAGAACCGTTTGTTTGCCCATCGTCTGAGAAAATTGGACTTTCAGAATCAGTTGAAACAATCGCAGTGTCAGTTCCGCCTGAAACTAAGTTTGGCTCATAATTCATAGATAATACAGTCATCATACACAATATTGTTATAATGCTGGATATTCTTCTCATCTTGTTATTTCCTGCTTTCGATTATTTTTAATAGAGTGTTATTGTATTCTTTATATAACAAGTTTTGATTTTCTAATGATTCGTGTTTTTCATAGTAATCTGCAACAACCCCATAATATTTAATTAATTTTTCGTGGTCATTATATTCAATCCATAATGGCAAAGCAATTTTACGTAAATAAGTCACTAAATTAGCCTCATCCTTTTTTGCTTCAAGTAATAAAACTTTCATTCTAATATAAGATGCACTATTTCTATCTTTTATTTTAGATAGATTTTCGCATAACAATTGAGTAGCAGTCTCGTAATTGTTCATGATCATCATATTGTTAGCTATATTTGAAATGACTAAAAAATACTCCTCAGTTCCCTCTTGTATGTTCGATAAGTATTCTTCATAATATCTAATCGCCTTTTTATGTTGACTAGAATGATAGTATAAATAGCCTAAATTATGTAATGCGCTCATTTGTATCGTTTTATCGCTTAGTATTACAGAAGCATCTAGTATTTCGATTAGAAATTGCTCAGCTCGATCTAATAACTTACTTTTAATTAATTGAAGTGAAAGTAACATTTTTGCATCTAGAATTCGTTTAATATTATTATTTTGTAGAAAAATAGGGATTGCCTTATTACAAAAATACATTGATAAAGAGGTCTGATTAATATAACTGTATACTAAAGCTCTATAAAAGCAGTATTCTTGAAAATCAATTTCAAGGTTCGGTGTAATTTCTTGGACTTCATCCATTACTTGAAGTGAATCATTGTATCTTTTTTCTTTTATGTAATATATTGATAGTGTAAACAAATATTTTATTGATTCATATTGGGAAAATTTCTTCATTTTTGCTTCAAGTTGTTTCCATTTTTTCTTTGCTTTTTTAAGATCTTCGATAAAAATATAATATCTCCAAATTGTAATATAAAAATCGTTTGATATATTAGTATAATTTATCTTTTCTTCTTTATTGATTAATTCTTCATATAGCATTTTGCTTGAGTCATAGTCAGCTCGCTCTATAGAATTCCATAATCGTTTGAGCTGAATAGTCACTTCATCTATAATGTCATTCTCATCTATCTCGACTTGCATCTTCTTTAAAAGTAACCCAATCGTTTCTATACCAGCTTCTTTTGTACCATTTTCAATTTTACTTAAGTGTGAAACAGAACAAATCCCTTCACATAATTTCTCCTGAGTCCAACCTAATTTCTTTCGATGATGAAAGATCATCATGCCATAATCCATAATTAAATCTCCTGTTCATCTTTATTTAAAATAGATAATTCATATGATAAATAATAAATAAATTCTATATTAATATTTTTAATCTCATCCTAATAATTAAATTTTAGTAGATTCACCGACATATTAATATAAATTTCTGATAATTTTTAGACAAATTATATTCAAAAAATTTTCCCAATACAAAAAAGTCAAACATAATGGTATGATTTCTTTACAAGCAATTAAACGATACTAAAGATTAATAACTTCATTAGTATTTTTTAAATGCACCCCCATTTAATAACCAGTATTAAAGCAAGATGTAACTATTACATCTTGCGATTTTTTTGATTAAGCCATTAATATTTCCATAAATAATATAAATATAGTTTTAAATTTCCAGTCATCAAGTTTTGGAAACTATTCAAACTAGTAATCTTCTAAATCAATTTAAAGTTGTAGGGGTCTCATATGGCTAAAAAATCACTCACTCTATATTTGGTAATTTTTGGTATAATCTTCCTTATTATCTTAACATTAAAACTATCTATTGAAAAAGAAAAACAGAAAAGATTAGACGACGAAGCTTCAACAGAAGTGATCGTTGAACAAAGCGTCCAGGATTCTGTAAGAAATTATATTACGGCTATAAAATGGAAAGACGTCGAGAAATATAACTCTGTTGTTGTTGATTCATTAAAAATTAACACACATTCTTTCTACTTTACTAAAATAATGTCCAATGTAATTGACGCGAAATTCATCGGTGATAATTTATCTGTCATCCATTTAAATAAGAAAGATCATACTGCTACTATACATGTAAAATATGAAATTACGTTTGTTGGTAAGACGTGTCCTAAAGTAAATTATAAAAATGGACGAAATATATATAATGTAACTCTTGATCTTGTTAAATTAAAAAATAAATGGGTAATTGCAAATATATACGATTTAAAAATTATTTAAAGTCATTTTAGATGGAAAAATGTTCTCTATAAAGTCCACGTCCCCGAAGAAAGTCACTAGGAAATTAATTTTCCTTGTGGCTTTTTTAGTATTATTAATGATTTCTCGTATTAATTTGCATTTTCTGTTCGCTTGACCTTATTGTAAATTTTGCGTTTTTCCCCTACTCAATTTATAAAAAAAGGAAGTCTCTAAGTACTCTGACTTTGAGACCTCCCATTTAAGTCATATGTAGTTTCTTCTCAATCTTATAAGTCTACTTTTTCTTTTTATCAATTAGATTGTTTCTAAATCTTTCATTAATAATTCTTTACTATCTTCATACTTTACAAGTTGTGTATATTCAAGCGCTTTTGTTTTAGCAGCTTGACTTTCTGTAACTCTACTTAGTTTTGCGCATGCTCTTGATAAAGCTTCATATGCATATGCTATGTAGAATGGCTCCAACTCCGCCTCTAAACTAATTTTAATACATTTTTCTGCGTAGTCTAAAGCTGTATCCCCTTGTCCGATCACAGCATATACTCTTGATAATTGCCAATATCCAATCGACACATTTTTTGGCGTATGCTCCTCTACTTTTGTCCAATGCCAAAATGAACTGTGACATAAATGAACCATTTCTTCTGTTTCACTAGGAGAACGGTTTTCTAATTCTAGTAAGTCCCACACTTTGTTAAAACATGATACAGCAAATTGCCTATGCGTAAATTTTTCTTTTTCAATTGTCTCAGTCACTATTTTTCCCTCCAGCTTTAAAATCTACAGATTGATTATTAACTTGAATTACGGCATTTCTACGTTGCTCGTCTAACTTTAATCCTTTTTCACCAATATATTGTTCATAAAAAGTGTTTCCTTGTTCTTCCTCAATTTTATTACGCTCATTGGCGTTAAAGCTCATTAAAATGCCTACCGGAGTTGCTAAAACTAACAAAAATACACCAATTCTTAGAGCTGCGGATTTTACAACCTTCATAAATTTTTTCATATGTATGGTTCTCCTCAAATTGAATATAATATTCGATAATTTCCACGCAAATCTTAGCTAACAATACTATTCTCTCTTACATTACTATTTTCCTGTCTGCCAGTTATGGTTCGTAAAAATTGAGTACTCATTTGAGTCAATTTTATATTGTTGAAATAAAAAACGCCTCCATCTAGATGAATATCAAATCACCTAAACGAAAGCGTTTATTTTATGTTTTTTTTAATTATTATTCACCTAAGTCTACATTGTGGTAAACACGTTGAACATCTTCTATATCTTCAAGAACATCTAACATTTTTTCAAACTTAGCTAGTCCATCTTCTGGTAATGCTACGTCACTTTGAGCTAGCATTGTTAATTCAGCTACAGTAAATTCTGTAATACCAGCGTTTTTAAATGCTTCTTGAATAGAATAGAATTGGTCTTGATCAGCGTAAACAATAACTGCCTCTTCCTCTTCTAATATATCGCGAACATCAACATCCGCTTCCATTAAAATTTCAAGTACTTCATCAGAAGTTTTACCTTCAAGTCCAATTACAGCAGTTGCATCGAACATATATGATACTGAACCTGTTACGCCAAGATTACCACCATTTTTACTAAATGCAGCACGAACCTCTGCAGCTGTACGGTTTACGTTATTTGTTAATGCATCAACAATTACCATCGAACCATTAGGTCCAAATCCTTCGTAACGAAGTTCATCAAAGCTCTCTTCAGAACCACCTTTTGCCTTTTCAATCGCACGATCAACAATATGCTTTGGTACACTATATGTTTTCGCACGCTCAAGAACAACTTTTAAAGCTTGGTTTGATTCTGGATCCGGCTCACCTTGCTTCGCTGCTACATATATTTCACGTCCAAACTTTGCATAAACACGACTAGTATTTGCATCTTTTGAAGCTTTCTTTTCTTTAATATTATTCCATTTACGACCCATCTTGTCCCACTCTCTTTCAACTTTGAATCTACGATTAATTTACTATGTTTGACATTCTTTACAATTACTATAGCTAACTCTTACTACTAAAGGATAGCCAAACATTCTCTATTTCATATTATACCTCATTTCAACTTTTTTTCGAAATGAATCGTTTCTTAAAATACATGTTTTAAGGAAAAAAATGAGCATAGGGTTAAAAGCTGGAAAGAATGCTAGAAAATCGTTTAAAACTAAAAAAATTACTTCTAGCTTGAAGTAATTTTTTCATATAATCTTTACTTTGATCAAATAAGTAAAATAATTATTCCCTTTCCAAATACCTTTTACTTCATATACTCTTTCCCCTTTTCTAGAACCAAGTGCAAAAGAATAGCTACCTTTACTATCTAAATTTTGGTTATAAATATATGAATTTTTAGTGGCGGTTCGCTCTAAAACTTCTATATTTTCGGGTTGCTCTGAAAAATGAATTTTTATAAGGTCCCCATGAAAGGCAGGAATAGCTGCATCTTCTTTAATATTTTGATCTGAAACATTTACTAATTTATCCTTATCCAATAATTTTCCCCAAGAATAATTTGCTATTTTATACGGTATATTTTTATCTGCAAGTTCAAATTGAACTACTGGTTTTTCTTCTTTCGATAAAATGGTTTGATTAACAATGAGTGAAATTGTAAAGAACGCCAATAAATATAAAATTCCTTTTTTAAACATCGAACTTCCGCTCCATATTTTTTCTCTTAATAAGTTTAATGTAATCTATTTATCGTAATTTGTATATTGGGAAAATTCTGCCCATTTAACCAAAATTCTGAGAACTCAGATATTCATTTATATCCAGAAAAAATAGTTCATATTTTTTTACTGAAATCAACAATCTAATAAAGAATACTGTAATATGTAGAAGTAGAGTATACATTTTGGGGGTTAATTAAATGGTAAACATGAATCCTGAATATTGGATTTCCAAACTTAAATTAGAAGCTCATCCAGAAGGTGGATATTACAAATCTACCTATCAATCAAAAGAACAAATTTCAGATCAAGAATTATCCGTAAATTTTGATGACCACAGATTGCTTTATACTAGCATTTACTTTTTACTACAATCACATGATATTTCTCATTTTCACAGACTAAAATCTGATGAATTATGGTATTTCCACGCAGGCAGTTCATTAACAATTCATGTTATCCATGAAAATGGTCAATACGAAGAAATCAAATTAGGATTAAATTTAGAAAACGGAGAAGTTCTACAATATTTAGTTCCAAAAAATTCAATTTTCGGATCCTCAGTTATGGAAGAAAATACTTTTTCACTAGTAGGATGCATGGTTTCACCAGGCTTTGATTTTAAGGATTTTGAATTATTTACTAGAGAACAATTACATAAGAAATATCCCGAGCATAAAGAGATTATTAATAAATTAGCATATGAAGTACTTCCTTTTTAATTCTATATAAGGAAAAGGGGCAGTCCTAAAAGTCACCGTTACTGACTAACAGGCTGCCTCTATTTATTTTGAGATATATTTTTGATGAGTAGAAGCAAAACAGGGGTATTTTCGTTGTGTTTTTTAATTAGAGTGAATTTTATGGTCTCAATTAATTGAAATTTAGTAGAATTCTTTACTTTTTTAGCTGTTTAAGAAGAATTTGGGCAAATTTATTAATTTTCTAGTTTCGTGCAACTACTTTTGAACAATTATTAAGGGGAAATACCCTAACTGGTATGGGTAATATCTAATCTATTTTGGGGTGCTTGGGAATTTATTTGCAGTTTTACTAATTTTATTTGCAGTTTTGTTTATTTTAATTGCAGTTTTACAATTTTAATTGCAGTTTCTCTATTTTTATTTGCACTTCGACATTTAATTGCAGTTCTACGATTCTTATTTGCACATTTCAATCTTTTATTTGCACGTCCACATCTAGTTGTAGTTTCTGATTTCTTATTTACACTATTAAAATAAAAATGAGGATGCCCCTAAATTTTAGGGACACCCTCAGTTTATGGGGAAATAGAACAATGAAACAAATAGTGAAGATCATATTTTAAACTTCTGTTTTGGATAAAATCAAAGTTATTTACTTAAGCGGTATGAAAATAGTTTAATAACCTTACTTCATATTTAAATATTGAGTACTAGCAAATCCTTTCTTTCCATTGTAAGAAACGATTGCCCAATTGTAATCGATTTGGGTTTTCCCAGTTGTTTGATAGCCAAGGAAACTAACTTTTGCACCTTTAGGTATTACTGTAAGAACTTTATTTTTTGTGCTAGGACCAGTACGTAAATTTAAATTTGCTTTTGTTGAAACTATAGTTGGGATCTTTTGTAAGTAGTTTGTGCTTACATATGCAATTCCGTTTTTGGTAGTAGTTGTTTTAATTTGTGCCCAGCTAGCATTATAGAATTTCACAATTTCGATTTGATCATTCTTTCTTAATGTGTCTACAACTTTTGAGCTTGTGTTTGGTGCACTGCGTACATTTAATACACTTGCAGTTACTTTATATACACTAATTGGAGCACTTACCACTGCTGCACTAGCATGAGTTGGTTGTGCTACTACTCCATTTGAGAATAATAATGCTCCTGATAATGCCATAGTTGAAACTAATGCTTTTACTAATTTTTTCTTCATTTTAATTCCTCCTCTCACTTTCTATCTCCATGATATTGAATCAATGTTTCGAACTTAAACATGAAATGTATCTAAGTTGTAAACTTTTTCAAAAAGACGTTTTAACAAACAGGAAAAATTTGCATATCCTTCCAAATAGATGGACATTCTAAATTTTGAATTTGTATAAATGGGGGCAAATTATGGATAATCAAGCAAACAATGATAATGATGAAATATTGACGAATCGACAAGGCCATCCGGTTACTGATAATCAAAATGTACGAACAGTTGGTAATCGAGGACCAACAACTTTAGAAAACTATGACTTTCTTGAAAAAATCTCTCATTTTGACCGTGAACGAATTCCAGAACGAGTTGTGCATGCTCGTGGTGCTGGTGCACATGGGTACTTTGAAGCTTATGGAAAAGTTGGAGACCACCCGATTGCTAAATATACTAGAGCAAAATTGTTCCAAGAAAAGGGTAAAAACACACCTGTATTCGTTCGTTTTTCTACGGTTGTGGGTGGTGGACATTCCCCTGAAACTTTACGTGATCCGCGAGGTTTCGCTACAAAGTTTTATACTGAAGATGGTAACTGGGATTTAGTCGGGAATAATTTAAAAATCTTTTTTATCCGTGATCCATTGAAATTTCCAGATATGGTTCACTCCTTCAAAGTGGATCCAGTAACAAATCTTCCTGACCCTGAAAGAATGTTTGACTTTCTTCATTTAACGCCTGAATCTCTTCATATGGTTACATTTATATTTTCACCATGGGGTATTCCAGCTAACTATCGTCAAATGCAAGGGTCTGGTGTTAATACATATAAGTGGGTTAATCAAGATGGAGAAGCTGTTCTTGTTAAGTACCACTGGGAACCGCTAAAGCATGAAATTAAAAATCTAACGCAACTAGAAGCAAACGAAATCCAATCGACTAATTATAATCACGCAACTCAAGACCTTTACGAAGCAATTGAAAAAGGCGATTTTCCAGAATGGGAATTATGTGTACAAATCATGAGTGATGATGAACATCCGGAGCTTAATTACGATCCACTTGACCCTACAAAGCTTTGGTGCCCAGAGAAGTTCCCTTTTTTACCTGTTGGAAAAATGGTACTAAACAAAAATCCAGAAAACTATTTTGCAGAAGTTGAACAAGTTGCATTTGGGACAGGTGTACTAGTTGACGGACTTGATTTTTCAGATGATAAATTACTTCAAGGTCGTACATTTTCTTACTCGGATACACAACGTCATCGCGTTGGAACAAACTACTTACAACTACCTGTTAATTCACCAAAAACTCATGTAGCTACAAATCAACGCGATGGTCAAATGGAGTATAAAGTTGATATTGGTCCGGGGCAAAATCCTCATGTAAACTATGAGCCTTCATCATTAGGTGGATTAAAAGAAGCACCGAAAACTGGAAAGGATCATGAGCCTTCCTACAATAATAAACTTGTACGTCAAAAAATTGATCGACCGAATGACTTTATCCAAGCTGGTAACACATATCGTGCTTTTGACGAAACTGAGAAAAATGAATTAGTTTCAAATTTAGTCGATGCATTAAAAATATGTAAACCTCATATTCAAGAAACGATGGTTGGCTACTTTACAAAAGCCGACGAAGAATATGGACGAAGAGTACGTGAAGGTTTAGAAAAAGCAAATAGCAATAGATCTGAACACACGAGTACCGAAGCCGCTGATGTCGCTTCTGACAAAGCGAAAAATATGGGGCATGAATCGGACCGATATTAAGAGAGGGGTAGGCTTGTGCCTATCCTTTTTTGATTGAGTTAGAAAATACGAACAAAATATGTACTTTATTGATAAAGTTGTGAACTTTGTTGATATAATGGTGTTTTTTGTTGATATAGTGAGGATTTTTATTGATAAACTACTGTTTTTTGTTGATAAACTATATTGTAGCTCGGGAATGTGTTTTAGAAAGATAAAGTTTATTCACAGAATATTACGACTTAAAGTTCCCAATTCAGCGATAAAAGTTTAAAATAAATTTAATAGTTAATGATGATACATATTACATATTGTGAAAGTGAGTTGTTTTATATGAATAATGTTACTACGTTTAAAATTTTCAAACCGGCAGATGATATTTTTGAAGCTTTCGTTGATCCTGCTAAAATCGGTAATTTTTGGTTCTCTTCAAGCTCTGAAAGATGGGAAACAGGAAAAGTAATTACTTTAAAATACGATCTTTACAATGCAGAAGGTAAAATAAAGATCATCGAGGTTGAGGCAAATAAGAAGATCGTGTTTGCTTGGGGACCTACAGAAGAAGGAAATATCGTAACAATTACATTAAATGAACAAGACAAAGATAGCACGATCATTGAAGTAGTCGAAGAAGGCTTTAATGAAAGCGACGATAAATATGTTCATCATTTAATCGACAATAAAGAAGGCTGGGTTTTTATGCTTAGCTGTTTAAAATGCTACTTAGAATTTGGTGTAACTCAGTTAAGAGGCGGATTAGTGAAATAAAAATTATGTGATAGATATAAAGGGTTGTCTAGTAATTCAGGTTGTCTGATTATTAGGCAGTTCTTTTTTATTTTGATTTGAAAACGTGGAGAGAGTATTTTAGTTTCCCGTTTCATTTGTAACTGTTATTTTTAAACTTCTTTTTATATTATTAAGAGATTTGTATCCATTTTTTATTAAATTTAGAAGGAATTAAAGATAATTTGCTAGTTTACTTTTAAAAGCATCTACTAATGTGCTAATTTTGGTCGTAATAATGGGTTTTTTCTTAGCTTATTTGCGGTTCTACGATTTTATTTGCGATGCTGCATTTTTACTAGCGATTCCATAATTTTATTTGCGATTCCCCATTTTTATTTGCGATTCCACGATTTTAATTGCGATTCCGCCTTTTTATTTGCGATTCCACAATCACCCAAAAACATATTTACCAACACAAAAAGAGGCCCCAAAACGGGCACTCTAGTTTTGTCTATTTATACACTTCTCCACTAACAACCCTTTTAATTGCACCCTCAAGCGTCTTTAAAATAAAATCCACTTCTTCTTTTGTTAATATAAGAGATGGTCGCATTGTTATAATATTACCTTCAATCAACTTGAATGCTAGTCCATTTTCCATGCACATATACATGATTGATTCGGCTTCTTCAATTCCTCTTTGCATTGTATCTTTGTTTTTTACGATATCAATTCCTAAATGAAATCCGATTCCGTCTACGCCACCTACGATATCGTATCGAGCAACCATTTTTCGAAGTTCTTCTATTAAATATTGGCCTAATCGGTTTGCGTTTTCTACTAAGTTTTCATTTTCAATATATTCAATCGTTGCTAAACCGGCAGTGGCACAAATTCCGTTTTTTTCATGTGTGTAATGTCCAATTGAGCGATTTTCTAGTATATTGTATTCTTCTTTTGTCATGATGCCAGCAAAGGGAAATAGTCCTCCACCTAGCGTTTTTCCTAAAACTAAAATATCTGGTGTAACATAGTGTTCGAACGCAAACATTTTTCCTGTTCTTCCAAACCCTTCTATTATTTCATCAAAGATCAGTAATGCTCCGTACTTATTACATAACTCTTTTACTTTCAGCCAGAAATTTTTGCTCGGCATAACTGGAGTAGCGCTGATTGGTTCACCAATTACACAAGCTATTTCTCCCTCTTTTTCGAAAAGTAATGTCATTTGGCGAATTATTTCATTATCGACATCTTCTTGATTTGTAAAATTCCAAGGATTTCTTAAATAGTTAGGAAATTCAACGTGCAATGCACCAGGAACCATCGGACCGTTTCCGCCTTTAAAGAGTTCTTCGCCACCAATGCTTGCTGCTTGAAAACCTGTTCCGTGATATGAATCCCAAAAGGAAATTGTCTTCCATTTACCAGTAATTTGTTTTGCTAGCATGACAGCCATTTCTATTGCTTCTGATCCACCAGGTGCAAATAAGACACGGTCTAATCCTTTTGGTGTTATTTTAACTAGCTTTTTGGCAAGGTTTATGGCTTGTTCATTTGTATATCTCCTTGGAGTAAAGGTTTTTTTTTCCTTGAGAGCATCGATTACTTTTTCAATAACATAATCATTATTAAATCCTGCGTTGTGTACTCCATTTCCGTGTAAATCTAAATATTTCTTTCCATCCATGTCATATAAATAAGCCCCGTCACATTTACTTAATACATTTAAAACAGGCGTACTTAAACTTTGGTGTAAAAAGTATTGTTGATCTTCTTCAAAAATTTCTCTAGCCTTTTCACTTAAATTACGATTCCAATAAGTATCTCTATTCGTTGAAGAATTAATATCACCTTGTTCTCTACTTACTAACTTACTAGTCATTATGAACTCTCCTACCCTATCATTTTCATAAAAAAAGTGTAGCTAAATATTAGCTACACTTATCCGAATTAACTAAACCTTTTCAAGCCTTCTTCAAGAAGTCCAACAGCAAACTCTAGCTCATTTTTTGTAACGATTAAAGGTGGATGCCAAGTTATGCAATTACCTCCTGAAAGCTTAAATGACAGTCCATTGTTTAAACAGTAATAAAGAATTTCTTCAGCTAATTCATCATTCTTTTCTTTTGTTTTACGAGACTTAACTAGTTCAATTGAGATTAATAGACCTGCAACTCGAATATCGCCAATTTCCTCATATTTCCCATAAAGCTCATCTAGTTTTGTCTTTACGTACTTAGATTGGATATGGCAATTTTCTTCCAAGTTATAGTCATCTATATACTCGATTGTTGAACAAATCGCTGCACACCCTAATGCTGGTTTCTCATGTGTATAGTGACCAAGTGATATTTCTTCAGCAACATCATATTTAGTACGAGTTAGTACAGCCGCTTGAGGAATTACCGCTCCACCTAGACCTTTTCCAAGAACCAAAATATCAGGTTCGATGTCAAAATTTTGATGGACATAAAACTTGCCACTTCTCATTAAAGCTGTCGGAACTTCATCAAATATTAATAAAATTCCGTGTCGATCACAAATCTCTCTTAGTCTCTTAAAGTAGGACTTTGGTGGAATATGTGTATCCGTTGCTCTAATTGGTTCTAAAAGAATAGCTCCTATTTCACCTTCGTGCTCAATCATATATTCAATATGGTCTAGGCAAAAATTGGCTACATCTTCATGGGATTCACTTTTTAATAGATTACGATATCCATTAAAAGGAATTGCTTTTAATGTACCAGGCATAAGAGGACCCATATCTTTTTTAAAAACAAATTCTCCACCAACTGAAATCGCATCTAAACCAGCACCATGGAACGATTCCCACAATGAAATAACTTTATGACGTCCAGTCACTTTTCGTGCAATTTTAAGAGCTAATCCAACTGCTGCACTTCCAGATGGCGTAAATAATACTTTATAATCTTTTGAAGTTGTTTTGTTTATTAATGCATTTGCAGCTTTAATGACTATTTCAGCTGTAAATCTTCTTGGAATAAAAGGAAGTTCATCAATTTGTCTTTTGATTGCATCAACTACATACGGGTTTTTATATCCCACTTGATGTGAGCTATTTCCATGAAAATCTAGATATTTATTCCCATTCACATCAATTAAATAGCTTCCTTTTGCATCTACAATCCCATTAAGACAAGGCGTAGACATCGATTGCTTTACAAAAACTAACTCGTCAGCTTGAATGACTTCTTTACTAATCAAATTTAATTGATCCATCCATTCTGTGCGTAGTTGACTCGAGTTAATATCGCCTTCTCTTTTAAAGTGATTAGTTAGCATTAGGCTTATTCCCTTTTAAAATTCCTTCATTTATCTTTTCAACTAACGCAGGCAACTCACTCATTTGTTTAATCGTGAAGTCTGCACCATTTTGTATAAATGATTGTTCAGTTTTCGAAATGATTGCTTCTTTCTCACTTTCTGTTAAGCTATTAAACTCTTCTAAGCTAAGTCCCATTTCTGAACTTCCTATAATGACACCAACAGACCACACACCGGCATTAATTCCTTCTTTAATATCTGAAATTGTATCTCCCACCTTCACAATTTTCCAAGGAGCTGTTAATTTCAACACCTCCATATTGTGATAAATCATATATGGATAAGGTCTACCAAATGAATTTGTATCATCAGGTGTAATATAGAAGTCTGGATAATAGCCCTTCTTCTCAGCATTTGGAACAACCACATCCATCATTTTATTTGTATATCCTGTTGTTGAACCTATTTTAAGTCCTTGATTTCTTAATTCCTGTACTGCTTCGATGACTCCAGGAATTGGCTCCGCATAATCAGAAAGTGACGACAATAGAGCTGGTTCAAAGTTTGCATAAAGTATATTCACATCTTGTTCATTAAACGGTCTCTCGTATTTTTCAATCCAAAGCTGAGAAATTCTAGGCATTGATAGCATTTCACGAATATGATCGATTTTAAGCATTCCCATAGGTGCACGAGCTTCTTCCATTGTTACGTCAATTCCGGCATTTTTAAAAATATCAATAAACACATTTACTGGTGCAAAACATCCAAAATCAACTGTTGTACCTGCCCAATCTAAAATAATTCCTTCTACTTTATTCATTTCGTCAACACTCCCATATACTCTTCGATAATGTTACATAAACTTTGAATATCTTCTTCATAAATTTCGCCTATATTTCCTACACGGAATGTATCAGCATCAGTTAGCTTACCAGGATAGATCACATATCCTTTTTCCTTTATGAAGTAATAAAAGTTTTCAAAGCTAAACTGTTCACTTGGGAATAAAAACGTTGTAATAATCGGTGATTGGTTTTCCTCATTTATATAAGCGTGAATGCCAACTTCTTTCAGTCTTTTTCTTAAAAGGCTGTTATTATTTTGATAGCGTGCAAATCTAGCTGAAACTCCGCCTTCTTCAATTAATTCATCAATCGCTTTTGAAAATGCTGCAACAACATGCGTTGGAGAAGTAAATCGCCATTTACCATCCTTGTCCATTTCCTTCCATTGATCGAATAAATCTAAAGATAAACTTCTAGCAATTCCCTCGCACTTAACAAGTTTCTCAAGTTTTGCAATGACAAAGCCAAATCCTGGAACACCTTGGATACATTTATTGGCACTACTAATCAAATAATCAATTTCCAGTTTTTGCACGTCAATTTCAATGCCACCAAAGCTACTCATTGCATCGATCATTAATGTTTTATTAAATTCTTTTGAAAGCTCAGCTACCATTTCAATTGGGTTTAAAATACCAGTTGTTGTTTCGCAATGAACCATCACGATGTGTGTTATAGCTTGATCCTTTTCAAGGATATCTCTTAGATCTTCCTCTTTTGGAAGTTCATCATATGCAATGCTATATTGAACGAAATTAAGACCTATATACTTAGCCATTTTTACGATACGCTCACCGTAAGCACCATTCGTCACAATTAATACTTTGTCATTTTTAGAGATTGTTGAACTAATAACGGATTCAACTGCAAATGTACCACTGCCTTGCATCAATACAACTGTATAATCTTCTTTTGAAGCTTTTGCCAAATCTAAAAGCTGAGTTCTAATTTTCTGTGTGATTTCTTTATAATCATTATCCCAAGTACATCGGTCAAAGAGCATTTCTTCTTTGACCGTATTTGTAGTTGTTAATGGACCTGGTGTTAGTAATTTATAATTTTTCATGACCCTTCATCCCCTTGATAATTATTTTGCAGCGTTAAAGAACTTTTGGTGATCCTCTAATAATTTAACTGATAATGGTTGACTAAATTTCATAGAATGAGCTGGTTTATGTTCGTCGCTAACAGTTTCTCCATTGTATAAAGCAACTGGGTAATCTTTGATTAAATCTTTACGAGCATCTTTAATAATAACTTCTGCCATTTTCGTTGCTAATTCATTTGATTTCTTGTCTTTTTTAACAACTGCTACTGATTCAGTTAGTGAGAAGTTTCCTTCTGTAGGATCCACATAGTCAATTGGTAAACCTGCATTTTTGTCTAATACTGCTTGGTGACGTAATCCAAATCCTGCTGCAACTTCTCCAGCTTCTACTTTCTTAATTGGACCTGAACCTGAGCTTTCTAAATGTGGACCACAGTTTGCAATTAAATCATGTAAAATTGTTTTACCTTCTGTTTCACCATATTGCGTAATAATCGCTTGAATTAATAACCATCCAGTTGAAGAATCCATGATGTTCGGGATTGAAACTAAACCTTTGAATTCTGGTTTTGCCAAATCTTTAATTGAAGTTGGCATTGGTAATCCTTTTTCTTTCATTACTTCCGTATTTACAAAGATCGCTCCCGTGTTAGCTAAAATTGGTGTATAAAACGCAGGATATTTCTCTAATGAATTTGTTTTAAATGTTAAGTCTTCAAACATATTGTTTTTTTCTTGAGCACTATCTAAAAAGTATGAACTCATTATTACTAAATTTGCTTCGATTTTGTCGCCTTCAGCCATAAGTTTTCCACCTAATTCAGAAGTACCAAATGTTTGGAATACATATTTCCCTTCATAACCTGCATTCTTTAATGCACTTTCCATTGATGTAATAGCTTCTTCATCGCCATTTGTATAAATAACAACTTTTCCTGAGGCATTCGTTTTTGAACTATTACATGCAGTTAATGAAAAAACCAAACATAATGCGAATACTGACAACATAATTCCCCTAAATTTCTTAAACATAAAATAACCTCTCTCTTTTGTTTTTTTATTAAACTTGTTGATTACCCCTGAATAACGCTTTTACGTTGAAAATAGTCGCAGATGAATTTAACGATTAAGTTCGTGAAAAAGATTAGTAGAGATAAAACAAATATTTCATCATATTTTTGGAAATGCTGTAGCTCTTTAATTTTGCTTGCAACTAAGGAAGTTTCAGCTGTTATTAAGAAAATGATCCCACTTACCGTTACCATTGAGTTGATAAAGTAGTAGCTAACCATTTCAAAAACGGTTGATTTAGAGTTCGGTAAAACAACTCTGTATATTGTCTTTATCCATGAATCTCCCATTAGTTCCCCAGTAGTCTCCCAGCCAGGATTCATTTTGGATAATGAGTTTTTCGCTAATAAATATGGTGTAGTAAAGAAGTGAACAATATTGCAAAGAATGATGATCGCGAATGTTCCTTTTAAACTACTATTATTGAAAAATAGTAAATACGATAAACCTAAAACCATACCTGGAACAGTGTTTGTTAGCATTGAAATTAAATCAATGACTAGCTTAGATTTATGTTTAATAGCTGTTCGAACATTTAATAATGCCGAGCTATATGCAACAATCGTTCCTAAAACCGCTGTTAAGATTGAGACAAATAACGAGTTTTTATAAACTCCTATTAAATCACTTGATTGAAAAGCATCGACGAAATGTTGTAGCGTAAAAGTTAATTTAAATGGATAACTAATAAAAAATGGTACGATGAACATTACTGCAAATACTGATAGAATCCCAACTAAGATGATTGTGGAAACTATTCCAAAACTAATATCTCGTAACTTGTTGGGGATCATTTCAACATTTGTAAACTTGTCATAATGAAAATTGAATTTTTCAAGATAGTTTAGCAATAAAACTCCAAAGACAGCTGGAACAAGCATTAATACCGCAATGACTGCACCATTATTAAAATTAGGAATCGCTCCAAGCATAACTTGATATAACTGGGTAGCTACAACGTAATATGTACCACCCGCAGAAGCTGGAATACCGTAATCTGTAAAGCTTAAAATGAACGAAAGAACAAAAGCTCCACCAAGCGTACCAAGTAACGGGCGAATAATTGTATTTTTAAAACTTCTAAATGGACCATCACCCATTAGTTCAGATACAACCATAAATTTTTTATCAATATATTTAAAAGAGTTATTAATTAATAGGAAAGCAGCTGGTAATGTATAGATTACATATCCGATTAACAATCCATTAAAACCATAAATTTCAAATAGATTTCTTCCGATTAATTTTGTTATTAATCCTTGTTGTCCAAAGGAATAAATAATCGCAAATCCATATGTGATTGTTGGAAGTAACATTGGAATGAGAATAACGATTTTCATAAATCCTTTTAAAGGCTGAATCAATTTTGTACAATTAATCGAATAGGCCAGAATAAAGGCCAAGACTGTACTGATACAAGCAGTTAGAGTAGAAACCTTTATACTATTAACAATTGCTTGTACTAAGTTTTTATCTGAAAGAATTGTTATATAATTGCTTATCCCAAAACCATGATCCGTTTCAAAAGAGCGATAAAATAATGAAATTAATGGCACTAATAGAAATGAGATAAATAATAGGAATATTGCTATATAAATGATTCGCATTTCTGGTTTAACTTTATGCATATTTCTCACCAAATAAGTTGTAAATATTATGTCTCTTAATTTGTAGCTGCTTTAATATAAACTCCTCTACAAAACGATTCTTTGGTTCATTTATTATTTCGCTTGGCGTACCAAATTGTGAGATTTTACCTTCATTAATAATTAAAATTTTATCTGATAAAGTTAAAGCTTCTTCTGGATCATGTGTAACGATAATAGTTGTTAGTTTAAATTCTCTTGCAATCGATTTAATGCGCTCTTTAATTGATTCCTTTATGACACCATCTAGTGCACTTAAAGGCTCATCTAATAGTAAGATTTTTGGTTTTGTTACTAATGTTCTAGCAAGTGCGACTCTTTGTTTTTGTCCTCCAGAAAGTTCCCCTATTTTCTTATTTAAATGTGGCTTTAACTCTAAAAAGTCAATATAGTCTTGTAATTCTTGATCCGAAACAAGACCTTTCTTATTTCTTAAACCGTAAACTATGTTTTCATAAGAATTTAAGTTAGGAAAAAGCGCATAATCTTGGAAAACAATATTGAATCCTCTATTTTTCATTGGTGTTTTAGTAATATCTACATCATTAAAAATTATTTGTCCTTGATCCATTTGAGTTAGTCCTAAAATAAGGTTTAATAATGTTGTTTTTCCACTTCCACTTGGACCAAGTAATGAAACAATTTCTCCTGTATTAATTTCAAGATTTATATTCGATAATACGACTTTTTTATCAAACTGTTTGCTTACGTTTTGTAGTTTCAGCAAACTGTTCACCTCCTTAAGTACAACCTAAGTATAGAATTCGTATGTAAATCCAATTAGCTTTTTAAGTAAATAATATGTAAATTATAAGTAACTTTTGCATAACTTATGCATATATTTACATTCTTTTAACCAAATATTTGCATTACTACTATTGAAAATATGCATTCATTTCAATTAAACTGTAAGCACATATTATTAAATACGAAAATAGGTGAGGTTATGTTTCCACTTGAAAGACAAAACAAAATAATTGATTTATTAAAATCAAACAATGTTTTAAAAATAACTGAATTAACGGAAGCTCTAAATATATCGACTGATACATTACGAAGAGATTTAAACCTACTGGAGAAACAAGGTAAAATAGAGAAAATATATGGCGGCGCGAAAATAGCAGAATCGAAGTTTTTTGAATCTTCTATGGAAGAAAGAATGGTAAGCCACTTAGAGGAAAAAGAAAAAATCGCCAAAAAATGTGCTGAACATATTGAAGATGGAGATTGTATCTATTTAGATAGTGGTTCTACTACACTGCAAATTGCGAAGTTTATAAGGGATAAAAAGAATTTAACAGTCGTTACAAATTCAATACCGATCATCAATGAACTAATAAATAGTTCAATTGAGCTGATCATCATCGGTGGTAAAATTAGACGAAATGAACAATCGGTTGTAACGTACGATTACTTATTTAATTTTAATGAATTAAATATTCTAAAGACGTTCATTTGCGCCAGTGGAATTACAATCGAAAAAGGAATTTCTGATTATAATTTAGAAGAAGCTATTACAAGGAAAAAAATAATCGAGTTATCAAACATAAATTATGTAGCAGCTGACAGCACTAAGTTTGGTAAAAACGTCACTGTTCACATAGCACCACTTGAAAAAATTGATTATATTATTACAGATTCTCAAATCAATAAAAGTTTTATTTCTAAATTTAATAAGACAGATACACATTTGGTCGTTGCAGAATAGAGTTATGAAAATCATGAGGGTCTCTTATTTAGGGACCCTTTTTCTTATACTTCAAATAAAGTCGGGAGTATCAATATAATAGGTAGCATTCATGAGATTTAGTGCAAATAGCAAATAAAAAATACCCAAACTAGTTGGGTATTAAGGGGATCTATTCAAAATAAGATATGATTCCAACCAAGACAACAAAAGCTACATAAACTATTAATATGCTCCCAAAAACTCGCAATTTTTTTTTGTTGAACTTCTTACCAATCTTCAAAATGATGTAAATGACAAGTGCCATAAAAAAGAACATATTTAATAAAGGTAAAATCGGGTAAATGAAATCGAACATATTAATCTCCTTTTATTCCAAATTTCATTATGGTTTTATACATTTTAAAATATATATTAGACAGTTATTATATAAATTCCTTGTTCAAGGAATTTGCCATGTAGTGCAATAAAAATATCAATATACTTTGATTCCATCATTCTATTGATGCCTTTCATACCGTTTATATAATTTAGGAGAATATCCTATTTTTTTCAAATAGACCTATACTCAAAAAAATAGAAGCCCCGATCGGAGCTTCCATTTTCCCTGTCCTTATTAACACACTCTTTTCGAATCTTTCTCAAAAAATCTAGTTTCATATTGTCCAGCTACAATGTAGTTTTCATTTTCATTACAGATTCTCCAGCCATGACCTTTTACGTAATCGCATGGGACAATTAGCTGACTTTCTAAATATACTCTTGAAACGGTGCTGTAACCAGAATCATTTTGACTTGAGCTAGTGTAGACGATTCCGTTATGTGCACAAATATCTAAGTAACTTCCATTGTTGATTGTACTGTGGCATTGATCCCAACGTCCATTTTCTGCGTAAAGACTTTTGATTGAAGAATATTCTACAACTCCGTTTCTGCCCCTACATGAACCACTTACCGTTATTAGTAAATCCTTATTCACTAGCATTGATGAAATCATTTTATCAGACTCTGTTTTTACTCGAGTGATTTTAAATGTTCCTAAGTCTAACATCCAAATGCCACCATTAATTGGATGAATTTTTGTTCCGATAAATAATGTATTTCCATGTAAGCATAGTGAGCGAATGGAAGGTGGTTTGTTGACTTTAAATGGTGAAATAATCTTCCAGGTCTCACCATAATTTGTTGATATGTAAATTACTTTATCTCCATGCGCTACGACAAGTCCTTTTGCATTACAGCATACGCTCCATACGCTCGCTTTTGTAGGAAACTGTTCGATATTCCAGTCTTTCCCTTCGTTTATACTCTTTATGAATATCCCATTATCGCCAACACCATATATTGTTCTTCCTACACATTTTAAATCACGAATCTGATTTTTTATTGTAGGGAAACTAAATGTTCGGTTTCCATCATTGTCAATGATGATTCCATTATTTACAGTAGCTATAATCGTACTACCATTTTCAGTTCTTGTTACTGCTGTAGAACTGAACATGTTATTCATACAGTTCCCTCTAATTGGTCTTCGAATTGGCTAATAAAGCTAATGGCAAATGTGACACAACTCTCTATGTCTTCTTCTGTTTCTGGTGCGAATTCTACTTTTAATCCTTCCTCTACTATTTCAGCTCCACATTCTTTTAATCGCTCTTCTAATATGTCTACTGCAGCACAAAACTTAGGATAAGCGTGATCACCAGAGCCAAATACAGCTGCTTTTTTACCAGTTAACTCTAAGTTTTCAAGGTCATCATAGAAATCTTCAACTTCATACGGAAGCTCTCCATCACCCCATGTATAAGCTCCTAATATGATTCCATCAAATTCTAATAATTTCTGAGTATTAATATTTTCAATTTCTTTCATCTCAATATCATGTCCCATTGTATCTATACTTGATTTAATTAACTCAGCTATTTCCTCTGTATTACCTGACATACTTGCAAAAGCGATTAAAATTTTAGCCATTTTTCTCTCTCCTCAAATCTTACGTTTTTATTTATGACAATTATTTAAACAGCATCTTTATTTGTAAAAAATCTATTCTTTAATTCTTTTAAACTACGTAAATCATTTGCCATTGTTAGAAATGCTTCTCGATCATTCACATCAAGTGCTTCGTTTATTTTAAAATTCAAATGATTTATTTTAAGGTCAATATCCCACAATGAACAAAGTACTCCGCTTTCATATAAACCTTCTATATCTTCAACATGTAAATAAAACTCAAAATCACTGTTATTATCAATTAAATAATACCAACCTAAGCAATCCACATACTTTCTCTCACTTGTCATTGTCCATAAATCACCTTCATTGAATTCAATCATGTGTTGATGCTTTTGACCTGGACAACAACATGTTACTTGCTGATGAAACGGCTCTAAAATAATAAAATGTTTATCCATCATCGGCCTCCTTAATGGCTCTTCTATTCTAATTCGAGCTTTTTATTTTAAATAAGGGAATCAATCATTTTCATGATATTGATAATCATTTTCAATTGTAATTTTATATGATAATGATTATCAGTGTCAATTACAAAATCAATTTTTATTACATTAAATTTTTTATACCTTGGAGTTTAGTCCTTTTTATAGTGTTTCGATTTGAGGAAAAGGCGAACAAAATATGTATTTTGTTCATAAAGATGTGTACTTTGCTCATAAAGTAGTTGTTTTTGTTCATAAAGAACTGATTTTCGTGCATAAGCTACAGTTCTTCATCTATAAGCTAATCGTTTTTGTGCATACGCTATCTATTTTCCTTCATGACATAATCTGGCCCTATGTAAGCTTGAGCATATGCCCTTATCTTTCAATGTGAATACGTTTGAAAACGCAAAAAAAACCATAAGAAATAATATCTTATGGTTCAAATTCCTATCCTTAAAATATAGTCCAGCTAACAATACCTATTAAAACTAATAGTGACAGGCTGTACTTTACTGTCATTTTAAAGAGCTTTGATTCTTGTCCAACAAGGCCAACTGCTGCTGTTGCGACTGCTACTGATTGTGGGGAAATCATTTTTGCCATTGTTCCTCCCATTACGTTTACGGCAACCATTGTTTCTGGGAGGATTCCGATTTGTGCTGCTGTTACGGCTTGTAATGGTGCAAATAATGATCCACTATTTACAACGGAACCTGTTAGGAATACGCCGATCCAACCAAGTATTGGTGAGAATAGTGGGAACTTGTCTCCAGTAGATGCGAACGCTAGTCCAAGCGTTGATGACATTCCTGAATAGGTACAAATGTAGGCAAAAGCTAAGACGCTACAAATGGTTAGTATTGGTGATATTAATTCTTTAAAAGTTTCACTGGCGGTCTCTTTAACTAAATTCCAATTACATTTAAAAATAATAATCGTTAAAATAGCTGCTAATACAATGGCCGTTACAGTTGACGAAAATAAATCTAATTTATAAACGGCTGCATAAGGTGTATCAGTTGGAACAATTGGCGGTTTTCGAATAATTAAATTATTCAAAGCTGGTACAGGTATTAAAAATACAAGTTTCGCCAGTGCTCCTCCGGGTGCAAATAGAGCTTTAATAAAGTTTAAATTAAAAATTGTCACAAAAACAGTTAGTAGAATAAACGGTAACCATGCATAGATGATTTGATTAAATGAATATCTTTCTTCTGCGTTTGAAGCTTTACTTTCTGTTTGTTGAATTTTATAAATTTCTTTTGGACTCCATATGCGTAAAAATAATGATACTGCAACTAAACTTATTATTGCTGCAAATATATCAGCAAGTTCTGCGCCTAAAAAATACAAAACAGCAAATTGTGTAATGGCGAATGAAATTCCATTAACTAAAATGGCTGGAAGTGTTTGTCTAATTCCTTTAAAACCATCGATGATAAATACAAGTAAAAATGGTACTAAAATGCTTACTAGTGGAAGAACTAGAGCAGTATATCTACCAACTGTAAGTCCATCAAGACCAGTCAATTGTGCTGGTACATTAACAGGTATTCCCATTGCTCCAAATGCTCCACCAGCAATGTTTGCGATTAAGCAGATCGCCGCAGCATTTAATGCATTAAAACCAAGCCCAACTAGAATCGCAGCAGTAATGGCAACAGGCGCACCAAATCCTGCAGCACCTTCTAAAAATGCGCCGAATGAATAGGCCACCAAAAGAACTTGAATTCGTTGATCTTCCGTTATGGATGCGATACTTTTTCGAATAATACTAAACTGACCAGTTTTAGTAGTTAGTTTATATAGGAATATTGCTGCTAGTACGATTGATGCAACTGGCCAAATCCCTGCCAATATTCCATATACAGCAGATGACACAATCATTTTAATTGGCATTCCATAAACTAAAACTGCAACAATACCTGCAACAATAATGCTTAATGCACCTGCTATATAACCTCTTAGTTTTAAAACTGTTAATGCGATAATAAAAAATATAATTGGAATAGCTGCCATTAATGCAGAAAGCCAAATATTATGTAAAGGATTATATATTTGGGACCATGTTGACATATTTCGTTAGACTTCCTTTCCGTAAAATACCAATTCTTCATTTATACGGATAGAGTCACCAATCATTTGTTAAATATTCTACATAGTAAACTTTTAATGGATAGATTTTCTTGGAACTGGAGAGTTTTAGAAGATGTTAGATAGAAGTTTATAATTTAGATCTTATCCTAAATTAAGATAGACATTTTCTTAATTTAGGATCACATTAGTTTAACCTTCAATAGAAAAATCACTTTGTTTATTCTTCATAAAATAAGGACTTAATACAAAAATTATACCAGTTATTACGATCACTACTCCGAAAAGCACGTAATAAGTTTCATTTGATTTATTTATTAAATTGCGTACAACATCGATATATTTTAATGCACTTAATAAAATAAGTACCCCAATTAACATGTAATTTGCCTTTTTAAATTCCATTTCTCGTCCCCTCCTTATAAAAATACTATCATAATTTTATTTCGTAGACCCCCGGTAATATTTTCATAAAAAGTTCACATTTATTACTTTACAATAAAGAAAACTCTCCGATTGGCGAAGACAGAGGGGTAGTTGCACTTATACTTAATTCCTAAAATTGAAAACTACGTCGTTTGATCTTCTCCGCTGCCAATTTATACTTTCTTAATATACAAAAAAACATAACCAAATGTTATGTTTTCAGTAAATGATAGAGGCTATCGATATTTACTTTTCTTATCGACTTTCTACTAAGCCATATTTCTTCTTTATTCGTTCTAATTTTTCGATCATCGGATTAGCAAGGATCGCTAAAAAGATGACCGTTGCTAAAGCGTGACCTAGATCAAAAGGAACTCCGGATAGATATGTAGTTAGGAGAGCTTTCCAAGTTGGGTGTGAAGACCACATTAATAGTGCGCCAAAGTTTATGATTCCGCCATAGATAAAAAATGTTGATAATCCACCAAAAAGACAAAGGATAAGCCTTTTTTTTGGAAGCCTATCTTTGTGAAATATTAGTCCGGCAATAAATCCAATGATTCCAAAACAAAACATTTGCCATGGTGTCCATGGACCTTGACCAAAGAAGAAATTTGATACAAAGCCTGACATTGCTCCAACTAAAAATCCGCTTTCAGCTCCAAAGGTTACCCCGGCAATAATGACGATTGCGACAACTGGCTTAAATTGGGGGATCCAAAAAAAGGCTGCTCTTCCAGCGACGGCAATCGCACATAGTACTGCGATCACAATTAACTCCCTTGCTTGAGGTCGACGTTTTTCAAAAACCATTCCAAATGGAAGCATCGAATAGAAAATAATTAGAAGACTAATCAAATAATATTTTCTGTCATTTAATAGTAAGATTCCGCATGCAATTGTTAGGGGAATTACTATTAAAATTAGAAAGGTGGCTAGCATACTTCTTTTTCTTGATTTTATTGCATTGCCATCTTGCATAATGCAATCACATCCTCATTTGTTATGGCATTTTTAAAATATTGGCGAGAGATGCGATTTGCTGCAGTTGTATAAAAACTATTACCACCAAAGAATTCTGTAGTTGTACTTTCCGAAATTAAATTACCATCGAAAAATAGTCCACAATTGTCTGTATGTTTTGCACAAAATTCCAGATCATGTGACACCATTAAAATCGTAACACCATTTTGAGTTAGTTCTTTTAAAATGTTGGCAAACTTCTCTTTAAAACAGTTATCTAATCCTTTTGTAGGCTCATCTAATAATAGAATCTTAGGTTCTAAAAGTAATATTTTTGCTAACGCTACTCTTTGTTGTTCTCCGCCACTTAAATCATAAGGATGTTCCTTTAACAAATGCTCTATTTCAACTAAGATAGAAACATCTGAAATTTTCTTGTTCATCTCCACTTCACTTAATGTTCGATCCTTTATGATCGAAATTAAATCAAGCTCTACAGTCTTTTTCACAAATAAGCTTTGAGGATTTTGAGGTAGTACACCTAAATTTTTATGAAATAGCTCTTTATTATTGTATTTCGCAACTGGTTTTCCATTTAGTAAAACTTTTCCACGATAAGGTTTATTATTTCCTGCTATTACTGATAAAGTTGTTGATTTTCCTGTTCCATTTCCACCCATAATGGCATAAAATTTACCTTTTTGTATTTTAAGAGACAAACTTTTTAAAATATCCGTCCCATTTTTTTCGTACTTAAACCATACATCTTTCAATTCAATGGCGTTTTCGTTGTTATTCATATCGTTTTTCACTTGAGAATTCTGTTCTTTTATTGATTTACCATTAAGTAAATGATCTAAAAAATTTCTTCCGTCTCGCACGGTTACTGGGCATTCCTCATTACTAGGCAAGCTCGAATAGATTTGCATGGCACTTGGCAACGCACTTATTAAATCATTTTTTTCGTTCATTAAGCATTCACAAACACGTACAGGTGTATCGTGAACAATTATCTTACCGTTTTCCATTGCGATTACTTTATCAGCCATCGGAAAAACTTCTTCTAATCGATGTTCTGTTAAGATGATCGTAACGCCTAATTCATTATTTATCTTTTTAATTGCTTCCAAAAACTCAGCCGCAGCGATTGGGTCTAATTGTGAGGTTGGCTCGTCTAGTATTAATACTTCAGGTTGCATTGCCATAACTGACGCTAAATTTAGTAGCTGTTTTTGACCACCCGATAGCTCACTTACATTTTTCAAAAACCAATTTTGAATACCAAAAAAACTAGCCATTTCTGCTACTCTTAGCCGTATTGTTTGATTATCGATTCCAAGACTTTCTAATCCAAATGCAAGCTCATGCCACACTTTATCAGTTACGATTTGATTATCAGGGTTTTGTGATACAAAACCTATTTTGCTCGCTACTGTTCGTAAATCTAGTGATTCAATTGGTTCATTCATAAAGTTTATTTCACCACTTCGATTTCCATGAGGTGTAATAATCGTTTTTAAATGTCGTAATAATGTTGTTTTACCACAACCCGATTTTCCAATTATGACTGTAAAATCACCTCGATTTATGTTAACTGAAACATCATCAATCGCTTTATATTCTCTTTCTGGATAAGAAAAGGTTAGCTGTTTGATTTGATAGATTTCCATTTCAAATCCTCCATTACATTCAGAATCATAGGGGTAAATAAAAATAACAAGTAAGTAAAATAAACAAAAAGATTCCATATTGTTAAAGGCTTTATTAAAATGGCTGGATAGTATTTAATAGAAGTAATTCCTTGATACGTGCCAATTAAAATAATGGTAGTACAAACAATAAAGATCGCTAATACGATTCGATCTCTTTTTTCGAATTTAAAAATTGAGAATGCAGTACGGCCTCTAAGTCCATAACCGCGAGATTTCATTGAGTCGGCTGTTTCTATTCCATTTTCTAATGCCCAAGTAACTAATATGGAAATAATGTTAAGCCCATTTTTTATACGATGAAATATATTGCCATTTGAGGTAGATTTACCGATACTTCGTTGTGCTTCAGCAATTTCTTTTATTCGCATTTTAAATCTAGGAACAAATCGTAACACCATCGAAAATATTAATGATAAACTTGGAAGGATTCTTCCAAATAGATAGATAAATTTATCCGAAGTCATCACGGCATTGTAGCAAGCAAACCAATTAATGACAGTAACAAGCATACACGCTACTGCAAGACCATATAAAATTGATTCAAGTGTAATTGGATTCCCATCGTCAATATAATAAAGAATCGTCACACCTGCGTGACTAAACGTTGGATTTATGATCGCTGCAATAATCATTGTTGGAAGCATCATAAAGAAATTAAATTTGACCGATTTGACACCGTTTAAATAAATTGAATAGATGACTGCCACTAAAAGTGAAATGATTAATAGGGCAGGATGAAGAAAAAACATTGAAAAAATAATGACTGCTGTAAAATAAAACATATTTATGAAAGGATGGCAGGATGAGAAAGCATCCCTCATTGATTCTCCACTCCTTCTACATACCCTCCGACATCACGTCCTAAATCGCATGTATAAACCCATTCAATGACATCTCCATCTTTTAGTTCATAACGACTTGCTCCGTAATTTGGAAACCATCCATTTACTTTGTACATCCAACCAGAAAGCTCACCACAATCAAATTCATAAATATTATTGATTCCTTCAATATAAGCGCTATTATATGCCGGGTAAAATTCCATTTCCATTTGAATTTTGGATGCTCTCGTTTCACGTTTCAATACATCTAGAACACTTTCTCCTTCTGAAAACTCAACTGTTCTTTTTGCCATGATTACGCCATCTTTTGGCAAAACAGATAATTTATCTTCGTTAAACTTATCCATATTATTTAAAATCGTGTCACAAACAATTGAAATGGTAGCAGTTAATTTTTTAGTAGGTACAACTGCAGTATCACCAGGTTCTACTGGTTTTGGTTTATCCTTTGGTACTGGATCTGTTTGATATTTATCCTTTTTGCCACTTGCTGGTTTTTTAGTCGTTGCAACGTCATTCTTCTTTGTATCTTTCGGAGGAGCATTCGACTTCTTTTGTGTTTTATCTGTGCTACTTGATTTTTTTTCTTGAATTGGTGCTTTATTTACTTCCTTTTTTGTTTCCTCTTTTTTAGGGCTTTCCTTTTGCTCTTGTTTGACTTCATTACTTTGCTTTTTTTCAGAGGTTTGCTTTTTTTCATCACTCTGTTTTTTTTCAGTAGTTTGCTTTTTTTCTGCGCTTTCTTTTGCGTTATTCTCTTTAATTGTGTTAACTACTGATTGAGAAATTCCATCGTTTGGTACTTGCTTTTTCCCTTCAGCCGAATCATCTTTTCCACAGCCAATTAGCAATGTCGGTATAAGTATTAGAAGTATGGAAACTAGCCACTTTTTCATCGCATTCCCCTCCTTATTAAAGTATTGAAACGACCGCTAATTTAGCTAGTGGTCGTTTCAACATTAAAAAACATTTCGAGCAGATTTTTTTGACGTTAATAGATTACTATTTAACTGTTACAATCGTATTTGCACTTTTATTTCCTGCTCGATCTACTACATAAATTGTTAGTTTTGTATTTTTCTTTTGTTTTGCTATTTTTACAGAGTACGCTCCAGACGATGATACTTTTGAAGTTCCAATCTTTTTAGAGCCTTGAAGTATATAAATCGTACTATACCCTTCTGTTTTTCCAGTAACTTTCGTTGTAGAGCTTGAAATGCTCTTTACTGTCGGTTTAGTTGGAGCTGTTTTATCGATGTAAAATACAACCGTTCTTTTATTTCCTTTCAAATCAGTTACAGTGATTGTATATTTAGCAGACGCTGAGTAAACTTTACTAGATGAATAAGGATAAGACTTTCCGTTTATTGTATACGTAGCTGTTAAAACGCCAACATTATCGCTTATTTGGACTGTTTTATTTACTTTATAATAGGCATTATTTGTTACACCTTTTATCGTTGGTAATGTTTTATCAGCCTTAATAAGTGAAAGCCTAGCTTCTGCTGCAGTAAGTTTAGAAATACTTCCTACAAGTGTTTTTTGATTTGAATCAAGCGCATTGTAACCAGAACGGGCTGCTTTAATCGCCGTCTCACTTGTTAACCTGACACTTCCTACAGCTGGTAAAGCCGAAATTTTATCTTTAACAGCTTTTGCCGCATTTTTTAAATTAGTAATTGTTTTTTCAGCCGATACGAGTTTAGTTAAAGCTGTCGAACTTACGAAAGCTTTTTGTGGTGCTGTTAATCCGTTATATGCCGCTCGAGCAGCTACAATAGCTGATTCATTCGTAAGCTTTATTTGTGAAGGTAATGCATTGATTTTATTTTGAACTTCACTTGCTTTAGCTTGATTTTTTAATGTAGTAATCGCATTTTCTGCTGCGACTAATTTGTTTAATACATTAATAGAAACTTTTTCTTTTTGAGTGTGAGTTAACCCATCATACGCCTTGCGAGCTGAAACTACCGAAGCTTCGTTTGATAGTGTAATAGTAGCTGGTAGAGCATTTATTTGATTAACGACTAGATCGACTAATGTCGTTTCGTTTTTTAATGCTCTAAGTGCATCCTCTGTATCAACTAATCGATCTAAAACTACCGATGCTACTAATCCTTTTTGAGCTAGTCCTAACCCATCATAAGCCGTTCGAGCAGCAACAATTGCTGGCTCATCCACAAGTGTGATTGTTGCTGGTAATCCATTAATTTGTTTAGTGACGATCGTTACAGGGGCATCAGTCATGTTATAAAGGCTGTTTATTCCATTTAAGAATCGGTCATAAGATTCAAGAGCATAAGACCCTTGATCTGTAGCCATGCCGTCTGCGCTACCTTCTAAAACATGCTTGAACCCTCCACCGTCTACATAAAACTTAAGAAGTGCAGTCACTAAGTTTCCATTTGGCTTTACAAATCGACTATCGGTTGCTGGATTTACACCTAATGCTGTTAAAGCTACGATTGCTTGTGCAATACTTTCGCTAGATGTTGAGCCCCAGGCAGTAAATCCTCCATCTGTGTTTTGTAGGTTTGATAGTGCTGTCACTGCTCGATCAATTGCGCTACTCACCTCAGGCATTGATTCGTATGGAGCTAACGCTTGTAGTGCCATTGCAGTAATATCAGGATCTGGCGCTGAGCCAGATAAAGCAAAACCTCCTGCTTGATCAGTACCCTTTTTTATTTCCTTACTTAAAATAAAATCAATGTATTTTTCTCTCGTTGCTTGCTTGGTAGAATCTGCAATAGTAGGAATCTCATAATGATTTGAATCAAATGCGATTAAGGCAAAAATACCACCATTAATACCTTGATAAATTGTTTTAGAGTAATCGGCAAGTGGTGTTAATAAATTGTAACCACCTACATTCGTAGGATCTTTTCCTAATGCACTAAGTGCCAGTATTAACCTTGAGTATTCAGTATTTTTTGATGTGGACAACACACCTTTATCTGATTTCACTTGATCGACGATACGATTATAGTAGTTAACAAAATATTGTGCGGGTACATTATAGTTCCCCCTTGCTAAAGACAGTACTGACCATTCACCTGAAATTGTTCCAAAACTTGGATTAGGAACTTTAGATAATAAAAATCCTAAAGAATTATTTAGTTGGGTACTTATCGTCGCGTTGCTATTCGATTCACTTAGTTTCAATATTGAGTTTAGCCCTGCGCCGGCATTCTCATATGTAGTGTGAGTAGTTGATTGTCCTAAAATCGTAGCACGGCTATCTGCATGAACGGAATTAGCCGGAACAATAACTGAAAAAATAAAAAATCCTGATAATAACATCCCTGATATTTTTCTCATTTTTATACCATATCCTCTCTTCTTTTCTGAAAACCAAGACCGTAAAAATAATTGGGTTTATCATATCCTTCGACTTTAAAAAAACTGAAACGACCTCTATTAAACTAGTGATCGTTTCAATATTACATACAGCTAGAGTATTATCAGTATTATTTAACAGTTACTGAAGTTTTAGCACCCTTATTCCCTGCTCGATCTACTACATAGATAGTTAGTTTCGTTCTCTTTTTCTGTTTTGATATTTTAACAGAGTAAGTTCCACTCGATGATACTTTTGCGGAACCAATTCTTTGTGAGCCACGATAAATATAAACCGTACTATTTGACTCTGCTTTACCAGTAACTTTTGTTGAAGAGCTCTTTATACTTTTTACTGCTGGTTTAAGAGGTGCTTTGTTATCAATATAGAAGACGATGCTTCGTTTGTTCCCTTTTAAATCAGTTGCAATAATATTGTACTTACCAGATGCTGCAAAAACTTTTCCTGAATAATAAGTGTATGACTTACCATTGAATGTAAGTTTTACATTTAACAGCCCAACATTATCACTGATTTGAATTGTTTTTTTCGTTCTATAATAGGCATTATTCGAAATTCCTTTTATAGTTGGTAATGTTTTATCTGCTTTTATTACTGCTAGCCTAGACTCAGCTGAAGTAAGTCTAGTAATACTGCCTACTAGCGATTTTTGACTTGAATCTAAAGAATTATAAGCTGCTCGTGCTGACTTAATTGCCGATTCACTAGTTAATCTAACTTGTGATGTAGTTGGTAATGCAGCAATTTTATCTTTCGCAACTTTTGCGGCATTTTTTATATTCACAATTGTTTTTTCAGCTAATACAAGCTTATTTAGTACAGTAGACGTAACTAAGTTCTTTTGAGCAGTTGTTAAAGCGTTATAGTCTTTTCTAGCTGCAATTACTGCAGATTCATTAGCTAACTTGATTTGTGAAGGTAATCCATTGATTTTATTTTGAACCGCATCTGCTTTTACTTGATCTTTTAAGACAATTATTTTATTTTCTGCTGCTACTAATTTATTTAATACAGTTGTTGATACTTTCCCTTTTTGAACAAGAGTAAGCCCATTGTATGCCTCACGAGCTGATACTACTGCAGTTTCATCTGATAGCGTAATAGATGTCGGTAAAGCATTTATTTTGTTAACAACTGAGTCTATTAATGAAGCTTCGTCTTTTAAACTTTTAATTTCTGATTCTGCTGCAACTAATTTTTCTAATACAGTTTCCGTTACTTTTTCTTTTTGAGCTTGCGTCAACCCATCATATGCCTCACGAGCTGAAACTACCGTTGCTTCATCTGCTAAAGAAATAGTTGTCGGTAGGGCGTTTATTTTGACTATAACCGAGTCTATTAATGAAGCCTCGTCTTTTAAACTACTAATTTCTGCTTCCGCCGAAACTAATTTATTTAATACAGTTTCTGATACTTTTTCTTTTTGAGCTTGTGTTAAACCATCGTATGCTTCACGAGCTGACACTACTGCTGTTTCATCTGATAAAGTAATTGATGCTGGTAATTCATTAATTTTATTAATTACTGAAACAACTAGTACTGCTTCTTCTTTTAATCTAGTAATTTCTGATTCTGCTGCAACTAATTTATCTAATACCGCTGATGATAGTAATCCCTGTTGCGCTGCAGTTAAACCTTCATAAGCCGTTCTTGCTTTAGCAATCTCTGATTCATTTGAAATTGTAATTGTTGTAGGTAATGCATTTATTTGATTTGTAACTATGGTTACCGAAGCATCTGTCATGTTATAAAGACTATTTTTTCCTTTAAGAAATCTGTCATAAGATACAAGGGCATATGTCGCTTGATCTGTAGCCATTCCATCCACATTCCCCGTTAAAACATGCTTGAATCCTCCGCCATTAACATAAAATCTTAGTAATGCGGTCACTAAATTTCCATTTTCTTTTACAAATCGACTGTCTGTTGCTGGATTTACACCTACTGCTGTTAAAGCTACGATAACTTGTGAAATACTTTCGCTAGAAGTTGAACCAAATGCAGTAAATCCACCATCCGCTTTTTGAATAGTAGAGATCGCTTTTAATGCTCGATTAATTGCTGCATTTACCTCTGGCATAGATTGATATGGAGCTAATGCCTGTAATGCCATTGATGTAATGTCAGGATCTGGCGTTGTGCCAAATAAAGCAAACCCTCCTGCTTGATCAGTACCCTTCTTTACTTCTTTACTTAATATATAATTAACGTATTTTTCCCTTGTTGCTTGTTTAGTAGAATCTGCAATTGTTGGTATTTGATAATTATTTGAATCGAATGCTATTAAGGCGAATATCCCTCCGTTAATCCCTTGACTAACTGTTTTATCATAATCAGCAAGTGGAGTTAGTAAGTTATAACCACCTACATCAGTAGAATCTTTTCCTAATGCACTAAGAGCTAATATTAATCTCGCATATTCCGTATTCTTTGATGTAGATAAAACGCCGTTTGCTGACTTCACTGTATCGACAATACGATTGTAGTAATTAACAAAATATTGATCAGGTACATTATAGTTACCTCTTGCTAATGACAATACTGACCATTCACCTGAACCCGTACCAAAACTTGGATTAGGAACTTTAGTCAATATATAGCCTAGTGAATCATTTAATTGCGTGCTTATATCAACATTATTTAAAGCATCATTTAAAGTAGTCAGTGCAGTATTAACAGTAGATTGATCAACTGTTAAATTAATAAGTGCTGTATTTGCTTGATCATATGCAGTTCGAATAGATTCCTTCGCTAATAACGCATCTTTGTTAGGTGCTGAATTTACTTCAGCTACTTTTTTTAATAAAGAATCTTTATTTGCTGGTGTATAAAGTGCTTTATCCCCACCAAAACTTGAATTATCTTGTCCTAAATCTGAGCCGTATCCATAAAGTGTAAATTGCCATCTACAAACATCCCCATCTTTCGGGAATTTATCAGATGCCCCAACATTTGGAAACTCATTATTAACTGCATACATCCAACCGGACATATTATAGTAGTCAAATTCCCCTAAATAGCCCGTTTTTTGAGCGCCGTTAGCAATAATTTCTTCATTACTTAAATTCATTGCATCTTTTATGACTGTCGGAACATTTACAGAAATATTTCCATTTTCAAGTTTAACTTTTGACAAATAGAATCCTGAATTAACCGATCCGTAACTATCATAATTACTTGTCCCGCTTAAAAATCGGTCAAGAACTTTTGCATAACTTTCCCCTTCATAAAAAGGAACTTTAACTGGTTGACGAATTAACCCCGCACCTAAAGTATTTGCCTCAACTGACATCGTCACATAGCCAATTGGACTATCTGCGTGAACCGGTACAGATTTCGTTGGAATTGTAATTGAAAAAACTAATAAAACTGCTAATAATAATCCTAATATTCTTTTCATTTAAACGCGTCCTTTCTTTCATTTCTAAAAACCTATCTTTCTAATAAACTCAAATTCTTCCTCCCTTATTTTGCTTGATTTTCCGGTGTCTTTTAGTGACAAAAATTCTTCATTGCCAATAAAGAAAACCCGCCAATTATGGCGAGTCTTTAGGCGAAGATAGAGGCTTAAGTTGCACTTATACATAGAAATTAAAATTGGCAACCACGTCGACTTTTCCTCTCCGCTGCCAATTTATACATTCTTCATGTGCAAAAAAAGAGCCCTGCCTTATTTGGCAGGACTCATAGTTATCCAAAAATTAAACTGCTCCAACAGCATACTAAAAAATGCGCGTCACAGCGCTCTTATACGGCTTTCGCATAAGAACAGAATTTTTCTGATAACAAAACTTCCCTCACCGAAAGACTTGTAAAATGCAAATGGCAGGTCTCCTGACTTAAAGCTTCTAGCCTACTCCATTCATCTTCCCAGTTTCCCAGTGATTAACGTGCAATCGCACTCGAATGTTTCGTAGCTTCTTACAGTAGATGTGAGCTGTTTTGGTTTTTCACCAAATTCCCTATTAATGCAAACTGCAACCATATACTGTCTTCATTTTAACAAATGGTTTAATACTGTACAAATTAATTTTTAATTTTTCTAAATTGTTCCCTATTTTTTTCTGTTAAATTAAAATGTTGATTTTTGAATTAAAAAAAGAGGTTGTCCAATTAGACAACCTTAGGAACTCTTTTATTAATACCGATAACTTTGTGCAACGTTTTATTCTAATGATTATTAGAGGCTTCACTAAATTACTCATAAGATTAAATTTCAATCTAATTCCTTGATATATTCTTCTCTTTCTTTAAAAGCTTGTTTTACGATTTCTTTCGATACCCCATCTGGAATATGAAAGGAAATTAAATTCATATAGTCCTCCGGATATTTATTATCTAAAGAAAAAATTCTAACATTATAAACTTCAAGTTTGGCACTCGTTAAAAATTGGAGTAACTGATAGACCTGATCTACATCGTCTATATTACCTTTTAGTTGAATGTCAAAAATACTATATTCATCAGACTCGAAAGCTAAATCAAGATCCTGATTGAAAACTGGCATTTGATTTGTATTCAAATAGTCATAACCAAGACTCCTTAACCCACCTTCAAAATCCTTGAAAAGTGCCGATTCTTCAATATAGTAAGAGTATTGTGCAAAATTTGTTATATTCGGCGGTTCATAAGGTGTGGAGCTTTCACGTTCAAAATCAGACATCGAATAAATCGAATGTACATTGTCTATATCAAAAGTTATTCTTTTATTTATATCATTTGTATAGCTCATACTAATTTCTTTCACATCTAATGGCTTGTAAACATCGCTAAACTCTTGAAATTTTTTAAGCACTTCATAAATTGAATTCATTTTTTCAGTATCAAATAAATTTTTAACATTTGCACTCACAACATTTACTTTTAAATGTTGTATAACATTTCCAGTATCAGCGTAATCAAACGATTCCATATCATTTTCACTTTTAAATTCGATTGACTTTACTTTGGCTCGACTAAGAATTTCTGAATTCGATTTTTCAAAAGCCTTTTTCATTTCAAATGTTTTAGATTGGATGTCATAGTCATCTCCAATAATTTTTGTAAATAACATCCCCTTTATGTAGATGTTAAAAGTGAGCTTATTTCCCGTTCTCTTTCTAACTTTAAAATAGGTATCTCCCATGTTCCCTTCGTTTATGTTTGGTTTTTCCAAAACATCTACTTCGAAACCGTATTTGTCTTTAATATATTTTTGTGCTTTTACATCGATCGTTCCTGCCCCAACACATGCAGTCAATAAGAACATCGAAACGAAAATTAGCATTGTACAAATTGATAGTTTGATAGCTTTTATATTCAAAGAAAATTACCTGCTTTCTAGACACCAAAATCCATATTTTTCAATTAGAAAACTCTTAAAAATTCATTACTGACTAATTGATATTACCATATTTTGGAATTTATTTCGTTATATTTTGAAACTTCTTATCTTATTCAACTAATCTTCAATTTAGTTGCATAAGAAAATCTACAAACTGCTTAACTGAGCTAACAATAAAAAAGAACCCTAAATATTATGGGTTCATTTACTCTTCTATCTCCGCTGTTTCGATCCACTCACATAAAGAATAATAATGGCAAAAAGAAACATTCCACAAACAATAAATGGCATTAAGCCTGAATTATAAACCATATATATTCGAATATGACGAACCGCGTTCACAATAATAAAAATCACCATGCATATCCACAATATTGCAATGAGAGCCATATTTTTATTTCTTCGCATAAACATCAGCCCCTTCCAAAGAACAACTCCAAAAATACTGTTTATTTTATTATATAGTCGACATAGTGAATCAATGACCAATCGTTTATTTGTATGTGTAAAAGTTATTGACTCATTGGGGGTCTTGAGTTAAAAAAGTAGCGACTTGTTGATTATTTTTAACTCATAAGGAGGCTCATGAGTTAGAAAAGTAGCGACTTGTTGATTATTTTTAACTCATAAGAGGCTCATGAGTTAGAAAAGTAGCGATTTGTTGATTATTTTTAACTCATAAGCGGTTCATGAGTTACTAAATTAGCTAATTCATCATAATTTGTAACTCATAAAACCTCGCACTGTCTCCCTTACATTAAATAAGTGTTTCTAAATTATGAAATTTCATCTTCCTACCTATCTCTTTTTTGTATTCACAACAAAAATATATTAAGATATTTTTAAGTCTTTAATCTCTTCTATATTAAATAGTAAAAATCTTCAATTTAAGGAGTTTCCAAAATATGAGTATGCCATTTGAATTTAATTTTGTAATTGTAACGAATGAAAAAGCGATCAGAAAAGAAAATAATACATTCTCTTTAGAGCTTAATGGATACCACTTGTTTCCTATTGATACACCAATCAATGTAACTAGAAAGAATGATGAAAAGCCTTTTGGTATTGCTGTTATAAGGAAGATTGAATGGAAAAGTGAGAGTACATATATGGATTATGAATTAAAAGCAATTGATACGGTTAATTAAAAAATAAAACGGATAGCTAAAGACTGCTATCCGTTTTATTGGTATTTTTAGAACTCTTTCATTGTTTGATATGCCTGTTTCGCTAAAGCAATATGACCAAGTTCATTTGGATGTACTCCGTCAGTACCTTCGAAAAACTCAGTCTTCAATTGTTGATGCTGTTGAAATGGAATTCGAAAATCAATTAGATTAAAATGATTTATTTCAATCATTTGCTCAATTCGTTCGGCTAACTCTTTGGCTTTTAAAACAAATGTTTCAAAGCCAGCAATCGGTTCCCATACTTCTTTGTGATTGATATTTTCTAAATGAATTGGTGGATGGATTGCTATAATAGGTTGAATATTGTTGTGTATAGCTTGTTTGACCATTGAATAAATGTTTGACAGTATATAGTTTAAATCAACATTCCACCATAGATCATTTCCACCAGAGCAAATAATTACATGTGATGGATTGTTTAATACGACATCATGGTAGAATCGTGATAGCATTCCAGTGCTTGTATCACCTGAAATCCCTTTATTTATTATCTCGACTGATAATTCGTTTTGAAGTACAGCTGGCCATGCATTAACTTTTGCTATCCCTAAACCTTCTGTAAGACTATCACCTAAACAAATAATCTTCATACGCTCACCATTGTTCCTTGATCGCTTTTTGACCTACTCGTGGTCTTACTTTTACTAAATATGTAATTCCACTTACACCAAACATAAAGATGATATTAATCGTAAATGCAATAAACCCTGGATCTAAATCTTTTAAAAATTGAGGTGCATGAGGGAATAATGTACCGAAGCTCGTATTTTTAATTGTTACGTATGCTACTGTAATTAATCCGGATAGTATTCCCGCTACTGCTCCTGTTTTTGTAACTGGATTACGTTTTAAGAACGTTACAATTAAGGCAGGGAATAATTGTAAGACGAAACTATATGCCATTAATAAAAGAGAAAGCATTGTTTTTCCACCATAAAAAGTAAATAATAAAGCGATTAAAGCGATGATTGGCACTAAGATTCTAGTAAGTCCAGCTAACTTCGCTTCACTTGTATCTGGTTTAATTGCTTTATATATATTTTTTGAAAGTAATGTTGAAGCCGTTAATAATAACAATGAACTCGGAACTAATGCTGCTAGTAAACCTGCTGAACCAATTACACCAATAAACCAAGGTGGGAGTGTTGCTTTAGCAATTGAGAATAAAACTAGATCAGTTCGTCCTCCTGGTATATGTGGCATTTGTAAAAGTGCAGTAAAACCGATAAACAGGATGAATACCATCAGTATTTGATAAAGAGGAATCAGTGCTGCATTTTTTCGTAATGTTTTGGAATCTTTGGATGATAAACTCGCTCCAAAAACATGTGGCCACATGTATTGACCAAGTGCAATAATTAAGCAAACTGATACATACCAAGAAATACTATAACCAGACTTAGGTAGAAGTAAGAATCCAGGTTTAGCAGCATCTAATGTTTTAAACATCGGTTCAACTCCACCGTAATAATGGACTGGCAAATAAATTCCTAAAACTAATATCGTAATAAGCATCAAAATATCTTTTAGTATCGCCGTAAATGCTGAACCATGTATTCCTGAGATATAGACAAAGATTGTCACGACAATAACGCCAATCCATACTGCTAAATTCGGTGAAATGGCACCGTATGAAGCTTCAGATACAATTATTTTTATACCGTTTAATTGGAGAACCATATATGGAATAATGGAAACGACCCCAACGATAGCAACAAGTAGACCTAAAGATTTACTATTATATTTTTTAACGAAGAAATCAGGCTGTGTTAATAAATTATGTTTTTTCGCATAACGCCAAATATGGGGTAAAATCCAAAATGGAATAATATAAGTAACAGCACAGAAAATATAGATTACTGGTCCGCCCATTGAATAAGATGCACCACTTGCTCCTAAGAAAATAAATGTAGTGAACATTTCACCAGCCATTAGAACGAACATGACAATACTACCAAAATTACGATCTCCAACTACCCAAGATTCCAACTTCATTTCTCTTCCTCTTCGGGCACGTATTCCTAAAAAAAGTGCAAATAGAAACGTAATTCCAATTAATAGAATGCTCATTGATTTTCCTCCTGTTTCTCTAATATTGCATTACTAATAAATAGACAGATTGAAGTGATGACTAACCAACTCGCAGACCAAAATACAATAAATGGTAATCCTAAAATGTATGGCTCCACACGATTTACAATCGTTAATGACCCTATGAAAGCAAAAATAGTTAAAAAAATGGCAAATAATTTCATCCTATTTCCCCCTTACCCTCAAATAGTTGATTATTTTTAAAATTCTGCAAATAATTTGTAGACTTATGTTAAACTCTTTTTGTAAAATAGTAAAATATTAACCTTTAATTGTAAGCGCTTAAAAAGGAGCATACATTATGAACAGTTATTCTAATCTTACAGAAATACTAGAATTCGATAAAGAAGTGTTGTTAAACATTTTAAACTATTCTTCTGATGAAATTTATATTTTAAACCGAAATCTTGAAATCATTTATGTTAATAAGATGTGTGAACAACATTATGGTTTACGTCAAAACGAAATTATAGGAAAACATAATGATATTTTCTTAGAAAAAGGATATTGGACCCCTTCAATTATTCCAATCGTTTTGGAGAAAAATAACACAGTCACAATTAATCAAACAACTCATACTGGTAAAGAGCTTGTCACGACAGCTATTCCAATCTTCAATCCTATTAATAAAAACTTGGATTTCATTTTTATTACTTCTCGCGAAAAAAATTATATTTCTATTATTCATAATAGCACTCATGAACTTAGTTCGAGTGAACATTTGCATTCTAATGGATTTATAACATGTGATGACGAAATGACAAATATCATTGATTTTAGTAAAAAAATAGCCCCTGTTGATACAAATATTTTAATTCAAGGTGAATCTGGAACAGGAAAAGGGGTTCTCGCAAAATATATCCATGATTTAAGCAACCGGAAAAACGGTCCTTTTCTTGCTATCAATTGTGCAGCAATCCCAGAAGAGCTATTAGAATCAGAACTATTCGGTTATGCTACTGGTGCGTTTACAGGTGCTTTAAAAAATGGAAAAATTGGCTTGCTCGAAACTGCAAATAAAGGAACAATTTTCTTAGACGAAATCGGTGAAATATCCTTAAAATTTCAAGCAAAATTGCTCCAAGTACTACAAGATCGTAGCTTCTTTTCAGTAGGTGGTCGAGAATTAAAAAGGGCTGACGTTCGTATTATTACTGCGACGAACCGTAATCTATTGGAAATGGTAAAATCAAAGCAATTTAGAGAAGATCTATTTTATCGTTTAAACGTAATTGATATTCAAATTCCCCCACTTAGAAAAAGAAAAAAAGATATTCCTTTACTAGCCGATCATTTTTTAACTAAGTTCAATCATAAATACAAAGTTAGTCGCTCATTTTCATCAAATGTAAAAAGCGCTTTTGAAGTATTTCAATGGCCAGGTAATATTAGGCAGCTTGAAAATATAATTGAGAGACTTGTTATTACTAGCGATTCAGTCATTCGATTGTCTGACTTACCATCACAATTAATTCCTGATGATCAATCTATCTCAATCTATGAGGAGAATTCATTAGACAATATTTTAGAAGAAACTGAGAAAAAAATGATAATCGAATCTTATACAATTCATAAGAGTTCTCGAAAGGTTGCAAAGGATCTCGGATTAAGTCAAACAAAAGCAAATAAATTAATTAGAAAATATTGTAAAAATGAAGATTAAATCAAAAGGGAGATACTCCTGAAGTATTTCCCTTTTGAATATTAGGTATCATTTCTTTTCGTTAATTTGTTTGTGTATGTAACACACTCATTCTTGAGGCAACTATTTCAACGATTCGATCCCCTACCTCTGATGTAGTTGATGCCCCTCCTAAATCAGGTGTTAAATATTTGTTTTCTATTAATAATTCTTCAATCGCATTAAGAATTAACTTACCATACTTTTCATATCCGAGATAATCAAGCATTTGGCTTGCTGACCAAATTGCAGCGAGCGGATTGGAAATCTGTCTACCTGATATGTCTGGTGCTGAGCCATGAATTGGTTCAAACATTGACGGATATTCTCTCTCAGGATTGATGTTTGCTCCAGCTGCAAGACCCAAACCTCCAGCGATGGCTGCACCTAAGTCTGTTAAAATATCTCCAAATAAATTAGAAGTCACGACTACTTCAAACCGTTTCGGGTCTTTGATCATAAGCATTGCAGCTGCATCAACAAGATAAGAGTATGTTTTTACTGAAGGATACTCTTTACTTACTTCTTCAAATACTTGATCCCAAAATACCATTGAGTAATTTAAAGCATTAGCCTTACTAATACTTGTTACTGTTTTCCCCTCTTTTAGGGCCACTTCAAACGCATAGCGAATGATCCGCTCTGTACCTTTTCGAGAAAAGACACTATTTTGTATAACTACTTCATGTTCTTTTCCTTTATACAGCCAATCACCTGCTCCTGCATATTCACCTTCCGTATTCTCTCGGATAAATAACATATTTATATCATCGGTTTCTATATTATTAAGAGGACACGGTGCCCCATTTAATAGCGTTACAGGTCGTATATTCACATATTGATCAAAGCTTTTACGAATTTTTAATAACAAATCCCATAATGAGATATGATCTGGTACACCAGGAAATCCGACCGCTCCTAAATAGATTGCTTCAAATTCCTTTAATCGGTCAATTCCATCATCGTCCATCATTTTTCCAAATTGTGCGTAGTATTCACATCCCCAAGGAAATGATGTAAATTCGAACGTAAAAGAAGCATCGAGACTTGCTATTTTATTTAATACTTTCATTCCTTCATTAATCACTTCTGGACCTATACCGTCCCCTGGAATAACCGCTATTTTATGTTTTTTCATATCAGTTCTCCTACTTTAGTTTTGATTCCAAACAATTAGCTTCAACTCAGTCATTTCTTCTACTGCAAACTTTATTCCTTCTCTTCCTGTTCCACTTTCCTTTACACCACCATATGGCATATTATCAACTCGAAAAGTTGGAATATCATTAATGATGACCGCTCCTACATGCAGTTCATTTGAGGCAAGTAATGCATTCGACACACTATCCGTATAGATTCCAGCCTGTAAACCATAGCGCGAATTGTTTACATGAGAAATCGCTTCTTGAATTGATTTCACTTTGCTAACCGTTACGATTGGAGCGAAAACTTCCTGACATGAAACTTTTAAGCTAAATGTACAATCCGCAATGATTGTAGGCTCCAAAATATTTCCTTGCGCTTTACCACCTGTAAGGATATTTGCATTGCTCTGTTTTGCTTCTTCGATCCAGTCTAACGCCCGATCTAATTCATCAGGTGAAATTAATGAAGAAAGATAAGTTTCATCATCAAAAGGATTACCAAGTTTTAGTTTTTTCGTTGCTTCTACGAATTTGTTCGTAAATTCCTCATAAATCTCTTCATGAACAAATACTCTCTGTAAGGAAATACATACTTGACCTTGATTTGAAAAGGCCCCCATTACACAACGATCAATAATATTATCAACGTTCGTATTTTTATCAATAATAACAGCAGCGTTTGATCCAAGCTCAAGTGTTGTTTTCTTTAACTTCGCCTTATTTCTAATGTTAATCCCTACACTCGTACTTCCAGTAAACGTAACCATATTTACTCGCTCATCTTCAACAATCGTATCTCCAACTGTACGACCCGGACCTGTCACAACATTTAAGATTCCGTCTGGTAAGCCAGCTTGCTTGAATAATTTAGCAATAAATAATGCCGAAAGTGGCGTTTGAGATGCCGGTTTTAAAACGACAGTATTACCAGACGCAATAGCTGGACCTACTTTATGTGCTACTAGATTCATAGGAAAATTAAACGGAGTAATCGCTCCAATAACACCGATTGGATTTCTTACTGTATACCCTACTCTTCCTACACCTCCCGAAGCAGCATCGAATGGAATTGTTTCGCCATGAATTCGTTTTGCTTCCTCAGCTGCAAATTTATATGTTTCTATTGTTCTTGTTACTTCTCCCCTTGAAAACATTATTGGTTTTGCAGTTTCCTTTGTAATGATTTCAGCAGCTTCATTAAAATTTTCTTTTAATAGCAACACGACATTTTCAAGAATTTGTGCCCTCTCAAATGCTGGCATTCTAGCAAACTCGTCTTTTGACTGATATGCTACTTCAATTGCCTGTTCTGTTTGTTCTTTTGTAGCAACAGCAATCTCTGAAATAACTTCTCTTGTAAATGGAGAATACAAATTTGAATACTCAGATGTTTGTACTTCTTCCCCATTAATAAATAAATATTCTTTCATTGGACTTACTTTGTTCATCATCACTCTGCCTCCAGTGCTTTTAAGACAGTCTCATGGAACTGAACAATTGCTTGCTCTGAAGAAGAATAATGGCCTTTATTAAATGCTCGTGAGCGGAATCCAACTTGCTCTAATTCAACTAACTCAACATCTTCATTTCGTACTATTTCAGCAAATTCAACTAAGTCTTTTTCTTCCTGTGTTAAGTTTTCATCTCTAAAATAGTAAGTGTAAATTCCAAGTGTTGTCTCATGATCGACCGGGACCATTTGGATCGTAGCAATATTTCCTGGTCCTGGATAAATAGTCATCATTAAATTCGGCCATAACCAATAGAACGTACCACCTTGCATTTCTACTTCATTAAAATCTAATGAACCCATTTTCTTATTTGCTTTCACAACAGAACCTTGAACAGAATAATTCTGACATGTAATAATTTGATAGTCTTTCATATCTAAAGTAGCCACAAAGCTTGGATGTGCTATATGACAATGATCACATTCTAAATAATTATCAATAAACGCTTTCCAGTTTGCTTTAATTACTCTAGATTTACTGCTCGTTCTTTTTAACTCACTTAAAAATGAGAACTTACTTAGCTTTTCAAAAAAATCTCCATACGTCTCGATTAATGACGTAGCATGATCATCTAAATTAACAAAAATGAATGATTCAGCAATTTCCATCCTCACAGAACGTAAACAAGCATTTGATACACAAGCTAAATCTTCCCCTTTAAAATTAGGTGCTTTATTTAACTTACCATCTAAATGAAACGTCCATCCGTGGTAAGCACATTGTAAAATTTTCTTATTTCCACTTTCATTTTTCTCTAGCTTAGTTGCTCGATGTGGACAAACATTATAAAAAGCTCGAATAACCCCGTCCTTATCACGTGTTACAATAATCGGTTCACCAGCTACTTCAGCTGTAAAGAAATCCCCTAAATTTTCTAATTGGCTAACATGCCCAACTAACTGCCAAGTCTTTGAAAAAATTTTCTCTTGCTCTTCCACCAAAACCTTCGGATCAGTGTATAAATCATAAGTCAACGTTCTCTCAAAAATTTCAGTCGTTCCATTTTGTACTTTGTTAAAAGTCATTAGTAATTTCCCCTCTCATTTCCCTATTTCTTTCCCCTATACCATTTATATTGCAATAACCATGCCAAAACTAAAGAACCCCAACAAAACAACATTTATTGATTCAAAACGACTCAAATGAATAAAATAAACGAATCGGAAACAACTCGATTGAGTTACTTTCGATTCGTTTATTTGAGTTGAAGCTTTTAGCTATTAATCAGGTAAACTTTCTTTAAAAATAGCTCTGTTAAGTTAAAACGTTGTTTTTTGAACAAAAAAAGGTTATCTAATTAGACAACCTTTGGAACTCTTATGCAACTAAAGCATCAGCTAGTTGAATTACATATTCATAATCCATACAATTTTATCGTAAAGGATTTTTGCCACAAAAATGAATTGGCCTATCTGGTACACGATGAAATCTTTATACATTGCATGAATGCTACAAGTCTACTGTCAGCATTAAGATCATCAATTGGAAGCGATAATATTCAACTTAAATTTTAATCAACTTTATTTTGAATTAGCCTAAAAAGTTCGAGTAACACTAAATTTAAAAATAGCCAAGTTGCTCCGAACGTGTACCCTGCCAATACATCACTTAGCAGACGAATTGAAAAATATACGTTAGCTATACCCATCAAAAATAATAGTAATAAAAAAATGAAGGGCAGAAAAATACGGAGGCTTTGAAGATTAGTTTTGGTCAAATGGCGAACTAAAATGAAAACAAAAAATCCGTAAACCAAAACTGACATAAATGACTGCTCATTCGGAAATCCAAGATTCAACAATGAACCTAAACTTGGCTTTAAATAGTGAAAAATACTAATTAAAATCTTTTTAAGTAACACTCCTCCAATAATAGTAGATAAACAAATTAAACTTTCTAACAATAAATCTCGTCTATTTAAAAAAAGTACACTGAAAGTTACGAATGAAATGACTAATAAAAACAATGGGGTTTGGAGGAAGAGTAACCCGTTCATCACCGTTTTCCAATCTTCATTAAATAATGTACGTATTAAATATCTACTAACCTCATTTAATTCATTTAACTCATTATTTAAATATTCCTCACTTAATCCTAGTGTAGAAATAAACATTAACAAAAAAACTGCAAAGAGACAGAATATAAAAATTTCCATTCTTCTTAATGTAGTAAAAAATTTTGACAGGGATGAAATATAACGATTAATAAATGATTTAATAAACAATTTGTATCTTCTAGTTAAAAAAATTATCAAAATAAATATTATGAGAGAAGTTATTCCAATTCCTAAATACTTACTAGCGGAATGATGAAACTTGTCCCACTCTGGACCTAAAATTTTCCCAAGGGTTACGAATGTCACTCCCCATAAAAATGCACCAATATACGCATTACGAGCAAATGTTAAATATGGCAATTTGGAAATACCAGAAAAGTATCCAGTAAAATGCCTAACACCTGGGATAAAAAAAGCTAATATCAGTAATTTATTGCCATGATGATCAAACCACTTTGCAGTCTTTTGATATTTTCCCGGTCCAAAATGAATATACTTTCCATACTTTTGAATAAGACGATAACCAAATTTATTACCTATTAAATAAGATAAACTAATACCTATTATAGCCCCTAATACTGCTAACAATATGGATAAAAAATAATTCATTTTGCCTTGAAATACTAAATATCCTGAATAACTCATGGTAAGTTCTCCAGATATAGGTAATGCTAATAGTTCAAGAAGGTTTACTAAGAATATCAATAGGTAGCTATGTTGACCTATTAATGTAATAAGAAGTAAAGCCATTTTAATACTCCTTTCTTCGAAGGTTTTAATGGATATAAATAATCAAGTTTAGCTTTTAAACAAAGGTGATTAAATTGCATTAGAAATTGATCTTTTTGGTTTATTCATTAAAAAAATTTAACCAAATCTGTATTGTAAAACTTTAATGTTTAAATTATGCTAATCATATTTCATCTTAAATATTCTGATTCAAATCAAAGAATATACAAAAATCTCAAAAGGAGCTCTTGCTAAACAAATGAAAGAAAAGCCTAAAAAAATCAGAAAAACAAAAAGAAAGTCTCTTAAAATATTGCTGTTGCTAGTTATAATTCTTATAGCATTTATTGGATATAAGGGAATAAAAGCATACTTTAAATTACAAAATGCTACTCAGGGTGAAGTTATTCACTCAAGTATGCGTAATCAAGAATTAAAAGATACTCAACCGTTTTCCATTTTGTTTCTAGGAATTGAAAACTATGCAACAAAAGGTCAAGGGGGTAGAACTGACTCAATTATTTTAGTAACAGTTAATCCTAAAGATAATACAATACAAAAAATGAGTATTCCTCGTGATACTTACGTGGAAATTCCAGATCAAAAAAGAAAATCTAAAATTAATGGTGCATATAATAGTGGTCTTCAATCAACTGTCAATACAGTAGAAAACTTTTTACACGTCCCAATCGACTATTATGTTACTGTAGACTTTGGTGGTTTTAAAAATATTGTTGATGAAGTTGGTGGAATTAATGTTGATGTTCCATTTGATTTTTGGCAATATACTGATACTAAACCACGCTATAAGGTTTACTTCAAAAAAGGAAATCAACATCTGAATGGTACAGAAGCTTTAGCCTATGCTCGAATGAGAAAGCGCGATCCCCGTGGTGATTTTGGACGTGAAGAACGTCAACAACAAGCCATGCTAGCAATTATCGATAAATTAAAGTCTCCCAAAACTTTATTTAAAATAGATAAATATGCAAGTGTATTTAGTAAAAATGTCACAACAAATATGAGCTTGTCTGAAGGCTTATTTTTATTCAATGATATGAAAGAAACTAATCCTAAAAACATAACGACATTAAAATTGGATGGAAAAGACGATTATATTGACAGGATTTACTATTATATGCCTGATCAAACTAGCGTAAATGCTATAACAAGTAGTTTGAGAAATCATCTTGAGCTTGATAAATCGCCAGCTAATTCTAATTCAAAATAAGTGCACATTTCATAAATTTACTTATTTACCTCTTTTCTTTAATAAATTAGTTTAAATTTTGATACATTTAACTTCTAGAAGCATAAATATGTGAATCCAGAATCAAATAGAGTTATAAAAGGAATATCATACTTGGCTCTGTTAAATTCTTGCTTTTTAAGTAAAAGAAAATGACCACAAAAATTTTTGTGGTCATTTTCTTATGTAACTAATGCATTAGTTAGTTGTATAAGAAAAATTTCAATACACCTTTGGTTTCTCAAATATTAACCTCATATTTAAATAAACGTATCCATTATCTTTCTTGTTATTTTGTGATGAGGATAAACGTCAATCTTCCCTTCGACCTCTAATTCAATTGGATACTTTTGTCATGTTCCACTTGTGAATTGAATAGAAAGTTAAAAATGAAATTTGCTTTTCAATATTTCTTTCCATTTATTTGGAAAACCATAGGAGAGAACTAGACAAACTGTACCAATAGATAAAAAGACTTTTATATCCTCAATAGACCTTGAAAAGGTATAGGGACGGTTAATATATTGTCCTAATATAAAATCGATCCATACTGTTAAAATACATACGGATATGGTAATTATCCCCACAAAAGCAAGCCATCTTTTTTTGTTCTTTTTATAAAACACTTTGTTCAGCCAAATTAAAGTAACGAACATTAAAAAAATAGGAACTGCTATAGTAAAAGACCAATTTATTTGTTCATCTACCATATCTAATGCAAGTAATAAACATGTAGCTGTAATACTTAATATCAGAGTTTTCCTTTTAATTTTCTTAGAGAAGACATAAATTACAATCCAAAAAGAAATGACTGAACTGCTACTATATAGAGACCATGTTAAAGTTCCAGCTAATATAAAATTAATTAATGTAGTGATGAAAAGAGCTAAAAGAGCACCTACGCTAAAAATACGAAAAATTATTTTTAGTATGTTATCTCTTACATTTTCATACATACTGTAATATTGTGGAAAACCATTATCTTTAAGAAGCTGTTTATCACTAGAAACTTTAGGAATATAGGTAAAGCATAAAGGGCAAGGTATTTGGTCCCTCTCTACTTGAATACCGCACTTTGGGCAATAAGCCACTAAAATCCACTCCGATTAGATTCTATTTTCACATGAATACCATCTTTTTTAAGTTTTCTAAAGAACTCCCGTTCTACAATACGAATATCAGATATATTTCCGAAAGTGATATACATGAAAGAACCATAACTAATAATTCCGGCTTTTATTTTATTACCTACACTGGGGGGTGGATAGAATTCAAATCGTTCAATAAAAGGTTCTATGTCCTTATTCAGAGATACTACTCCTAAATTAGAGATGGAGCTTGTATACAAACTTTCCCCAAATTTCGAGTGTATAATAGGTGCCAATTGGTCCTTAATTGTAAGTGGTAAAAGTCGTAGCAAGACATTTTTTTCTCCTCGAACATTTCGAGCAATAAGTGGTTTCAGTTGTTTGTTGTTTAAATATCGTTTAAATTCTATTTCAACCTTATGGACAATCTCATGAAATTTGTATTCTCCTAAACGAGGATCAATTGTTATAGGTATACTAACAAAGAAATTGCGGAGAGTTTGACTTTCAAAAAAATTCCGCAAGTTAACAGGTACATTTATGGTAATAGGTTTAGGTTTATCTGCTAGCTCAGCTTGAATTTCGATTAATACCTCTATGTATTTAGATATTATATAAGTGGTAATGCTTATGCCTTGATGTTTGGCTAACTGTTTTATTTCGCCTATATCAATCTTTCCTGTAGTAATATGATATACGCCCTTTTTATCAAACTTAAATGGGAGTTTGTATGCATAATCAAGGGTTTCTTGCCAGCTTGGTACATTTTCTTCGTAATATGTAGAAAAAGAATCTTCAAACTCTAAGCTATTTCTATTTTTCGTTTCCATTTGCAAATTAAGAGATTGTTTCCTTATTACATAATAAGTCACCAAGTGTTTTAAAAATTCAAGGGCTCCCGTACCGTCTGTCAACATATGTGAGACTTCAAAAGAAATTCTTCTATTATAATACAAAATACGATAGGGTAATTTATTATGACTGTTAAAAAACAGATTAGAACAAGGATAGTAATGCTCATTTGAAGCAATTGGAATTTCATTCGTTTTTTTAAAGTAATTCCAGAAAATCCCTTTCTTTACGATTACTTTAAATAGAGGTAGTTGTTCTAATGTTTGTTCAATAGCCCATTGTAAAATTTCAGGATTAACAATGCTTTTAAGGTTTACTGAGAGTCTAAAAACCGTAGAAACTCTCGATGTAACAGTTGAAGCATATAGCTTTCCGGCATTATCTAGTTTGTACCACTCTACTTTCATTGTTAACTCCTTTGCATAAAAAAGACTCTAAAAGTTTTATTCAATGAATATACACAATTAGTGATAATGGCAAAAATATAGACAAAATCCTCAACTTCAATACTTCAGATCTATCGGATCCAAAAAGATTTACCGTTGAGGATTTTGTATCAGACAGTTTTAATTAATAGCAAAATTGGTTACTTAACAAATTCGAGATTTATGTCTCCATTATTTGCACCTACGTCCAATGTCTTATTCCCACTTTTTTTATTTTCAGGTAGATTATTTTTACCCTTAGAAGCCTCACTAAAAATTTTAAATACATCATACGAACCTATCACAGACCCGGTAATATCTCCATCTTTCGTTCTCAATTTCAACGTATCTCCCACTGCCACATTTGATACCTTGATATTACCTTTGGTAATTGTTGCATCAATGGAATCTTTTATATTTACATCATTCAATTTTATATCGTCATTTTTGGTCTTCATTTTCAATTTTTTGTTAGCCGTTACGTTGGTAAGTTCTATTTTCCCTCCATTTGTTATAGTTTCAATAGAACCATCTATTTTTAAGTCAGTTAAAACAATATCCCCTTTGGAGGTTTGAATCTTAACTTCACTAGTAATACCATTTGGAACAGCTATCTTTACAATATGATGTTCTTCGTCTGTTTGGAATCCTACATAGTCTTTCCAGTCTTTATCAGTTACTAACTTCATTACTAACTCATCATTGTCTGAAACATGAATATCATAGGATTCCTTATCACTTTCGAAATAAGTTATATGAATATCATTGTCTTTTGATTCTTCTAATTCAACCTTTCTCCCTTTGTCAGACAGAGATATTTGCTTTATACTTTCTGCTTCTACAGAATAACTTTTCTTTTCGTATGAAACATCAGAATCTGAATCTGTTGTACAAGCAGAAGCAAAGATCACTACTGATCCAAGAGCAACAGTCACAGACAAAAGATTTTTAAAATATTTTTTCATAACTTATGGTACCTCTTTCTATATTATACGAATTTAATTTTTATACTTGGTGAGCAATATTGTAAATAGCTTTATATACTAGGTATTCAGAGATGCGTGTATCTCGATAGAATCCCTACTTAGCTTTTCAAAGGAGTTATGCTGTAAGTGAAATCATTATTGCACCTGCAATAATAGGTTTAAAAAATTTAATCGTTATTATACCCCCAATAATCTCTAAGTAGTAATTTCATCTTGTATGCAGTAGAACCATGATAGTGAAGGTGCGCTGTCGCATGTTTATCCTCTATTCAAGTATAGGCTGTAAGCTCATCCTTTTTATTTCGACTTAACAAGATATATCGGAAGCGCATTTCACCTTTATGGTATAACCATCTTTGATTCTTTGTTAAAGGATATTATTAAAATTTATCATTTAAATCTTTTTGCGACTAACTACCAAAACACATAAAACATAAACAATCGCAGATACCGCTAGACAACTTATAATTTTCCTCTCTTGATATACCAATTTTCACCGATTGTCGAAATCTACCTAACAGTTCCATTTTCCGCTCGTTTAAAATGATATGCTTTGCCTCACTGGTCACAGCCATTCCGAACCCACGCTTTTTGTAAAAGTATCCCTTTTCCGTGATTTTAGTTCCCATTTACAACAAGGTTAGTCATCGCTTGATCATTCACTAAAAAAGGGTGATCATGTGAGTATATTTCTAACGTCTCTTTCAATTTCCACGCTGTCCTTTATAACATGAAATGAACCCTTTCCATCAAAATAGCCACTTTCTATACGTACTTCTTCTTTAGCTTCTATCTTTTTCATTTGTTTTAATCCTTCTTATTTAACCTCTCTTATTTTGTTATTTCACACCATTGCGATTTTCTCAGTTCAATGATATACTCCACTTTAAATCTTTGTGTTACAAAAAGGTCAAGAGGGAATTATGAATAATTTATACACAATTAAGCAAGCAGCAGAAAAAGTTAGCACGACTAGTGAAACCTTGAGGCACTATGACCGTATAGGTCTGGTAAAGCCATGCCATAAAGATGAACTAACTGGATATCGATATTATTCTGAGCAGGAGCTAGTACAACTTCAAACAATTGAACTTCTTAAAACAATGGATTTAACTTTGACGGAGATAAAAGACATTTTGCAGCAGAATGATCTCCCTAGAGTTATAGCACTTTTAAAACAGGCAGAAATAAATGCAGATGAGAAAATCGTTCGCCTGCAATTCGCAAAATCAAGGATTAAACGTGCCTATACAGATTATGAAAATAAGTTAAATAACCTAGATAACAAAAATGGGGATTTCTTTGTCAAACATATATCAAAAAGAGTTATCATGCTCTCAAATAAATTGGAATACCCTACATTAGATAATTTAAGGAACTATCACAATCATTTTTATAACCAAATTGAAGAACCGTTGCAATCACAATTTTTGTTTGAGGATATGGCAGGAATGATAACAACATCAGAAAAAACACGATTGTTTGCAATTTGCTTAAAATATCCATCTCGAGAAGGGCTAACAATACTACCAGAAGGTAAATATTTATGTGGTAATTGCACCGAAGAAAATAAGGATAAGGTATTGCAGAAATTACTTCAAAAGGCAAGGACAGAATTTGGTGTGTGTCCAGATGTTGTTCTTCACAGCATTGTAATAATTGGGATTTTGCAGTGGAATTATCAGATACAACTTCTCATACAGTGAGTGTAGCTGTTCATCTTAATAGTTTTACAAAAAAATAAGAGCTTTACTACATTTTATACGTAGCAAGGCTCTTTAAAGTAGGTTCAAATAAAAAACACTGGTTTATCTACCCCATTTAAATTACTTATGTTTCTCTTGTGCGAATTCGATGGGGATGAGTTTAAAAACCCGAACCAATTTGTGAATCTTTTCACTTAAACTAATCTGCCATTTAGTTGAACAAGTACGCCTCGTTTTCACGTGAAAATTTAATACAATCTAGTTTGCATAAACACCGTTATCGGCAATAAAAAAAGGACTTTCAACAGGAAAGATCCTTTTTTTGCTGCTTCTTCAACTAACGCACCCTAAATGAGAAGTTAGGTTTTTTCATTAATAGAAAAAGACTTATAAGTATTTATCACTAATCACTTTCATATGGTGTAATTCGTGCCCGGCAATGCCATATGCAATGATACCTATCGAAACTGGCTTGTTCATTACAGTTCCATTACGATCCCACGCTACATCATCAATGGTTGAAATAAGGCTTAACGTGTTGGAGCGTACCGTGTCTAAACCAGCTAGTAGCTGCTCCCAGGATAATTTATTGAAGTTTGCCGCAGAAACATATTGATCCTGATCCATTGCTGGGAGTGGTGCACTTTCATTTCGTGCAATGGCAAGCATTCGATACGACATCACACGTTCCGAGTCGGTCAAATGCCCAATCACTTCTTTTAAAGTCCATTTCCCTGGTGCGTACGCCTTCCTTGATGACTCCTCTGATACGCTGCTTAAAAGGGTAATGGTATTAGTTCGTTGCTTACTAAGTATTTCTTTAATATCTCCATCAGGCACAAGACTAACATACCTAGCATTCTCTGGATTTTCAATAGATAATGGTCGTGGACGCACAAGAATCCTCCTCATCGGAATTGTTAATTTTGGTTCTAGGCTAATATTCGACTGTCAAGAGGATTTTTCCTTTATTTGGTATTTAATTTCATTACCGCAAAATAATTGCAAATTAAACAATTTTATTATCTCTGTACAACTGATTTATGCAGTTAACATAATACAGATATTAATGGATTAATTCACTTTTTATTTCACTAAACTGACATTTAGTTACTCAAGGAAATCAATAATCTACTTTAACAGAGACTTAAAAATAAAAAACCCGCAATCATTTACGAGTTTTTGCATTTAATGATTTTGAATAAACGATAGGCGCATTATGCTTATTAACCAACTCAATAACGCCAATCTCCTGTATTTTTCCAACAATTATTTCATTTCGATATAAACAAAAATTATATGCTTCTACTAATTTATCCGGTGTCAAACGGTTTGCTAGAGTACAATGCGGTACCTCGCTATCAGGTAAATACATGGACTTTGGATTATCATTAAATTGTTTAAACTGAGCGTGAAAATTCTCATGAAACTCTATCAAAACTTTTGTAACAATTGGTGAATAATACAATATCCCAGTGTTTAAAAATGAGCCGATTGAATTAAGAGTAATATTTATTTCCGACTCATTCTCATAAATTGCATCCAATTGTGAAGTGAACTTTGATAAATCTAGCTCATGGTAACTAGCCAAAGTAATATGCGGCTTGCGATCCACTACTTCATCAGCATAGAACGAAATCGAGTTTTCTCTTAACTCTGACCATATATTTCTAATAATTTTTTCGGTTTTTTCATCAAATAATGCGACAACTCCGTACATTGTTTCTTCCTCTTTCCAAACTTATATTAGGTCCATATGCATTACAAAAAGCTCACCTTTTTTCCCCATTACTCTTACGCCTTTATCAACAAATCCACTTTTTAAGTAAACATGCTGTGCAGCGATATTTTTATGGTTTACACCTAAAATGATTTCATTTTTTTCTGGAAAATGTACTCTCACAAAATCAGGCAATAATTTTAAAGAATGTTTCGCAATACCTTTCCCTTGAAAATTAGAATCAATTGAATAAGCCCTAAGTAAAATAGCATCTACGTTATCGCTATATTGCTGAACACCTTCCCAACCATGCAATACAAAAAATCCGGCTACTTCGTTATTGCTTACGATTACGATAGCATGACGTTCTTCCTCTAATTTACATATTTCTAAATTATCGATCGGTAATCCAGTAAACTTTAAGTGCTCATCCGTTAAATAATAGTTCTTTAACTGCTCGTCAAATCTTGAATCGTAAAACTCCAAAGAAACTGCAGTAGCTGGTGATATAGAATTAGTCATGAAAAAATCCCCCAATAAAAATAGAATTATAAGAATAGTACAATAATTGCGGACGAATATCCATTAATAATTATTCAAACTTCATTAAGTATTTATCGAGGATTCAACTACTCTATGTATACTTTTATAAACAAAAAATCACCTCTACGTGGTTTTTCCTTAGAAGTTTTCCTTAAATACTATCTAAATATTTACTCAAATTGCTCTGGATATTTTTGCTGAAAGAATGTTAATAAATCGCCTTTTTTAAGTATTAAATGCAAACAAATTTGCTGGCTAATTGCTGATTTTAAAACAAGCTTATTGCAAAACTGACATTTTTCTTTTTCAATAAATGCATGTTTAATAGACAAAGGAAATAAAGTTTCTTGTTTTCCGGCTAATAAAATATAACCTTGATGATTAATTGAGAAGCTTACTTTAAAGCCATCGTACCCTCCAAGCCTACTAATTTTCACGTTTTGAAAATCTAATTCTTGAATAATCATGCAAAATAGCACCTCCGTTTTCAACAAAATATATGATGAAATGCTATTTTTATGTCTAATTATTCTTAAATATTTTCATAAAAAAATAAAAACTACCTAAAAAGTAGTTTTTTATCTCGTTTTCACTATGAAATTTATTATTCACTATAGTCGACGATTGTCTAATACAAATTTAAAATTGCTCAGAATACTTTTCTTGGAAATAAGCTAACAACTCTTTTCTTCTATTAAATAAAGTAGGACAAACCTGTTGACTAATATTCGATGGAAAAACTAATTTACCGCAAAGCTGACATGTCTCTCTTTCACTAAAAACGTGAATTAAATTCAAAGGAAATAAGATTTTTGTTTTACCAACTAAAAGCACATAGTTTTGATGATTGATCGAAAATCTAATTTTATAGCCTTTATAATCAGTATGCTTTGAAATATGTAGATTTTGAAAATCAAATTCAAGCTTTGTCAATTTGGCTAGCACCTCCAAAATTAAGATCAGATAGTGAGTAAACTTTTATTTTCTATTTCCTATATTTTATTATTGTTTTTTAGTAAAGAGTATAAATGAATCTATTATTTTTTCATATATCATCGAAAAAAGATTTAATAATTCTAGAATTTGCATTTCAGCTCTTACAATATTATAAAAAAAGAGCACCTAAAAGCTTTAACTCATAGGTACCCTCATCATTTAATTCTGTTCAATAATATCTTTTATTTCAGACCAACATGTAATGCGAGGAATATCTAACTCTCGATTATATGATGTGTCTTTTAAATATACTTTTAAAGTTAATTCAGAAAGTGTATTCAAAATTGCTGGTTTATCATCAAAATAGTAATCTAAATCTAATTCTTTTATAATGTGAATTTTTTCAGAGTCTTTCATGCCGCAATAAAAGCGATCTTGATGAACTGGAAATCCATTTTTTATTAACCATTCTTTTGTTCGGTCGCCATATTCTTTATTTCTAGCAGTCACATAATAAATTTCATGGCCTTGTTTTTCTAATTCTTGTAATGTTTCTACCGCATAGGGAAAAGGGGGACAAGTAGTAAAGTAGGTTTCTTCTAAATTACTGTTCCACATTTGGCCACCTTCTTCTGCCGTTAAGCCAAAAGCCTCATGAATTTCAACTGTCTTTAGTTCATTGTAAACTTCTATCGGAACATTTTTATTTAATTTTTTATTATAAATTTGAAAAGCATGCTGTCTTAAATCAATTAAAGTATCATCAATATCGAATCCAAATCTCATTTTAATAGTCCTTCCTCATGCTATTGTAAATTTTGGATAACCAATGAATTTATAATCAGGACCAATTTTTGTTATTTGAAGATCATTCAGTTCGATGGCTTGTCCCATCTTATCAATTCCTGTACCTTCTAAAAATGTAGGTGCACTTTTTCCACCTATTAACTTAGGAGCTAAGTAGACGATCACTTTATCAACTAGTTTCTCATTCATAAAAGAAGCATTCACTTCTCCGCCACCTTCAACTAACAATGAAGAAATTGAAAGTTCCCCTAGGGTTCTTAGCATTTCTTGTAAATCAACTCGGTTTACATCATTCGTAACAAATACTTTTACACCCAAGTTTTCTAATTCTATTTTTTTCTGTTCAGAATGTTTTTGACTTGTGAAAATCCATGTTTCAGCTTGTTGATCGATTACAACTTTTGAATCTAATGGAATTTTTAAAGTTGAATCTAGTATCACTCGAACTGGGTTACGTCCGTTTGGAATTCTAGTAGTTAATTCTGGATTATCTTTTACTACTGTATTAACGCCAACTAAAATCGCACCAATTTCATTTCTTAATTGATGAACATCATTTCGAGCTTCTGCGGAAGTAATCCATTTACTATCAGATGAATGCGTAGCAATCTTCCCGTCTAAAGTAGATGCAGATTTCATTACAACATAAGGAATATTTTCAACGATAAATTTATTGAATACTTCATTCATTTTAATCGATTGCTCTTCACAAACTCCGGTAATTACTTCAATTCCAGCGTCTTGAAGGATTCTTATTCCTCTTCCTGCTACTAAAGGATTTGGGTCGAGTGTAGCAACTACAACCTTTTTTAAGCCTGCTTTCACGATTGCTTCTGCACAAGGACCAGTTCGTCCATGGTGAGAGCAAGGCTCAAGCGTTACATAAATCGTTCCACCTATTGCTTTTTCTCCTGCCATTCTAAGTGCATGAATTTCAGCATGTGGTTCCCCAGCTTTTAAGTGTGTTCCAATTCCAACGATTCGATTATCGTTTACGATAACAGAACCAACTAATGGGTTCGGATCAGTCTGACCTTTCGTCGCCATTGCATTTTGAATCGCTAGGTTCATATAAAATTCATGATTACTCATGCGAACGTCCTCCCTTAAAATGACCCGAACGAACAATTTTAGTTTCTAAGTATTTTTCATTATACTTTGATTTGTCTCCCCATAATTGAATTCTTCCAGACACATTAGCTCCAGAGCTTTGAAGAGCATCCAATTTACGAGGGTTATTTGTAATTAAAGTAACCGGTTTTGAGCGAAGCGTTTTTAATACTCGAATCGCATCCTCATAGTTTCTTGCATCATCCACGAAACCTAACTCTTCATTTGCTTCAACCGTATCAAATCCTTGCTCTTGAAGAACATATGCCATCGCTTTGCTAAATAAACCGATTCCTCTTCCTTCATGATTTGCTAAATAAAATAAAGCTCCTGATTCATTTGAAGAAATCATTTTCATCGCTTCTTTTAATTGGAATCCACAGTCACAACGTTTGCTTCCAAAAATATCACCAGTGTGGCAAATACTATGCATTCGAATTAAAGCTTCCTCCGAATTCTCAAAATCACCATAAACTAGTACACTTGATTGTTGCATTTCTGCTAAGTTTGAAGAAGCTAATTTACTAATAATTTTTTCCGTGTTGTATGATCCATCACTACAAAAATCACCTTCTATATCTTCACATCGAAGCCAACTATACCATTGGAAAAGAACCGTTTCCCCATCTAAATTTACTGGCAGTTTAATAGGTCCAACTAAATAGATTGATTTATCGTTATTTTTTATTACATTAATTTTCTCTTTTAATAATGAAACTACTTTTTCGTTAATCATGTTAAGTTTCCTCCAAATTCATTACATCATTTACTAGCTATTTTTTAAAATCTACTCAAATCATCAAATTATATTATAAAGTTACATCAAAATTATGTTTAAATGAACTTTCTTGTAATAGTTGTTGCTCTTGCAAGCGTTCAACTTCTTTTCGTCTAGCATCTTCAAATTTCTTCAAATTAAATGTACTAATATCCTTATTTTGCACTGCTTCTATTATAATTCCCGCCAGAGTATCTGCATCTTTCATTGCAATGTTTACACCAAGAGCAGCAGTAGGGCTCATCGTATGTGCAGCGTCTCCCATAATGATTAGTCCATCTTTAACCCAAGTTTTACTTCGGCTACTTTGAACATTTAATAATACAAAATCGCTCCAGGAATTTATATGTTTCTCGACCGTTTCAGTCAGTTCAGGAAAAGCCTCGACTAGCTGATTTACAAATGGTTTAAAAGAATTTTTTCTTAACTTAGTAAAAGAGCCTTCTTCAATATTCCATCCAATTTGAATATAGCCTCCCGCTTGAGTAAATAAAGCTAGCTGTTGGTTATTAATTAATGTTAGTCTAACAGTTGGGTCCCAACTAACAGGTCTAGGAACTTTAGCCCAAAGTAAATCATATCCATGTTTAATAATGTCCGTTGGTATATTGGCTAATTTGCGGATTGTAGAATATCGTCCGTCTGCACCTATTATGATTGAACTATTGATCGTTATTTCAGTATCATTCATAATTGCTTTTACACCAACATAGCGTCCATTTTGATCTTCTATTAATTTTGATACACGTGTACCCATTAAAAGCTGAAAGTTATCATATTTTTTTGCTTCTTTTAAAATAACATTAAGCAAATGGTTTTGTGGAACATGAATACCAACATGTTCAGAATCTGGTGGCGGAAAAACACTTTTAATTAGTTTGTTCTCGCTCCAATATTCAACACGATCCATAAGCAGTAAACCGTATTCTTTTACCTTTTCATATAGACGATGTTTTTTTAATACTTGTTCGCCTTCAGAATTTAAATGTTCACCTCTAAATTCCTTATCAATTCCATTATGTCGTTCCACTAAAACTGTTGAAATATTATTTTTTGCAAGTAAATATGCTAATAGGGCTCCACCTGGTCCAGCACCTACAATACATACTTCTGTATTCACATTCATGATATTGCCCCTATTATTTATTTTCGTAAAAAAATATCTAGTTACTTTATGTAAGTAAGTTTAATTTAGTAAATAACTTACGTCAAGTAATAAATTTATGTATAGTAAGCTTGTTATTCATACTATTTTCGTTATAATATGGTTATAGGTGAGGTGGTTTTTTATGGATTTTTCTTTATTATGCCCTCGGTTTGAAAAAAGCGTAGAATTAATTAGTAAACGCTGGGCAATTCTAATAATTTTTCAACTTCTTTCTGGAACACAACGATTTTGTACAATCGAATCAACATTACCAATTAGCGGGCGCGTCCTTTCGGAAAGATTAAAAGATTTAGAACAAGCAGGAATTGTAAAGCGACATGTTTATCCTGAAACTCCAGTTCGAATCGAATACTCTTTAACAGAAAAAGGCCTTGCTTTAGAGCCAGTTATTAAGGAATTAATGAAATGGTCTCAAGATTGGATATCGATCGATTAATAAATTTTTTGCTTCGCCTTAAAGTTATTTTTTAGAATTCAATTGCACATAAAAGGGATGTCTCAGTTAGGTTTCTAACTTGTGGACATCCCTTTTTTTATTTGGTTCAGTTTTGATTTTTGAGCCACTATTTTACTTTAACGATTAACTGATAAAAATACGAACACTGCGTGAACATTATTGATGTAGTTGTGAACTTTGTTCATAAAGTAATGATTTTCGTGCATAAATTGGATTATTTGTGCATATTCCATAGTTTTTTGTTCATAACACGATTTTTTTGTGCATAAGTGGATTGGACCAGGAAATGGATCCTTTTTTGAAATTGAAAAATACGAACACTGCGTGAACTTTGTTGATAAAGTTGTGAACTCCGTTGATATATGACTGATTCTCGTTGATTTATAGCTCATTTTCGTTGATAAATCACTGATGCTCGTTGATAAACTCCTAAATTAGGTTCAGATTCGTACATATCAAGCGCTCTTTTCAGAGAAATCACTGAAACTCGCTAATAAACTCCTAAATAGGGTTCAGATTCGTACATAACAAGCGCTCTTTTCAGAGAAATCACTAAAACTCGCTGATCAACTCCTAAATAGGGTCCAGATTCGCCCATAACAAACGGAATTCCCACTCATTTCACGCAAAAAACCACAAGGAAGCAAACTATTCCTTGTGGATTTTCCTCAGTACTTAATTATTGAATGCCTAATTCACTCTTAATCGTATCAATTGTTTGACCTTTATATTTCTTCTCTGGTTTTGGTGCATTGTCTACAGCTGGGTTTTGCATTAGGTAGTTCTTTTCTACGAATGCAAAATCTTTTGCATCGACTGTTCCATCGAAGTTGATATCAGCTGAGCGCTTGTTTGTTCCCCAATATGTTTCAATTGCAAGAGCATCATTAATGTCGATTACATTGTCTTTATTAATATCTCCCGCAGTTGCATCATCAATTGTTTCCACACCAATTCGCTTAAAAATTCCGTACATATTGCCATCCATTATATTGTAAACTCGGTCAAATTTACCGTAAGTGTTAAAGTGACCAGGGATATCTGTGATGACTGTAAATTTTTCTTTCGTAAGCGGTAAGCCAGAAATATAGAACTGTCCAATGCTATCCATTGTACCTGTGTAAGTTTTTCCATTGCTATCGACGATCGTTACATTTGCTCCAATTTTCGTAAAGTCTGTTTTCTTCAGAGTTCCATCTGCATTTGAGAAACTTTCAGGATGAATATAACTAATTACACTTGAGAAATTTGACAATGGAACGATTGGTACAATATAGGTAATTGGTTTCGTCACTGTATTGTCAACGCTTGTAAATGTAGATGTTACTGTTCTAAAGCTAGAAGTTGAAATAACATCCTTCGTTACTGGAATTTTAATCGTTACGTCAACCATCGGAAGATCACCTGATACATCCTGAGAACCATCGAATGTTACATTAACGTCAGATTTAACAGTCGTACTAGTTGGATTTGTTGTTGTAACGTTTAATTTCCCACCAAGTTTCTCAGCTGCAGGATTCAATGCAATATTGACGATATTTGTATCCGCACTATTCGTCGTAAAACTATATAGCGCTTGTTTTAGCTTGTTTATATTATTAGCAGTAAGTGTAATTGTGTTTGACTCACCAGGATGTGTGATTAATTTGTTTAATCTTGTTTTAGTATTTGGTTGACCGTATACGTATTGAGTTCCCTCTTTAACGAAGAAGTATTGCTTATCACCATATGCATTTGACGCTTGGTCTCCTCCGATGAATCGAAGTGAAGATGCTGCAATACTCGGTACCATTTCAATTTCATCTTTGGCTGAATTTCCATTTTCGTCTAATGTAAGTTTTCCACCCATGAAAGGACTATTATAGAAGTAGCCAATTATGTTCGTAGACTGATCTGCTTTAACACCAGCTGCATTCAAGATTTCAACTGATTTATCATTAATTGTAGCAGTATATGGGACTGACTTTTGATCTTCTTTATACTCAATAAATGGATTGCCTTCTTTTTCGCCATCTACATGTATATCAAATTTATTTGGCATTGTAGTATCAACTAATAAATCTTGTGTGATTGTGTAGCCTTTACCTGCATCGTCATATCCAATTAATTTTACTTTGTATAAGCCTTCTTTTGCTAAAACCGCTTTTGAAGCAATTGGATTATTCACATCATTTGTAAAAGGATAATAAACACCTAGTCCAGCCGAAATTGTGTATTGCACACCTTCGTCAAATGAAACTCCATCGAAAGTATTCATTAATCCTAAATCTTGACCTGTCACTGAATCAGTTAAAACTACGTCAATGTATCTCATATGCGATTTTAAGGAGAACGTAGCATTTATATACGGATTAAATATTGGGCTACTTAAATTATTACGGTCTGTTGTCATAGAATGACGAGTAAGACCCATGTCTTGGAATCCTTTTTCTACATAGTGGACACCAAATGGTACTCGATATGTTTCAGATGGATTATCTTTATTTGTATAAACTACATAGCCTTCGTAAATTCCTTTTTCAGCTGTTTTAGGAATACTTAATGTAATATTTGTTTTCTTTTGGCTTATTCCTTTTAAAGTAACTGAAGCTGGTGTTTGAACAGTTACGCCGTTTGCCGCTGCATCTTTTGAACCACGTAAATTTGATTGGAAGTTAACTTTCACATCAAACGTTTTCGTTTTTTCTCCTCTGTTCATTAATGTAACAGAACGTGAATTTGAATAATCTTTTCCGTCAAAAGCTACATTTCCAAAGCTTAACGCTCCAGTATCTTCATTAATTTGTTTTTCTTTTCCATTAATAATCATTGGTGTTTTTTCTTGTACTTTAATTTCAATCGTTGAATGGATTGCATTGTATGGATCAATTCGTCCTGCACCTTGTTCAAACACGCTATATGATTTGCTTAATGAATCAGCAGAATTCATTAAAATCGTTTTTATATCTTCTGGTTGTAAGCTATGGTTGGCTTGTTTTAATAATGCGGCAACCCCTGTTGTAAATGGTGTAGCCATTGAAGTTCCTGACATACGTTGATACGCATTTTTATAGTCAGTTGGATTATCTGGATTGTTAATAAATCCTGGAACCGTTGATAACACACTTACGCCTGGAGCAGTAATCTCTGGTTTAATGTCATAAGTTAATCTTGCAGGTCCTCTTGAACTGAAGTCTGCTAATGTATCGCCTTGTGTTTTTACTTCACTCATATCAGAGATTGTAAAGTTAGCTGAGCCTGTTTGTAATTGTTGTTTTAATGCAAGTCCCTCAGCATTCGATAAACTGAATGTTGGGATGAAATTTACTCCTTCTCCTAAGTAACTTGGAATAAATCCTTCAGTCGGATTATCATTGTACATTAGTACTGCAGCCGCTCCTTGAGACTTAGCTACAGCAACTTTAGAATCTAACGTATAAGTACCTCGACTCATTAGGACAATTTTGCCTTTAACATCTTTCCCAGTATAATTTTCTCCTAAATTTACATCTACTACTGGTAAAGTTTGCCCTTTTAGTTTTGTAATGTCATCACCATATCCACTTGCCATTAATTGTAAATTTGCTGATACATTATCCATTGAACCTTTTGCAGACATTGTTGTGATTGGAACATCACTTGCCCCAACAGTTAACGCTAAAGCTGCAGTTCCTGGTGACCCTAATGTATACATCTTATTACCAGCATTACCAGCTGCAACGACTGCAGTTACGCCATTAAGTACTGCGTTATTAATCGCAATGCTTTCTGCAAGTAACGGGTCATTATAATTTGCACCTAATGAAAGGTTCATAACATCCATACCGTCAGCAACTGCTTGGTCAATTCCTGCAATGATATTTTCAGTCGAACCACTTCCACCCGGTCCTAATACACGATACACATAAAGATCAGCATCAGGAGCAATACCTGTTGTCGCATATTCACTTTCATTTTTCCCTTGACCTACAATTGTTCCAGATACATGCGTTCCATGTTCTGTTACGTAGCTTGCTGCACCTGTAGTTCCACCTGGCTTACCAGCTTTCACCCAATCATCCATCGTTGTTTCCATCGGATCTTTGTCATTATCTACGAAATCATATCCGCCTTTAAATGCTGCTTTAATGTCAGGATGGTTGTAGTCAACACCTGTATCAAGAACAGCTACCTTTACACCTTTACCTGTATAACCTTCTTGATGTAATTTATCAATCTTAAGATAAGTACGTTCGTCAGCCATTCCTTTTCCAGTTGAAGTAGATGTAGCTTCCTTTCCTTCAACAGGTAGTTCTGACTTTACAGTTGCATCACTATAGATCGCTTGTACAGCTGTTGATTTCAGTAATTCCGTTAGTTTATTTGCAGGTACTTCTAACGCTACACCGTTAAATGCATGTTTATATTCACGTTTAATTTTATATGCACCATCAGATTTCGTTTTAAATAAAGAACGTAAGTCTGATTTAAATGTGACGTGATCTTCATCAGCATTTTCTTTCGCTTTATCATCGGATAGAGCCTGTCCTTTTAAAGCTGCTTCCAATACAGCGATTTTTTGAGGCTTTTGTTTAAATGAAACAATGACAGAAACTGGTTCTACACTATCTAAGCTCACATCCGAATCGATAAATAATCCAGATTGATCAGTAGTAGAAAGCTTTTGTAAAGCTTGGCGTTGCTGTGAAGTTAATTTAGCTAAAATTGATTCTGCAGTTGAAGAATTTTCTGCTTTCGTAACATTAGATACATGACCTAATGAACCTAAAACAAAACTCGACGATAAAACTGCAACAGATAGACTTTTTACTAGTTTACTATTACCAATTCTTTTTGACATACTCTTCCCCCAATTATTCTAGTTATCAAAATAAAGTTTTTAATGTATGAGGAAATATGAATCTAAAATACTGCCATTTTATATTCGATTATCGCTCTTCATTAAACCTTTCCTTTGTAATTAGATTATCTAGAATATTCAAATAATTAACAATCGGGTTATTAGATACCAATTAAATCAATACTTTTACAATATCCAACTATTTATTCGACATTTTTCTACTAAAAGCACCACGAAAATTGGGCACTTTATTATCTTTTTAAAACTTTATTGAATTGATCGATTGATAACTATAGAAATTTTTTCTCATTTTTACAATGAGAAGAGCTTGAAAGCCCCCTCCCCAGTGTAGTAAGAGGCAATCTCCTAAACTAACGAAGAAAATTCACGAGGGTGGTCATTTTTTCTCGATTTTGTCTTGAGTTACACTCATATTTTGCTAGCTTCTATGAAAATATGGAAGAATACATCTATATTGAATTAGATATTGCTTCGTTTTAGCAATAGATCAACGCGAACTTGCTATTTATCAACAAAAATTAGGCTTATATCAACAAAAACTTGCGGTATATCAACAAAAACCAACCTTATATCAACAAAGTTCACAACTTTATCAATAAAGTACACATAGTGTTCGTATTTGTGGCTGTCATTTTCACTCCGCTTAAATTTATCAACGGGTACACGTCTTTTATCAACGAGAACTCCCTATTTATCAACGAGATCTTGCCTTATATCAACGAAGTTCACAGCTTTATCAATATAGTTCACATATTGTTCGGGTTTCGGGTTTCCGCTTTCATATTCCCTGCACTTAAACAACAAAAAGCAATAGATCAACGGAACTTGCTATTTATCAACAAAATTTAGGCCTATATCAACAAAATCTTGCGGTATATCAACAAAGTTCACAACTTTATCAATAAAGTACACATAGTGTTCGTATTTGTGGCTGTCATTTTCACTCTGCTTAAATTTATCAACGAGAACCTGCTATTTATCAACGGGTACTCGTCATTTATCAACGAGATCTTGCCATATATCAACGAAGTTCACAGCTTTATCAATATAGTTCACATAGCGTTCGTATTTGTGGCTGTCATACTAGCTCCGCTTAAATTGATCAACGCGAACTTGTTATTTATCAACAAAAACTAGCCTTATATCAACAAAAATTATAATATATCAACAAAAACTAGCCCTATATCAACAAAGTTCACAACTTTATCAATAAACCTCACATAGTGTTCGCATCGAAGGCTTCCATATAAAATAAAAAGGCCGCCTCAAAAGTACTTTGACTAATGAGACAGCCTTTAGCAACTATTCTATAAATTTCTTACTCTACTCACATCTTGCTTATTGAATACCTAAATCACTCTTAATAGCTGCAAGATCTTTACCTTTATATTTCTTCACTGGTTTTGGTGCGTTGTCTACTGCCGGATTTTGCATTAAGAAATTCTTTTCTACATAAGCAAAATCTTTTGCATCAACTGTTCCATCAAAGTTGATATCAGCTGAGCGTTTGTTTGTTCCCCAGTATGTTTGAATTGCTAGTGCGTCATTTATATCGATTACGTTGTCTTTGTTGACATCTCCTGCAGTTGCAATATCAACAGATTCTGTTCCAATTGTTTTAGCAATCCCATACATGAATCCATCTAATGTATTGTATACACTGTCAAACTTACCAGATGTTGTAAAGTGACCTGGAATATCTGTGATCACTGTAAACTCATCGCTTGTAACTGGTAATCCAGTCGCTCTAAATTGTCCTCGTGTATTGAGTGTTGCATCGTATGAATTTCCTTTGCTATCTACAATCGTTACTTTTGCGCCAAGTTTTGTAAAGTCTATTGGAAGAAGTGTTCCATCCGCTCTTTGAAATGTTTCTGGATGAATATAGCTAGTCACAGCTGAGATATTTGGCAAAATTGCGATTGGTACCATATAAGTAAATGGATTTGTCACTGTATTGTCTACGCTTGTAAGAGTAGTCGCTACATTGTAGAAACTTGAATTTACAATATCTTTTATTGCTGGAATTTTAAACGTTACATCAACCATTGGGATATCACCAGATACTTCTTTAGATCCATCAAACGTTACATTAACAGCTGATTTAACAGTTGTACTAGTTGGGTTTGTCGTTGTTACGTTTAATTGTCCACCTAGTTCCTTAGCCGCTGGGTTTAATGCAATATTTACGATATTTGTATCTGCTGTATTTGTTGTAAAGCTGTATCCCGCTTGTTTCAGTTTAGCCACATTATTAGCAGTTAGTGTAATTGTATTTGTATCACCTGGGTGAGTAATAAGTCGATTATTTCTTGTTTTTGCTTGTGGTTGACCGTAAACATACGGAGTTCCTTCTTTTGTGAAAATGTATTGCTTATCACCAAATGTATTTGTCGCTTGGTCTCCTCCAAGGAATCTAAATGATAGGAATTGTGTACTTGGATCCATTGCAATTTCATCTTTTACAAATCCATTTTCATCTAATGGCATTGTTCCAGATAACCAAGGGCTATTATAGTAATAAGCGATTGTGTTTTGAGATTGATCTGCTTTTATTCCTGCTGCTTTCATTAGTTCAACTGAGTTGTCATTGATCGAAGCAGTAAACGGTACAGAACTTTGGCCTTCCTTATACTCTACAAACGGATTGCCTTCTTTTTCGCCTTCTACATTTACATTAAATTTATTTGGCATTGTATTATCCACTAATAGATCTTGAGAGACTGTATATGATTTACCATCATCATCATATCCAATTAATTTAACTTTGTATAAGCCTTCTTTTGCTAAAACTGGCTTTGTACTAACTGGATTTGTTGGGTCATTTGTAAAAGGATAATATGCTCCTACAGATGCCGCAAATTGATATGGTGTGTTTTCATCATAAGCAACACCATCGAAAGTATTCATAACCCCTAAATCCTGACCTGTCACCGCATCAGTTAATACTACGTCGATTGATCTCATATGTGATTTTAAAGAGAAATTAGTTAGCAAAAATGGATAAAATAATCCGTTATTTAAATTATTTCGGTCAGTTGAGAACGACTGACGAGTAAGATTCATTGATTGGAATCCTTTTTCTACATAATGTACGCCAAATGGAATTCGGTATGTTTCAGCTGGATTGTCTTTGTTTGTGTAAACTACATAACCTTCATAAATTCCTTTTTCAGCTGTTTTAGGAATATTTAAAGTAATATTTGTTTTCTTTTGGCTAATTCCTTTTAATGTAACAGATGAAGCAGTTTGAATTGTCACTCCATTAGCAGCTGCATCCTTAGAGCCACGTAAGTTTGATTGGAAATTAACTTTTACATTAAACGTCTTCGTTTTTTCTCCTCTATTCATTAACGTGATCGTACGGTCAGCTACATTGTCATTTCCATTAAATGTTACATTCCCAAAGCTTAGTGCGCCTGTTTCTTCATTTATTTGTTTTTCTCTTCCGTTTACAATCATTGGTGTTTTTTCTTGAACTTTAATTTCAATCGTTGAATGGATTGCATTATATGGATCTATTCGACCCGCACCTTGTTCAAATACACTGTATGGTTTACTTAAAGAATCTGCAGTATTCATTAAAATCGCTTTAATATCTGCTGGTTGTAGGTTATGGTTAGCTTGTTTTAATAATACTGCAACACCTGTTGTAAATGGAGTGGCCATTGATGTACCTGACATACGCTCATATGCATTTTTATAATCTGTTGGATTATTTGGGTTATTAATAAAACCTGGTACTGTTGATAATACATTCACACCTGGAGCCGTAATTTCTGGTTTAATATCGTAAGTTAACCTCGCTGGCCCTCTTGAACTGAAATCTGCTAATCTATCACCTTGCGTTTTTGCTTCCCCAATATCTGTAAACGTAAAGTTAGCTGATCCGGCTTGAAGCTTTTGTTTTAATGCAAGTCCTTCTGCATTTGATAATGAGAAAGTTGGAATGAAGTTGACCCCTTCACCAAAATAAGTTGGGATGAAACCTTCAGTTGGGTTATCATTATACATTAGTACTGCCGCCGCACCTTGAGATTTAGCTACAGCGATTTTAGAATCCATCGTATACGTTCCACGTGCCATTAGGACAATTTTGCCTTTTACATCTTTTCCAGAATATGCTTCTCCTAGGTTTACATCTATTACTGGTAAAGTTTGCCCTTTAAACTTTGTAACATCGTCTCCTTCACCGCTTGCCATTAATTGTAGATTAGCAGTTGCGTCATCGATTGATCCCTTTGCAGCCATTGTAGAAATTGGTACATCACTTGCTCCAACTGTTAGTGCTAAAGCTGCTGATCCCGGTGATCCTAATGTATACATCTTATTTCCTGCATTACCAGCAGCTACTACTGCAGTTACACCATTTAGTACAGCATTATTAATAGCGATGCTTTCTGCAATTAGTGGATCATTATAATTCGCTCCTAATGAAAGGTTCATAACATCCATTCCATCTGCTACTGCTTGATCAATACCTGCGATGATATTGTCAGTTGAACCACTTCCACCTGGCCCTAATACACGGTATACATAAAGATCCGCATCTGGTGCAATACCAGTTGTAGCATCTTCACTTTCATTTTTCCCTTGTCCTACAATCGTTCCAGATACGTGAGTACCATGTTCAGTTACATAATTTCCAGCGCCAGTATCTCCATATGGTTTACCAGCTTTTACATAATCAGCATAAGTTGTTTCCATTGGATCATTGTCGTTATCTACGAAATCATATCCACCTTTAAATGCTCCTTTAATATCAGGATGATTATAATCAACACCTGTATCAAGAACAGCTACTTTTACTCCTTTACCTGTATAACCTTCTTCATGTAATTTATCAATTTGTAGGAAAGAACGTTCATCTGCCATTCCTTTTCCTGTTGATTTTGTAGAAGAATCTTTTCCCTCAACTGGAAGTTCTGATTGTACTTTTACATCACTATATATAGCTTGTACTGCACTTGATTTCATTAATTCATTTAGTTTATTTGCAGGGACTTCTAAAGCTACCCCGTTAAAAGCATGTTTATATTCACGTTTTATTTTATAAGCACCATCAGATTTTGTTTTAAATAATGAACCTAAATCCGATTTAAACTTCGTATGATCTGCATTAGCATTACTTGCTGCTTTTGAATCAGATAAAGCCTGTCCTTTTAATGCTGCTTCTAATACTGCAATTTTTTGAGGCTTTTGTTTAAATGAAACGATTACTGAAACAGTTTCTGAACTGTTTAAATTTACATTCGAGTCTAGAAAAAGCCCTGATTGATCTGTAGTTGAAAGCTTCTGTAAAGCCTCTCTTTGCTGTGGTGTTAATTTCGCCAAAATTGATTCTGCTGTTGAAGCATTTTCAGCTTTTGTTACATTTGAAATGTGGCCTAACGAACCTAAAATAAAACTAGACGATAAAGCAGCTACAGTCAGGCTTTTTGCAATTTTACTTTTACTCGTTCTCTTTAACATACTCTTCCCCCATTGTTGTATAATACGGAAAATGATGTTTTAAAAGCAGAGGAATTATGAATCTAAAAAACTAGCAGTCTTTTTATTCGTTCATCGCTCTTCATTATCACTTCCTTAATCTAATTATTGAAAATATTCTAAAAATACTCAATCGGGTTATATGTGGTGGATTCTCTCTATATCTACAGCTTCTTTCTACATATTTCGACACAATTCGTATCAGAAGTTTATAAACTTTCTTATATCTTCATAAGTTTTTCTTATATTTTTTATTGTTTAGATCCGTCAAAAACATAAAAAAATTTCTGGTTGACTCGCATTCAATAAGATTCTCAATTTTTTCCCGTAGAAAAAGAGAAGCCAAAATTTAGCTTCTCCTCATTCTATGATTATTGTAATCCTAACTGAGTTAATACATCATCTAATGTAACGCCCTTATAAGCAGTTTTCGCTTTCGGTGCATTCGATACAGTTGGATTCTTCAATCCAAAGTTTTTAACAATGAAATCCATATCTTTTTTATCTACTACTTTATCAAAGTTAAAATCTGCAGTAGCTTTGTTTGTGCCCCAGTAAGTTTGTACTGCTAATGCATCTAGAATATCGATTACATTGTCTTTGTTTACATCACCTGCTGCAGCGGTTGGTAAATTCCACGCTAATCTCTTACCTACCACTTCTCCACGTACTATGTTCGCTAAAACAACTTGTTTGTTCATCGTGAAATGACCTGGTACATCAACTGTTAGCGTATAAGGATTTACGTCAGCTTTTAGGCCTTCAATGATATACTGACCACTCTTATTGAAATTCGGTGCATTAACACTTGTTTTTCCATCATAAGAAGTAACTGTTACTTTTGCACCGATTGCATTTTGATCAATCGCATAAATTGATTGACCTGTTGTTGGATCAATTGTCCCTTCTAATCGTAATGTTCCATCTAATCTTGAATAGGTTGGTTTATATTTAATACTTTCCATATAAGAGTAGACATTATTAGTCACTACATCTGATTGATCAGTCGTAGAGGCTGTCATTGTAGACCAATTGAACGCAGATCCTCCATAAAGACCATCCGTAAACTTTTTAGCAGTTTTAAGGTCGAAATTAAATAACTGTAAGTCTTCTGGTAATACTTTATCCCCTAAATAAGTAAATGTAAATGTATAGTTCGTATTAGACGGATTTGTTTGAACAGCAGCTACAGAAACTTGCGCATCGCCATATTGCTTTACTGCATCATTTACTACTACATTATCAATTGAAGCAATGTTAGGATCAACTGGTATTGTAATTTTAGATGTTTTTAAGTTTTTAACATTATTTGAACGTACACTATAATTTACCGTATCTCCATTTGATACGATTTGTTTATTTGCCTTTAAATAGTAATAAGGTAAATTGTGATCGACAAAGACAACTCTTAACATATTAAATGCATTTCCAATTGTGTTTCTTGCATAATCCATTCCATAAAACTGAACTTGTAAAGGTGCAGCTTGTTTTTTAACTACAAGTTTATCAGTGTAATTTCCGTTTTTATCTGTATAAATTGGGGCTTTTGGCCATGGACCATTATAGAACGTAACAACTGAATTGTTTGATTGATCAACTGGGAAACCTTGTTTACTTGCTTCCTCAGTTTCAGGATCATTCAAATTAATGTTAAAGTCGTATAAGAATTGTCCATTTGAATCAAATTGACTATCATTATATTCAATTACTTTTTGATCTAATGAATCAAAGCTGGAAGTCATAGTTGGTGCACCTTGATCAAAAATGAAATCAGATGATTTTGTAAATGTTTTACCTTGTTCATTTGATCCTACCAGCTTGATTTTATAGTGTCCTGGTTGTGCAGTTACTTGTTGAAAGGCAATTGGATTCTTTGAGTCGCCAGTAAATGGATAATATGTTCCAGTGAATCCTCTTGTAACATAATAAGTTTGATTTTCATTCAAAATAATCGGACTCATTGAACCAATTAATCCTAGGTCTTCACCTGTAGTCGCATCTTGTAAAATCACATCCAGTGTTTTCATGTGCGATTTTAATGAGAATGTAAATGATTCAAAAGGCCATGCATTTTCCGGCCATGCTGTATCAAGTGAAAACATTGGTAAAGCGTCAACTGAATCGATTCCTTCATTTATTACACGTCCACCAAATGGAATTTGATATGTTTCCGTTGGATCCGCCGTATTCGTGAAAGTGATGTAACCTTCATATGTTCCTTTATCCGCTGTTTTTGGAATGTTTAAATTAAATTTAATTGATTTTTGGCTAATTCCATTTAATTTTACAGATGTTGGGCCTGTTAGCGTTACATTGTTTTTAGCTGCATCTAAAGAACCTCTTAATCCAGTTTGGAATTTCACATCTACGTTGAATGTTTTTGCTTTCTCACTACGGTTTTTTAATGTAACTGTGCGTAAATCAGCGATATCTTGGTCATCAAATCCAAATGAACCAAAGCTCATTCCACCTGTTAATTCTTGAATTGATTGTTGTTTTCCATTAATGATTGTTGGTGTTTTATCAACTACTTCAAGTTCCACATTTGAATGGATTGCTTCATAAGCATCTACTCGGCCGCTACCTTCTTCAAATACACTATAAGCTTTTGATAATGGATCTGCTGTGTTCATTAAGATTGATTTAATATCTTCTGGTTTTAAGTCTTTATTTGATTGCAGTAGCAATGCAGATACACCAGCTACATATGGTGTCGCCATTGAAGTACCTGATAAGCGCTCATAAGCATATTTGTAGTCTTCTGGCTTTGATCCATCAACTGTTTTATCGTTTACATAGAATGGTACAGTCGAAAGAATTGACACACCAGGTGCAGTAACTTCTGGTTTGATATCATAGTTCACTCGAGTTGGGCCTCTAGAACTGAATGACGCTAATTCATCAGAAGCTGTTTTTAGTTTTGTATAATCCCCAAATGTAAAGTCAGTTTTCCCAGCTTGAATTGCTGCTAAAATTGTATTACCTTCATCATTTGAAACTGAAAATGCAGGAATCGCGTCAACTGATTCACCAAGGAATGATTGTATTGCACCTTCCGCTTTATTCGTTTCATCGTTATACATTAAAACGCCAGCTGCGCCAGCCGCTTTTGCAGCTTTGATTTTATCAATTAATGCAATCGTTCCACGTTTAATAAATGCGATCTTACCAGTTAAGTCTTTTCCTTTAAAGTCGGCTGCGTTGGCTAAACCTACATCAACAAGCTGATATGTTTTACCTTTTAATGTAGTTAAATCATCTTTATAATTTCTTGCTAATTGTCTTAAAGAATAGTTTTTTCCATCTTGCACACCTGCATATTGATAAATATCAAGTGCAATAGATGACGCTCCTACAGTTAAAGCTAACGCCGCAGCTCCAGGTGCACCAACAGTATACATTTGATCCCCACTATTTCCTGCCGCGATAACAGTAGTCACCCCACTTAAAACTGCGTTGTTTACCGCAATAGAAGTTGCATAAAGTGGGTCATTTAAAGTTGCTCCTAGTGACATATTAATGACATTCATACCGTCTTTCACAGCTCGGTCAATTCCAGCAAGAATCGCATCAGTTGTTCCACTGCCATATGGTCCAAGTACTTTGTAAGAATAAATATCTGATTCTGGTGCAGCACCAACAGTTTTATATTCACTATTGCCTTTACCACGACCACCAATAATTCCAGCTACATGTGTACCGTGCTCAGTATAATATGCACTGCCACTAATAAATTCCGACTGACCTGATTTTTTCCAATCAGCATACGTTGTTTCCATCGGATCATTGTCATTGTTTACGAAATCGTATCCACCTTTATATGCATCTTTCAAATCTGGGTGGTTGTAGTCAATTCCTGTATCTAGAATTCCTATTTTAATTCCTTTTCCAGTAAAGCCTTCCGCATGTAATCGATCTAAAGCATCATAAGGTGTATAGTTGCCAACATTTGATTCATCAGCTTTTAATTGATCATTTTCCTTAGGAGGATCAATTGAAAAAGTTTGGTTACTCCAAACTGTTTTAACAGCTTTTGATTTTAATAGGTTTTTAATTTGGTTTGCTGGTAGACTCATAGACACACCATTAAAGGCATTTTTATATGAACGCTTAATCGTATAATCTACTTTTTTAGCTTTGCCACTATCTAATACTTGACCAATATCTTCAGCAAATGTCTGATGATCTTGATCTACTAGTTTTGCAGCTTCTGTTGTTGTTAATGCTTTCCCCTCTACACTCGCTTCAATTTGAGCAACTTTAGCCGGTTTATTTGCAAACTCTACAATGACACTTGTTTGGTCTGTGGAGTTTAAATTAATATCTGAAGAAATTTGAAGACCTGATTCCTCATTAGTTGAAAGCTGTTCTAGCGCTGCTCTTTGCTCTGAAGTTAAATTTGCAAGAATATCTTCAACATTCCTTGGACTTGCTGCTTTAGTACTATTGGTTACTTGTCCAAGTGAGCCCAGTATAAAGCTTGATGTTAATGCTAAAACAGTAAAACTTTTTAAAAACTTTTTCTCTGTCTTTTTCCCCATTACTCTTCCTCCTAGACAATTTACGACAAGGTAGATTTCTACATTGAAGTACAAAATTACACTTTCTTTGACAAAACTCTGGGATATTTCCCAAAAAATAAACAAGTAATTTGTCTATTTATTTAACTTCATTATTGAGAATTTTCACTCTTTTATCAATCGGGTTATAACTCACCTTTATCAAAGGGTTTATTGGATAAAAATAGCGTATTTCGACAAATTTCTCGGCTAATGTTTATAAACATTTCTTATAAATTTTAAAATTTTCTTATAAATATCATTTTCTTCGAACAAAAAAAGTCCATAGACAACGAGTACTCGTTATCTATAGACTTTTAATTCAATACTTGATGCATCAATTTAAAACTTTTGTCTACTTCAATCGCTTTTTCATATTCCTTTTGCTCGACATGGTGATTATATAAAATCTTTCCATATTGCTCAAAAAATGAAGTATTATTTGTTGCAATGATCTGTGGAACAACTACTTCAGCTAAAAATTGATAATATTGACTTAGATTTTTTTTACACTTCAATCCTAATAGTTTATAAAGATTAAAATAGATTTGGCATTGTTTCTTTGCTAATTTCGTACCTGCGTCTATTTTTTCTAAAATGATTTCTTTTTTTAATAACTTTCCATCTAAACACGCTTCAGTAAAATGATACAATCGCCTTAAATATTTTATTGACGATTTATCAGTTAGTAAAAATGCTTCTTCAAAATAACTAACAGCTTGATCATATTTCCCTTTTTTGTAAAACTCTTCTCCTAGATTATATAAAATATTTATTTTACTTTCTTGGGCACCTAAAATCACACAATTATGAATCAGATTCTTATAACTTTCGACTAACTCTAAAAAATCAATATCTCTTTCACTATCGAATTGCATTAGCATTAAGATTTGAGCATTCATAGCATTCACATGATTATATGTTTTATTAAAAAATTGCAGTGCTTTCTCGGCATATGTAAATGCAGATACTTTTGCATTTGCATGGTGATACGCAAGAGCTAAGTGATAGTAATATTCTTCATTATTATATTCCGCTAAGTTAATTTGCTTTAAAAGTTTCACTGCAGTTTGACATTCTTCACATTCAATTGTTCTAAAAGTGCTAATACAATACATTCCTTTAATGTGGAGAAGAAGGTTTTTTTCATAATTTGATAAGGTCGGAAACTCTTTTTCCACGTTTTCAATTATGCTTTTTGCTTCTTTAAACATATTTTTGTGAAGATAATATCTCCCCGTTAAAAGCATATAGTTTGCAGCTTGTTTAGAGGCCATAATAAACGGGTTTTGTTCTAATTCCAATTTAATGCCTTCAATTTGTGCTGTCCTTTGCATTATGATTGCCTGATTCCAATCATTCAAGTGCTTTTCAATAAGATATAAAGATTCAATTTCTTTATTAATATCAATTTCTAATTTATTGGCTAATTTGTATATAATTTCAGGAGATAATGTAACTTTTCCACTTTCAAACCTACTAATATACGCTTTACCACAAATACCTTCACCCAATTTAGATTGACTGATCCCTTTTTTCTCTCGATAATACTTGATAATTTCCCCAACTAACATGTTTAGCCTCCCTATTTTAGACAACGATCAAATTGAACAATAAAGCATCGTAGATTGAGAAATTTTTCTAAATTTAAGAAAGCGCTTGAAAAATTGAACGATTTAGTTCAACATTAATATTATTTTTATAATTCTCATGTACTTGATTAAAACTTTAGAAGAATACTATTTATTAAAACCAATTCTATAATTGCAAAATGATTAAGTAAATTTACATTTTTTAAAGATAACTTCACGAATTGTGAAGTAAAAAAAGAAACAAAATTACTATTTCAGAAAAGTTCTTTTCGTTGTACGAAAGGATAAAGGTGGTCACGTTAATGCATTTAGAAAAACTAGAGATTTTAGTGGAAGTGGCTAAAACAGGGTCGATTTCAATCGCTGCAGAAAATCTTCATGTAAGTCAATCCGGTATAAGTCAAGCAATCACTAAAATAGAGGAAGAGCTAGGAATCAAAATCTTCAATCGCTCTAGATTAGGCGCTAGTTTAACAGTAGATGGGGCAAAAATTGTGGGAAAATCACAAGAAATCCTCTTAAAATACACAGAAATAAAAGCAATAGCTCAAAAAAGTTTAGATACCCAAATCAGTGAACTTAGAGTTTCAATGGTGCCAGCATTTGTTAATTACTTATTGACACCATTAGTAGAATTTAAAGATCAACATTTGAATTTACATATAGACATTTTAGAAAGCACTACTGAGCGTACAATTGAAATCGTAAAAAAAAATCAAGTGGATATTGGGATTATCTGTTTTTATGAAGGGATTACAAAAGAGTTAGAGGAGTTTAATTGCGAAGAATTAATAGATGGTAAAATGAAAGCATATGTAAAAAAAGACTCGCCTTTTGCAATTTCAAAAAAAATAACACCAGAAGAATTACTTCAGCAGAAATTCGTTCTATATAACGGTGATTATATTAGATGGTTTACACATAACTTCCAACGTAACATCGGAGAATTAACGATTTTATTTTCTTCCAATCATACTGAGGAATTACTAAGGGCTATATTAAATGGTAGTGCTATTACATGGGGACCAAATTTTTCAATAAAAAATCATCCTTATATATTGAATGGTGAACTCGTTGAAGTCGATATCATAAATTACGAACATGTAAACTCAACTCTTGGCGTCATTACTTCAAAAAAGAAGATTTTATCAAAAGTTGAAAAACAATTTATCAACTTTTTGAGATCTGAAATTACTTCATATTGATAAAAAAAGGTAACATTTCAATAAAGAAATGAGCCTTTTTTTATTTTCCTAATATACTTTTTACGTTATTTCACTATACAAATTTCAAAATAAAAAACCACTTTTATAGAGTGGTTGATATTAAATATAGAGTTTTTTATGGAGCATCTGTAAGAGTCCAATTTATTGTTGTCGCGTAATTCTCTGTATATACATCACTAAAATCTGTTTTTACTAATATCCCTCTATTATCTGTCCAATCCACATGCGTAATTTGATCGTCACCAGTAGTTTGTTGGAAAACTAATAACTCATTATTATTTAAAGGAGTTGAAATGCCTAAACGATCGACAAAAACTAAAGCATTTATCATTTTATGATTAGGATTAGACGTAGATGTTAACGGTTCGTCAATCGATGCTCTAATCGTCCATTCGCTACCAGATCCTCTTGAATCAAATACCGACATTCCTAAGCTAGTATCAGTTCTTAAAACATAAGTTTCCGAACTAGTAATTGAAGTCGTCTTAAAATTAATCGTATTTGGGATTTTATCAAATTTTAAAATTGGAATTTCTGGCTTTGTAACTGTTGTTTTTGTTGCTGCTTTAAATGTTGCATCATGATAAACTGTATCGGTTTCCGGGTTCTTATTATTATTCCTGTCTGTTAAAAAGACTTGTATCATATCGCCTTCTTCAAGTGGACTATTTAAAGGAATTTCCCATTTACCATCTGGATCGACTTTTATTTCTTCCAATAATTCTAATTCACGACCATTCAGTGTAGCTGTTACTTTTGCTCCAGGTTCATCACTTAATCCACTTATTTTTTGACTAGTAACAGTAACTGGATTATTGATCGTTACAGGAGTAGGAGGAGTAACGTCTTTTACTATAACTGAAATTTGAGTTTCATCGATTGGAACATTTTCTTTAAGAACTACGGCTGTAAATACCGTATCTTCTTTATAAAATTTATCTAAATTAATAACAAACTCACCATTTGAATTCGTTGTAACATTCCATATTTTATCATCTTCATTATTCGAAACTTTCAAGCTAACTTGTCCATCCCCTGCTGTAATACCAGCCAAAGTAACTTTACCTGATAGCTTCTTATCAGCGTTCGTCAGTTCATTTAATGTAATAACTGGATTCATATTTGTTCCAGAGATTCTGGAAAAAGTTTTACCTTTATAATTTGTTTCAATAGTAGGATCACTTGCAGATATCGGTATGCCACTTGAATCAGTAGTTAAACTTGCATAATCCCAGCTATATGATGGAGTACTATCTAAATTCGTTCCTTTTGTCCATGCATTTACTTCTGAATTGGCGATTTCAAACGTAGCACCTGTTCCAAGTTGTACCGCATAGCCGTTATTACTAGGTAGATTATTATTATTTCGAATATCGTACAAAGCTGGTTTTGATAATAATAATTTTGATCCAGTAGTTGTTAAATTTATAATCGGTGAAGTACTATTACCAACTACAAAAAAGTTTCCGCCTTCTTTTACATTAATCAAAATATCTTTAGCTAAATATCGTCTTGCATCAATTCCGATGACATTACTTCCTGTACTTAAACTTGAGGCTTTAAACGTTGCTCCTTTTTCAATGTTTAATGACGATTTATCTTGATGGAATGCAACTGAAACGCCTTGTTTTTCTACATCTAATACTCCTCCAGGTGCTATATTAATCGAATCATAATACTGAAAAATCCCTGGATAAGTGGCACCATTAGTTGTACTTCTTAATTTAACAGTAGCACCTTCTTTTACATTAAATTGATGGCTAGTTATTCCTGTTGAACTAACTCCATCTTGAAACCAAATAATTGAATAGTCGTAAAAACTAATAAAACCTTCATATGTTGAATTAGGCAAAAATGTCATTCCGCCTGTGTAAACATTTTCTGCTCTTGTATAAACTTTATTCGTTCCATCGAATGTAAAGTTACTTCTAGAAGCAGCAGCTAATCGTTCCATTTCCGGATTCGTCGTAATGTTTTTAAAAGAAAGTGACCAAAATTCACTTCTATAATCGTTAAAATATGTTTGAACAAAAGCAAATACTGTTCTATTAACTAAAGTTGCATCTTCAACTGAAAAATTATACTGTGTTGCATTTGTGATGTTTTGAAGACGAATCCAGCTTGTATTTAAATCAATTTTATGATTATTACCATAAATTTTAATATCATGTCCTTGTACTAGGATTTCATATCCTGCTGGAGCATCTGTAATATCATCCATAATATTTATTTCTGTTATATTTACATTCCGAATTGCATCTCTAAATTGAGCAAAAGTTGAAACATCGACAGCTGAAGCTCGTGTTTCAGATTCACTTGAAGTATCCTTCTCAGAAGATTCATCTGTAGGAGTTTGGGCATCATTTTCTGTTAACTCATTTGAAGTAATGTCAGACGCGTCAATTCCGTTGTCTTCAGCAAGTGTAACTAGGCTAAGTTGATTAGAAAATACAACTGTTATGAAGGAGACTAAAATTAATTTCTTTAGGCAACGGATCATTACTTTCACCCTTTCAAACTCATTCTGGATTTTCCGATTGTACTTTTTCCTTTTTTCTTTTTTTGAAAATAATTAAAGTAATCAATCCAATTAAAAGTAGTACTCCACCTCCGATATAAATCCAATAATTGTTTTGCTTGATTTCAACAGCCTTATTGTTCATTTCCTTTGCTTCTTTGCCAATTGTAAATAATTCATCCCATTCCCAAACTTGAGTTCCAATAATCGCTTTCATCTTTAATCGATAAGTTCCAGGTTCAATGGGGTTATTATTTAAATCAATTGCATAATCAAAATTTGAATTAGGTGCCATACTCATCTCAGCTTTTTTTGAGCTATATAAGATTTTGCTTGTACCTTCTTTATAAATTTTTGCATCAATACTCATATCCTTCACAATTGAGGCTTCACTATTTTGAATAGTCGCAGCAATTGATGTATGATAATTCACTAATTTAGGTTTAATTTCTAGCAAGTGTAAATCCGGATTAACTTCCTTTGTATTTTCAGTCAATTTAATTCCAACTACATATGCATATTCATTCTTTATTTGAATGCTTTTATCTGCAGAGTCTGTTTTTGCTTCTTCTGCTTTTTTCTTAAAGTGTACTGCTCCTACAATAACTCCATTATATTCATCTTTAGGCATTGTAATTGAAAATGAAACTACCTTTGATTTGCCAGATGGAATCACAACTTCTTTATGAGTCTCTTTTACAAGTTCAGTCAATGGATAAATTAAGGTTTTATCTGCTTTATTGCGATCTGTTTCTGAATAATCAATAAGACCATTATCATTTGTTGTAGCAAAAGTAATATTCGCTTCGATTGTTTCTTCCTTTTTACTATTATTAAACACTTCGATTTTAAGATCCTGATGTTGTTCTGGAGTCATTTTCAAATCAAAGTAGGATTTCAAATGATCAATTTGATTAGTTGGAATACTAGCTCTTACTGAAAAATCGATATCATTTTCAGCCTTTACAGATAAAGGGATAAACGCAAGAGTCAGTAAAATTGCTGAAAAAATTAACAGTAATTTTTGACGTTTAATATCCATTTTTAATATTCCTCCTTAAAATTAGAGACTTTCTATTATTTACAGTTCACCTATACTTTTTTAGTAAAATTTACTTATACATAATCCGTTCACTTAATAAAAAGTCTCTACATTTTGTTGTTTGAAAACTTATCTATTATAAACCTGGAGCATCCGTTAATGTCCAAGTAATTGTTGCCTCATGACTACCGACTGTTGCTGAGCCGGCCGGAATTGTTAAAGTGACATTATCGTTTAAGCTTCCATCATTTTCTTCTGGGCTTGGACCAAGCCACCTAGTTACCCATGTCCCTAAGCCTGTACCAGATTTTGCTGAAACAACTGACGCTGTTGTGATTCCATCTGTATTTAAGGTGATTGTATTATTTACTTCAGGCGAAGTACCATTGCTTATAGAAACTGTAGAACCGTTTTTAAACGTTATAACTGCTCCTGGTAATGAATCTGTGATTCCATTAGTAAATTTACTTGCCTTAGCAATTACCGACCATCCATCTCCTGTACCGCGACGATCTGTTACTTGAATAAATGGCTTTTTAGATTTAGACGAATATTCTTCTGTTCTATTTGAAATTTCATTTGAACCGAATTCAACTGATGAAACATAATCTAATGTTAATGAACCTGCATTTCCTGTAGGAGGATCAGTTGGATCAGTAGGACCCGATGGTACTAAAGGTTCAGTTGGATTTGTAGGATCTACCGGTGTAACTGGACCTGAGCCAGCAACAAATGTTATAGCTGCTTTTGAATTACCTACAGATGGTCCTTCCGCAAAAGTTGAGTGAGCTGCTCCAACTAATGATGTCATTCCAATTACAATAACAAGTGCGATTTTAGTAAATTTCATTATCACTTTACCCCTTAAAATTTATTTTTGTTGTTCAACGATGTCATTATATCGTTGTAGCAAAGTGATTCCCATGATGTTTTTTACCTTTGATTTCGGTAAAAATAATAACTTACTTTCATAAAAAATTCACAGTTATCTTATGAAAAGCTGTTCTTCATTGAATTAAGACAGAGCATTAAAAGCAATAATAAAAATAAAAGCTCAAAGTTTATGAGGATTTGAAATGGATAAATCAACTAAGCGTAAATTACAAATAATTGATATTTTAAGTAAGCAAGATAAGTGGTTTAAAACAGAGGAACTGGCAAGTGAGTTATTATGTACCGAAAAGACAATCCGAAATGATTTACAGACAATTAACTCGAACTTACCAAAAGGATGGCAAATTGAAACAATCAAAGGGAAAGGAATTTATATAAATAAACCAATTTCTTCATCAATTAATCAAATCCGTTCACTTTTTGTAAAAAATTCATTGAAATTTCAAGCTATTATGCTCATTCAATTTAAACAAATTAAAAGTATCGCTGAGCTTGCAAATGCACTATTTACACAGCAACCAGCTGTCTATTCAATACTTGATCGAGTTGAGGAATTATTGGAATCTTATCATTTGAAATTAAAACGCGGACCGCTTGAAATCGTTGGAAGAGAATTAGAAATACGACTTTTATGTAGAGATATCCTAAATGCCTTATTTGCTCATTCGAATCAAAATTGGCCACTTGAAGACTTTTCGTATAAAGAGATAGAAGAAATTGTTACTACGACTACAAAAAAGTACAAATTATTTTTATATCCTTCAACAACTAGAAGTTTCGTTTATTTACTTGGAACAATGCTTTATAGGATTGATAAAGAAGCTAAATTAGATTTAACTGATCAAAATATTACAATAATTTTAGCCTCTGATTTTTACCAAATCTCTAATGAAATTTGTGAGAAGCTAGAGCATTTATATCGAAAACATATTTCGGTGAATGAACGAGTTGCCTTTACTTTATTAATTTCCACACTACCTTATTATGCTTTTGAAGAAATAGACAAAAACGAATTTCTTTCCTTATACAGAAGTTCTAAAGACACAAATTATAAAAAACTTTATTACTTAGTTGAATTACTAGAAGAAAAAATCGGAATTCCTTTAAATGAAGACGAAGAATTTCTTTATACGCTTCAAGCTCAATATAAAAGATATACAATAATCCATTTAATTGATAAAAAGGAACCATCCTATTCGCTAGATCGTTATGTAATAAAACATTATCCAGAGTTATTCAATCAAGTAAAAGATGCTTTACAAATCTGGACTAAAACATATTCATACCCTGATATGACAAAAGATAAAATTGCTAAACTAACCTTAAATGTACAGTCTTCCTTAATAAACTCTGCATTCTCAAAGAAGAAAGTTTTGTTATTAACAAGTAATGGTCCAGGCGCGCATCGTTATATAGAAACGAAATTAAATAAAGCTTTTAGTCATCAAATTGATTTTATTCCACCAAACCTTGGTGAATTTGAATCAGAGAAAATTAATGAACTAAACATTGAATTTATTATTTCTGATTTTCTGCTTGAGGGGGAAATTGTCCATCCTGTCATTACCATCGATCCTATCCTTACAAAAAGAGATATTGATCAAATTTCAAATTTCTTAAATTCAAAAATGAAATAAAAAAGGAAAGTCTTATTTGCTATTAAAAAGAACCATCCAATAAGNNCTTATTGGATGGTTCTTTTTTCCATATCATGAATTTAATTCTTCCTTTAATTTCGATATATAATCTTTAATCATCCTTGAACAATGTTTTTTACTCGACATGATCCATACATATTGAAGATTTACAGCATCGTAATCAATAATATCCAGTAATATCACATCATCGCTCAAATTATAATTAACTCCATTAAATGCAGGAACAAATGACACTCCTAAGTTTTCTTCGATCGCTTTTTTCAAAGTATCAGTATTAGTAGTTGTAAATAACTCCTTCATTGCACCAAACTGTCTATAGAAAAGTTTTTTAAACAAATGAATGAATTCCCCATCGTAAGTAATCAGTGTTTCGTTTAAAATTTGTTGTGGTGTAACAAAAGCCTCTTCTGCTAGTGGGGAATTTCTATTTACCATTAATTTCATTTTTGCTTCAAATAGGTTGTGATAAACTAGGCGATCATTATTTTCTAGTAAATGCTTAATAAATGGTAAAACACCGATATCACTTCGCTCTTCCAAAATATCTTCAATAATATCTTGTCCTGGCTTTTGGAAAATCTCGATATTGATTTTAGGATAGTCATCTCTAATAGAAGAAATTGGTTTTAAAAGCACTGCAAAAAAGCCTGGTGTGGTAGATATTTTCAGCTTACCATTCACGTTATTATTAATGATTTGTGCTTTTTCGATTAGTTCTTGATATTTTATAAATAGTTCTTTTACAGTCGCAACTATTTCTTCTCCTTCGCTCGTAAGAATAGCGCTATTACCGCGAGATCTCTCGAACAATTTTACCCCTAATTTCTTTTCGATACTGACAATCGATTGACTAATAGCGGACTGACTCACATAAAGATTTTGTGAAGCAATCGAGAAGGAACCTGTTTTTGCAACTTCAACAAGGTATTCTAATTTTTCGATATTCATATTCTTCTCCTTCTACTAACGTTATTAGTATACTACAAACGTTTTTTCTATATTTGATATTTTACAAATATAATTAAAAAGACCTGTTCTCAAGCTTCGAGAACAGGCCAACAATTGTGAAAATAAAATCTCAAAATATTATTGTAATCCTAATTCACTCTTAATTGATTCTAAAGTAGCACCTTTATACTTTTTAACTGCTTTTGGTGGTGCTGCTACCCAAGGATTTTGCATTAAGTAATTCTTTTCAACAAATGCTAGGTCTTTTGCATCGACAATACCATCGAAGTTAATATCTGCACTACGCTTATTTGTTCCCCAATATGTTTGGATTGCCAATGCGTCCATTACATCAATTACATCATCTTTGTTAACATCTCCAGCAGTTGCTGTCGCTACCAAATCTGAACCTAAGTTAAAGAAAACTCCGTATGGTCCCCCTTCAATCGAACCAATACTATTCTCATAAATATTAAAGTTCTTATAAGTAGTAAAGTGTCCAGGAATATCCTGTATAAGTGTATAATCTTCTTTAGATGGTTTAATTCCTAAAATATCAAACTGTCCATTTTTATTTACGACGTTTGTTTTTACTGCTTTTCCATTATGATCAACAATCGTAATTGTTGGAGAAGATAAAGAGAAATCTTTTGTATAATCAAATTGACCATTCGCTTTTAATAGTCCTTCTCCTCCAATAGTGCCTTTGAATTCTGATTGATTATTTAAGACACCGATAGAGGATACAACTGAAAATGGGTTAGATGTTACATTACTTACATCTGTAAATGTTGATTTTACGCCAGTCCAGTCCCAAGTGCTATTTTGGCTTGGTACTACTGTTTCTGGAATTTGAATCGTTAAGTCTAGCATCGGTATATCACCATTTACTCCTGAAGTTCCATTAAAGTTCACATTCACATCGGATGAAATTGTACTTCCTGAAGTAGTTTGATTAACATCTAATGAAGCACCTAACTTTTTAGCTTCAGGATTTAATGCAATATTTGTAATTTTTGTAGCCGGTGCATCAGAAAACTTATAGTTTGCTTTCATTAGATTGCTTACGTTGTTAGCATTTAAAGTCATAGTAAATGTATCACCTGGTTTTACGATCGTACCATTATGAATCGTTGCATGATTCGGCTCAACTGAAACATAAGGTGTATGCTCATTTACAAAGTAATATTGCTTTTGACCACCACCATTTGTTGCTTCATCCATCCCTTCGAACTTAACACCCAAAATACCGTTAGACAGCATCGCAATTTCATCTGATGCATTTCCGTCTTTATCTAGTGTCATTATTCCATTTGGTAACCAAGCGTTGTAAGTATAGTAAATTTGATTTTGTGTTTGATCAGTATTCATTCCAGCTGCTTGTTTTACTTGAACATTATCATCTGAAATATGTCCAGTTACGCCGACAGTAGTTTGTCCGTCTTTAAATTCAACAACTTCCTTTCCAGGTACTTCGCCATCGACATGTACATCGAAATTAGGGTTTGTATCATCAACAAAGAAGTCTTGTGTAGCTGTATAAGTTTTTCCATTATCATCTTGCCCTATTAGTTTAAATTGGTATTGGCCAGCTTTTGGGAATACCAATTGATCTACTCTTAATCCAATTGGGTTATTTGGATCATTCGTAAATGGGAAGTAATATCCACTGTAGAAGTAATTCATCGCATATTGTACACCTTCGTCCATTGTTGTTCCATCAAATGTACCAATTACCCCTAGATCTTTACCTGTTTTTGGATCAGAAATGACCGCGGTAATTGTTTTCATATGTGATTTTAAGCTCATATAAGCTGCATCTCCGCGATTCCATTTTTGACTGCTTTGTCTAACAGATGCTGGAACTGAGCGTTTATATAGTGTAAAGCTATCAAATCCAGGCTCTACATAGTGAACACCAAACGGTACTTTATAACTTTCCGATGGATTATCTTTGTTCGTATAAATGATATAACCTTCATAAATCCCTTTTTCAGCTTCTTTGGGTATTGATAACGTTACATTTGTTTTCTTATGAGAAATTCCTTTTAAAGTAATCGTTGAATCTGTTTGAAGTGTGACACCATTTGCATCAGCATCTTTTGAACCACGTAAATTCGTATTAAATTTTACGCTCACATTAAATGTTTTGGCTTTTTCTCCTTTATTAAACAACGTAACCGAGCGAGTATCTACTATATCTTTTCCTTCAAAAGCTTCATTTCCGAAACTAATCGCTCCTGAATTTTCTTTGACTAATTTTTCTTTATTGTTAATAATTGTAGGGAATTTTTCTTCTACTTTAATTTCAAAATTTGAGTGAATCGCATTGTACGGATCAACTCGTCCTGCACCGACTTCGAATACGCTATAAGGTTTACTTAAAGGATCAGCTGTATTCATTAAGATTGCTTTTACATCTTCTGGTTGTAAATCAGGCTTTGCTTGTAAAAGTAATGCAGAGATTCCCGCAACATTTGGTGTTGCCATTGATGTACCTGACATTCTTTCATAAGCATATTTATAATCTGATGGATTATCATGGTTGTGAACGAATCCTGGTATAGTTGATAATACATTTACACCAGGTGCTGTAACTTCTGGTTTAATGTCATATGTTACTCGTGATGGTCCGCGAGAACTAAAATCTGCTAAGTTATCGCCAGGTAATGTTACCTTTCCTAAGTCACTAAATGTAATTGTACTTGTTGAGTTAACTGGAATATTTTGCGCTAAAGCTACACCATCTGCATTCGTCATTGAGAATGAAGGAATAAAATCTGTACTCTCACCTAAGTTAAAAGGTAGATGGCCTTCTGCTGCATTGTTGTTGTAAATAATAACGCCAGCAGCACCACGATTTTTAGCTTGTAAGATTTTATCGTTAATCGTATTAGAACCTCGCTGAATCAAAGCAATTTTTCCATCAATGCGTGAACTTGCACCGGAATAATTTGATGAAGTTCCTAAACCAACGTTAATGATTTGAAGTGATTGGCTAGGTGATAAAAACGTATTTAAATCACTATCAAAACCAGACGCTATTAATCGTAAATCTGAAGATTGATTACCTACTGTTGCTTTCATCGTAGCAATTTCACTTGGAACATCACTTGCCCCGACTGTTAGAGCTAAAGGTGCATTTCCTGGATTGCCCACAGTATACATACCGCTCCCTGAATTTCCAGCTGCAACAACGGCAGTTACACCACTTAAGACAGCATTATTGATCGCAATTGCTTCTGGAGTTAACGGATCATTATAATTTGCACCAAGTGATAGGTTCATAACGTCTGCGCCATCCGTTACTGCCTTTTCGATTCCTGCAACGATATCATCTGTCGTTCCACTTCCACCAGGACCTAAAACGCGGTATACATATAGATCTGCATCTGGCGCAATACCATTTGTTGCATATTCACTATCATTTTTACCTTGTCCAATTATTGTTCCGGATACATGTGTTCCATGTTCTGTATAATAATCAGAACCATTGTTAGTTGGATTTGGTTTTCCAGCTTTTACCCAATCCGCATATGTAGTTTCCATTGGATCAGCGTCGTTATCAACAAAGTCCCAACCTTTTACAGAATTTGGATTAATCGTTTTAGGATCAACTCCTGCTTGTGCTCGATAGCCTTTATAAGCAGGTGAAATATCAGGATGATTATAGTCAACCCCTGTATCAAGTACAGCAACCTTTATGCCCTTACCTGTATAGCCTTCTTCATGTAATTTATTTATGTTTAAAAATTCATTTTCCTCAGCCATACCTTTGCCACTTGCTTCCTTCGAAGGAGCTGCCTCTGCTACAGGTTGTTCAGCCTTTACAACTGAATTACTATAGATCGCTTTAACTGCTTTTGACTTTAAAAGTGACTTAATTTTATTTGAAGGTATCGTAATTGAAACACCATTAAATGTATTTTTATATTCATGACTAACTTTATATTTTTTATTATCTTCACTTGATAAATTCTTTAAATCTTTATCAAATATAGCATGGTCAGTATCTACTAAGCTTTTAGCCTCACTATCAGATAAGCTATTTCCCTTTAATGCAGCTTCAAGTACCGCTACTTTATGAGGCTTTTGATTGAATTGAACAATTACTGACACATTTTCATTACTATCTAAGTTGACATCTGGACTTACAAATAGACCTGATTGATCATTTTTAGATACCTGATTTAATGCTTGTCTTTGAGCTGCAGTTAAATTAGTTAAAATCGTTTCTGCATTTGTATTAACAGTTGCCGCTTTTACTTTTGATGATAAATTAAAATTTAAAGGGTGAAAACTGCTAGAGATTAAACCTACCCCTAAAGTTAGTGCAGTCGCATTTTTTACTATTTTTTTCTGTAAGTACTTCTTCCCCATTTCTCCAGTCCTCCTGCAAACTATATATTATTTTGATAGAATTCAATTGGGTCCATTTCAAGATCGTCCCTTCTACAATTAAAGAAACTCATAATCTATCAGAATTCGACCCTATTCGAGCTCCTTCCCCATTTGCTATTCTAAGTATACATAATCAGAATTTTCGAATAAAATTAGAAATATTGATATTAAAATAAGAAAATCTTATACCTTCAGAAAAATCGAACTATTCTATTTACAAAAAAGCATCTTCCCTTTTGATGGAAAATGCTATTTATTAATTCATTTATAGGCATTCACTTAAAATAGTTTAGAATCTGAACGTAATAAAAAAAGTAACCTGTCCTCAATTAGAGAACAGGCCATTTCACATTATTGTAATTCTAAATCAGTTCTAATAGACTCTATAGTGCTTCCTTAATACTTTTTAACTGGTTTTGGAGATGCTGCACCCAAGAGTTTTGCATTAAGTAATTCTAGTAACCTAAACAACTCTAAAGCTGTTTAGGCTACCAATTAAATTAATTTAACCCTAATTCTACGATGATGCTGTCCAACGTTTGACCTTTATAAGTTTTCTTAGCTTTTGGATTTGCATTTGGGTTTGTTGGGTTACCCATTCCAAAGTTATAGTAAACATATGCAAAGTCATTTACATCTGTTGTACCGTCACAGTTGATGTCTGTACTACGCTTGTTTGTTCCCCAATATGTTTGTATTTCAAGTGCATCCAGAATGTCGATTACGTTGTCTTTATTAACGTCACCGCCAATTGCTTTATTAACATCCGAGCCAAGGTAACCAGCTACTCCGTATTCTTCACCTTCTATATTCTCATATAAACCATGGAAATCAGTGTACGTAGTAAAGTGTCCAGGAACATCAAACACAACTGTCATATCATCATGAGTAAGTGGTAGTCCACTTACAAAATATTGACCGATTTTAGAGATTGTGCCAGGATACGTTTTTCCATCTTTGTCTAGAATGTACGCCTTCATTCCAGTTAAAGTGTAGTCTCTAGTATTAGAGTCATCGAATTTACCATTCTTGTATAAACCTTGAGCATATACATATCCACTTTGAGAAGAGAACTTCGGTAAAATAACAATTGTTGCCATAACACCTATAGGTCTTGATACGGCACCATCAATATTTGTAAATTGTGGCGAGCCGTCAAATTTTAAACTTGAATTATGTTTAACGACTTGCGGGTTTTGAATTTTAAATGTTACATCGACCATTGGAATATCTCCTGTTACTTCTTTTGTTCCGTCGAATGTAACAGTAACACTAGTGTTGATAGCTGTTTGAGTTCCAGCTGTTGTTGAAGTCGTTAATACACCGCCTAATGCTTGCGCTTCAGGAGTTAATTTAACGTCTAAAACCTTTGTATCAATTGAGTCTGCAGTTAAATTATATTTAGCTTGTTTTACTTTGCTTACATTGTTTGCAGTTAGCGTAACTGTTCTTGTATCTCCATAATGCGTAATCATTTGATTGTAACGAGTCGGACCTTGTGGTTGACCGTATACATATGAGTAATCATCTTGAACAAAGTAGTATGTTTTCTGAGCGTTAGCGAATGTTGCTTGGTCGCCACCAACAAAGATCATTTGAGTGATTGGTGCAGTTAATGCGATTTCGTCTGCACCATTTCCGTTTTCATCTAGATTTAGCTTTCCAGTGATTTTGTTGCTGTTCCAAGAATAAGGAAGTCCATTTGTACCTTGATTAACATTGATACCAGCCGCTCTCATTTGATCGACCATTTGGTCATGGATAGAAGCAGTAACCGGAATTGTCTTGTCACCTTTCTTGAATTCGACGAATGGGCTACCTTCTTTTTCGCCTGGTACTTTCACTTCGAATTTATCAAGACCTGTGTTGTCAATGAATAGATCTTGTGAATTAACAAATTCTTTCCCCTCATCATTTACACCAACGAGTTTTAGTTTGTAATGACCTTCTCTTGGTAAAGTAGCCACATTATTAATAGTTTGGTGAGTACTATCAGCGAACGGAAAGATGTATCCAGAGAACGGAACGAAAAGAATTGGTTTACCTTCTTCGAAAGACATTCCATCGAATGAATTCGCTAGTCCTAAATCCTCACCTGTTTTTGCGTCAGTTAGAATTGAGTATATATATCTCATATGAGAATTTAATGTCATCGTTGCATTTATTCCTGGGTCCGTAACCATAGAAAACTGATTACGGTCATTTGAAATCGAGTTACGAGAAAGAGTAACTTCTTTAATTCCTTCTTCAACAAAGTGAACTCCGAATGGAACACGATATGTTTCAGCTAGGTTGCTACGATTTGTGTACGTTACATATCCTTCATAGATTCCTTTTTCAGCCGTTTTCGGAATAGTTAAGGTTGCATCCTTTGTTACTTTACCGTATGCAGGCACTTTGAATGAACTGTCAAAGGAAACAGATACACCATTTTTCGTTGCATCTTTAGAACCTCTTGCGTCTGTTTGATATGACACTTTCACATCAAACGTTTTTGGTGTTAAACTGTTGTTCTCAATTGTTACTTTACGAGTATTAACTAAATCTTGGCCAGTATAAGCTACATTACCATAACTTAAAGAACTTGTTGTTTCTTTATAGTTTTTTAATTTTCCATTAATCATAATTGGTGTTGTATCTTTTACTTTGATTTCAGTTGATGCGTGTAATGCTTGCATTGGATCAACTCGACCTGCACCAACTTCGTATACAGAGTAAGTCTTGCTTAATGGGTCAGCTGTATTCATTAAAAGCGCTTTGATATCTTCTGGTTGTAAGTTGGGATTAGCTCCTTTTAACAATGCTGCAACACCTGCTACAAATGGAGTTGCCATTGATGTTCCTGACATATGATCATATGCATATGTGTAATCAGTTGGATTATCTGGGCTATGCACAAATCCAGGAACAGTTGATAGTACGCTTACACCTGGAGCTGTAACTTCTGGTTTGATATCATACGTTACTCGAGATGGTCCACGAGAACTGAACGATGCTAACTCATCACCTTTTGTTGTGATTTGAGCTAAGTCGCTAAAAGTAAATTCTGTTTTACCGCTTAAAATTTTTGATTGTAATGCAAGACCATCAGCATTTGTTAAGTTAAATGTTGGGATAAAGTCCGCACCTTCTGCTAAATAGAATGGCATATAACCATTCGTGTCGTTGTTGTAGATCAGGATTGCCGCTGCACCTTTTAATTTAGCTTGTAAGATTTTATCGTTGATTGTAGTTGCACCACGAGCAACTAGTACTACTTTGCCAGTAACATCTAAATTAGTATAGTTGTAAGATGCACCAGGTGCAGCAATACGTGCAATTTGATATGTTTTATTTGCTAATGATGCGATATTGTCATAAAATCCTCTTGCTACTAACTGCATGTCGAAGTTTACAGTGTCATCATGACCTTTCATTGTCGGAATCGTTGTTGGTACATCACTTGCACCTACTGTTAATGCTAAAGCTGCATTACCAGGATTTCCTACAGTGTACATTGCATCGCCAGAATTACCTGCAGCAACGATAGCTGTTACACCACTTAATACAGCATAGTTAATTGCCATACTTTGAGGTGTTAATGGATCGTTGTAAGCTGCACCTAAAGATAGGTTGATTACATCCATACCATCTTGAACAGCTTTATCAATACCAGCAATAATTGCATCGTATGTACCGCCACCACCAGGGCCAAGTACACGATAAGAATAGATATCAGCATCAGGAGCAATACCTAAAGTTGAAACATCGCTATTTGCTTTTCCTCGACCAGCAATTGTACCTGCTACGTGAGTTCCGTGTTCAGTATAGTATGGATCAACTCCACCATTGATAAGTGGTTTACCAGCTTTTACCCAATCAGCATAAGTTGTTTCCATTGGGTCGTTGTCATTATCAACAAAGTCATAACCACCTTTGTAAGCATCTTTTAAGTCAGGATGGTTGTAGTCAATCCCTGTATCAAGGATACCGACTTTAACGCCTTTACCAGTAAAACCTTCTTTGTGAAGTTGGTCTATTTTAAGGTAAGAACGTTCAGCTGCCATTCCATGTGTGCTTCCTTCAGTATTAAGTGATTCCGAATTAGGCGACTTAGGCTCATCTAGTTGGACAGTTTGGTTGCTGTAGATTGCTTTAACAGCTCCTGATTGAACTAACGTTTGAAGTTTGTTTGCAGGAACTTTAAGTGTTATTCCGTTGAATGCGGTTTTGAATTCTCGAGTTACTTTGTACGTCCCGTCTGATTTTGAAGAAAATGCATTTTCTAAATCAGTTTTAAATGTTGCATGGTCGTTGTCTACATCGCTCTGTGCTTCCGAAGAAGATAGGGTTTGTCCATTTACAGCCGCTTCAAGCATAGCTACTTTCTTTGGTTTGTTCTTGAACTCAACGATCACTGATACAGTTTTTGAACTATCTAAATCCACGTCATCCGCTAAATGAAGTCCTCGTGCATTGAACTTGTCAATGTTTTTAAGAGCTTGACGTTGTTCCGCAGTAAGATTCAATTTGCTTTCTACATTAGATTTAAGATTTTCTACAGCACCATCTAATTTAGTTGGGCCTTGTGCAAATACATTGAACATATGAGTTTGTGAAAATACGAAACTAGCAGTAAGTGCGCCTACTAGCAGTTTGCTTGTTTGCTTTTTCTTCATTCTCCGTTGTTCCCCTCATCAATTATTTTTTTGTTTGTTGTTTTACTATTTTTTTCTTGTTTGTTAATATTGTTGGGAAATTGTCTACTACTTTGATTTCAAAATTTAAGTGAATCGCATTTTTATGGATCTATTGCCCTCTCTTTGTATTAAGACAACATTCTTTCCACATTTTTTAAAATTTTTCTATAAATACTTCTTCCCCATTTATCCAGTTATCCTGAAAACAAAATATAATATTTTGATAGAATTCGATCAGGTCCCATTACAAGATGTGTTCTAGATACGGATAATTTGTTAAATTTCGACCTTATTCGAGCTCCTTCCCCATTTACTATTATTAGTATACATAATCAGAATTTTCTAATAAAATTAGAAATATTAATATTAAATTAAGAAAATCTAATATTCTCTTGAAATTCGTCTTATTATCAATATTTACACAAAAAAACATCTTTCCTTTGATGGAAAAATGCCATTAATTAACAGAAATAAACCACTTTCTATGTTCCAAGTTGTTGTTTTATAAACTGCGCAATTTCAGTGTTCGCTTGCTTACTAATCGGTGAAGCCTTGTCCATTAACTGAAAATCATGAAACATACCTCTCCAGACTTTACATGTCACTTCTACACCTTGAAAATTCGCTTCAGCAGCATATGCTAAAATATCGTCCAATAGCTCTTCCCTTGCACCAGCGTGTATAAGCATTGGTGGTAGGCCTTTTAAATCACCATATAAAGGTGAAATTAAAGGATTTTTCCGATCATTATTTCCTACATATGTATCAATAATATTAATATCATTTCCGTGATAATTTGCGTGAATACTATCAAAATCAGAGGTGTATAATTGACTTTCTTTCGTTAAGTCAGTCGCCGGAGAGATTCCAACTACAGCAGACGGATATTTTCCATTTAACGTTTTTAATTGATTTAATAATGCAAATGTCAAATTACCACCCGCGCTATCCCCGACAATTACAACTTTTGACTTCGGACCAAATTTTTTGACTAGAGAATTATAGACCTTTTCAACATCTGTTAAACCTGCAGGATATGGATTTTCTGGTGAAAGTCTATACTGAATTGTTAATACTCTATAGCCTGTCTCTCTTGCTAAGATTGTTCCTAGATTTCTTGAATATACTAACCCACCTCTAGACCACCCTCCACCATGTACATAAAAAACAATTTTATCTTCGGGAGATTTGTCCGGTATTAACCATTCCGCTTTTGTCCCTTCAATTGTTTCTCCTTTTATTTTAATATTCGAAGGAGTCGGCACTATTTGTTTTTCAATTTCAATTCGTTTTTGCTCTAACGTTGCAGTTCTACCTTCTTTTGCTTTTTGTTTATATAATGCTCGAAGGTCTTCTGTTACTTTATTTGGTTTATCATTTTGATAGATCAGGGATGATTTACTTTCACCTTTAACAGTATTTTTTGAAGCAACTAAATAATTTCCGATTACTAAACAAAACACTAGCGAAAGAAATAAATATACTTTTTTCAAATTGGTTCCCAACCTTATTGGTATTTTTTGTCTTCTTTAATTAAAATTTCCATTTTCCTTTAAATTACTCAAATAAAGAAAACTCACCGATTGGCGAAGACAGAGGGGTAGTTGCACTTATACTTAATTCCTAAAATTGGAAACTGCGTCGTTTTTTCTTCTCCGCTGCCAATTTATACTTCCTTAATTAAAATGAAAAGGCACACGAAAACTCGTGCACCATTCATCGTCATATAAAAGATATAAAAAATTAAAAATTAGGGAGATTACTTAAATTATTCGTTGGATCTCCGTCGGGATACGAACGAAGTGTTTTATGTGGATTCTCACCACGCGTTAATCCTGTGTTAACATCTTCAATTTGTTCAAGTTCTGCCATTGCAATTGCTTGCTCAATTCCAACAATTTCACCGTTTTGAAATTTTACATCTGTAATATCACCATCGCCATTTTTTCTTACAGCGATAATATGTAATTTATTTGGATCATCATGATGTTCAGGATGTCCAATACCACGATTTTGAAATGACATACCCACACCTCCATTTTTTTGACACAAAAATAGTATGGCGGGATGAAAATACGTTTATCCTTCCAATTTCTTACAAGTCTATTCTGTTTACTATTAAGCATTAAATTTTCAATTAAAAGTTTGTTAAAGTTTTCACAAATTATCCACAGACAAATCTTAACGAACAATATACGATAGTTATGTAAAAATCAATCTAATCAACTTTCGAAAGAAGGAATCAGCATGACAACTGTTTTAGGTATGACAAGCGAAGGAAGATTAATGCACAAAATTGGCAATGGTTATTATCGTTATACAAAATTAAACAAAGACGAGCTTAAATTATTAAATTTACTTGTAAATGAAGGAATGGCGACAGTTATTAAAAAAGGAATCGGGTATGCTGCGCTTATAAAACTAACTGAACAAGGAAAACTTATTAGCAACGAGTGTTAATATCTATTTTAAATTGTTATAATCCCCTTTCTATATATCCCCCTTTAAGTAGAGGTTGTTTTACCATAGCATCTACTTAAAGGGATTTTTTTAGTTAGAATTAAAAGTTTTAGGGAATCTTGAAAAATGATAAACAAATAAATTTTGTACCAACTCAATATCTAAAAATATTCATAATGCCATAATCTATTTACCATTGCTTGGTGGTTGCATTGGCCTTAGTAAGTAAATTAAAAAGCAACAAACTCGGGTTTAATTCTAAGCAGAGTTATCATACTGTAAACTGCTAAAATGTTTTTGGTAGTCAGCATATCGTATAGCTGTTCATGAGGGAAAGTCCATTTCGGGGTTTCTCTTTTTTGATTTTGGAAAAAAGCTAAATATGGTGTCTGCCAACCGACGAGGGAGACCACTGAAAAAGTGAAGGCTTTCATTGAGAAAGCCTTCACTTTTTTATTTTTCTAATTTTTTCTTCACTATCCTTTTGTCTATTTTTGGAAAGATTAGGAAAAACTATAAATAAAAAGTTCGATATATAAAACATTTAGATGACAATTCAAACTTCAAAATTTTTAAAAAGTAGGTATATGATATGACTGAAGATTTTTTTGCTGACTATGAAAAATTTGTTGTTCCACCATTATATCAATATAAATTTGATAAATTAAAATTTAATCCTAAAGAGTATGCTATGTATTACATCTTAACCGTTTCATTAAATGACGCTCAAATAACAAATTGGGATGATGCAACTAAATACAATATTGACGTACGAAAAAGCATAGATCATGTATTGGAAGAATTTAATGAAAGAAAAGGTGGTAAATACTTCCTTCAATTACTTGAGTTTGACAATGAAAAGCCATATTTCGTTGTTGCTCTATCATTCAAAAATAAAATTGAAAAAGAAAAAATAAAAGATATTATTTCAAAGTATATTGAGCAATTAGTAGCGAACTCTTTTTATATTGGTCAAAACTGGTATTGGCTAATTGGGCAAAAAGGGAAAAGAGATCGTAAACTATTTAATATATCAATAAAAGAATTTACACACTGATGGTTTGGAACATTTGCCTTCCAAATGAAATGATTAGTTCGCATTTAGTATTGCACTCTTGTTTGATGGTTTCACCGACGGGCTTGTTGCTCCTTTCACAAATATCTCCCGGCTTCCTTGACTAAATGTATTAGCAACATATAGAAAAAAACCTGAACAGCCTACTTAACGTAATCTGCTCAGGTTTTATTTTTTACTATTACAGTCCGATTTCACTACTGTTCTAGTCGTCACAGTGTATCATCGATCTAGATATCAATAATATGCTCTGACTTAATTACAGTCCTTTAAACCCATACTTCTCTAAAATGTTCATCGATTCAGCATTTTGAAGATATTCATAGAATAATTGAGCTTCTTTAGGTTGTTTACTATTTTTAATTACACCTAATGGATAAATAATTGGATCATGTGTATTTTCAGCTGCTGTCGCTACAATTTTTACTTTTGAAGAAGTTAATGCATCTGTTTTATAAACAATACCTGCATCTACATTATTTGTTTCAACATATGAAAGTACTTGTCTAACATCCTTACCATATACTACTTTTCCTTCAATAGATTTCCAGATATTTAAGTTTTCTAATGTTTCTTTACCGTATTGTCCAGCTGGAACAGCTTCTGGAGTACCGATTGAAACTTTATCTGCCTTCGTAATATCTTCGAATGAGTTAATTGCTTTAGTTGAATCTTTTGGTACGACTAGCACTAATTCATTCCCAACCACATCTTTACCTTGACTCTTATCAATTAGTCCTTCTTGTACTAGGTTATTAAATTTGTCCTCTGCTGCCGAGAAGAAAAGATCTACCGGTGCTCCTTGAGAAATTTGTTGTTGTAGTGCTCCTGATGCACCAAAATTAAAATTAATTTTCACATTAGGATTAGACTTCTCAAAATTTGCTTTAATATCATTTAGTGCATCTTGCAAACTAGCTGCTGCTGAAATAGTCAGTTCTACTTTCTTTTGCGAAACTTCTTGTTTCGTGTCAGTTGTTTTTTTAGCTTGGTCATTAGTTGAACAACCAGATACAACTAGTCCTAATAACATCATCGAAAAAATTAAAGAATAAAGTTTCTTCATCATTCATCTGCCTTTCGTGTTTTAAATTAAATCCAGTTATATCTAATTATATTTAGTTATATCTAATTAAGAAATAAAATTTTTAAATTTTCATTAAAATTATTTGGAATATACTTTTTAAAATGCCTTAGGGTAAAATAAAGACTGGAGGGATGTAAATGACGATGGAACTTTCTTATACGATTGAAGAAGTGTCACAGTTTTTAAAAGTATCGAAATTAACCATTTATGACCTTGTAAAAAAAGGCGAATTACCTGTGTTCCGAGTGGGAAGACAGATGAGAATTGCAGCAAATGACTTGGATAATTATATAAAAAATCATAAAACAAATCAGCCTACTACATTATCTGCCTCTGTTTTCGAACCTCACAGAAGCAATCCAAAAGAAACCAATAATATAGTTATTAGTGGACAAGACTTAGTTTTAGATATTCTTGGGAAACATATTGAGAAAAATTCAACTTATAAATCGTTAAGATCCTTTACAGGAAGCTTAAACAGCCTAATTTCAATGTATAATGACGAATGCGACATCGTTAGTTTACATCTGTTTGATGGAGATACAGGTGAATATAATCTTCCATATCTAAAAAAAATTTTAGTGGGCAATCCTTATATTTTAATGAATCTTCTTTCCAGAAAAGCAGGCTTATACGTTAAAAAGGGTAACCCTTTAAATATTACCTCATGGAGTGATTTGAACCGGGAAGATGTAAAAATCATTAATAGGGAAAAAGGTTCAGGAGCACGAATTCTACTAGACGAACAACTGCGAATCAACGATATTTCTTATAAATACATAAAAGGATATGAGCATGAAGAAAATAATCATTTAAGTGTAGCCGCTGCCGTTGCGACAGGGGTAGGAGATGTCGGAGTCGGAATTGAAAAGGCTGCTAAAATGATTGGAATTGATTTTATTCCTTTAATAACAGAACAGTATGACCTAGTTATTTTAAAAAATGCTAAAAATGCACATCTCATAAATATTGTAAAAGATATCTTATCTTCCCATCAGTTTCAATCTGAGATCGATTCCATAGGAGATTATGATACTACTAAGACGGGAAAAGTCTTATTTGAGACAGAATAAAAGAAGGCTCCTTAAATGAAGCCTTCTTTTTTAATTCTATAAAATACTTACGTCATACATCAAATTGCGATTAACGGAAGATTTATTATTAAATGCTTTAATTTCTTCTTCCAGTTCCTTTATATTCAAAACTATATCCTTTATGATTGGAATAATTTGTAGTCCTTCAAATGAGGGGATCACTCTTGAATCCATATCACACTCAATTAATCTTACTCCTAGTTCAATTTCTAAACTAATAATTGATTCTTTAATATCAGTTTCACTAAGGTCGAATTTCTTTGCTGCAATTACAAAGGAACCACTTTCTAATACTTCAAAAAGATGTCTTAACTGTTCGATATTCATTTAGCCCCTCCTAAAAACTTGATGCTCTTCTTTTTCTCTAGCTTTATTATATTGAGTGTTGACGTAATTTTAATTTTGAAAAAAAATATCAATTTTAGTTTTCCTATGATTTTATCGTGATGCAATGATTCATCGAATAAATCTTTTTTTAATTTAACCATCCCCTCCTTAAAACTAACTGAACAAATATAAATTACTCCCACTTCAATAAGAAATCATTCTACAATTTGGGTCCAACTCCTGCTGATTTCATATTGGGTTATTTTCGCCTTTTTTGATCAATTTTTGATTTACTTTTTTAGCTCAATCGTAAAAAAATTGGGTGTTTTGTACATATTTTGGAAATTAACTTGATGTATATTACATTTTGAAAGTAAAAACCTCCCAAAACAGATGGTTTCTCGTGTAAGTTTTCTTATTGAAAGTGGGTTATTTTCTCAAATTCTTTGCGTCTTAATACTTCTATAATTCGGAAAAATAATTTAACTAAAAAAACCAGAAATCCCCCAATATTTCTTAGCAAATTTTAATTATTAATATGGCTTAAACCATTCTATAATTGCATATAAGAAATGAAAGATAGAAAACAAACTAACGACCACAATTGGGGGAATAACATGGTTTTCTTTTATCAATTCGGAATTTTAGTTGTTATTATTGGTGCTGTACTTTTCCTACTTTTTTATAAGGTTTTTATTAAGATTGGTAGATTATTTGATAATCGTATTCAAAAAATAAAAAAAGAAATTGGGAGAGATGAAGAGTGAAAGGCTTAAGAAGTCTTGTTGTAGGCGGGGTCATTATCGTAGGAGGCATTATTTATACGATCGGCGGTATGTCTCATATTAGTGTTGGTAGCATTGGGATTGAGAAGCATATGAGTGGACAAATTACTGAAGTACCTCAAGGTTTTCATTGGACTGGTTGGGGAGTTTCAGTGCAGGAGTATCCTACATATACACAATCATTAGTTTTATCAGATGATAAACACGAAGGTGGCAATACTGATCAAGCGTGGTCTGTCGGTACTGGAGATCAACAAGAACTACCGGTTAATACAAATTTAACGTGGAAAATTTCAACTAAAAATGTAGCTAATCTTTATCAATCAGTAGGTGGAAAAGATATTAGTTACATCAAAAATAATATCGTTAAACCGACAATGAAAAATGTTGTAAACAAAATCACTCATAAATATAGCTGGAATGACATTAAAGGTTCAAAGCAAGCTGATATTACCGAAGAAATTAATATTGAATTAGATACGGAACTAGCAAAGCAAGGTATTGAAGTCGGTACGTTTGGCTTTACACATGTAGGTTCGCCTGCTGGTATGGCGCAGTCACAAGCACAATTAGCAACTTCTGAACTAAATGTCAAAAAAGCATTAGCTGACCAAGAAAAAGCAAAAATCGAAAACCAAACAAAAATTCTAAATGCTGAAGCAGATGCTAAAGCAAATAAAATTTTAGCAGATTCACTCACTCCAGAGTTATTAAAGAAAATGGAAATGGATGCACGACAAAAATTTGGTTGGGTTACAGTTCAAGGCGGAACACCTTTAGTTCAAGCAAAATAAATAGCCAGTTAGCTCATGTTGATAAAATCAAAAACTACTAGTCTTTTTAAATAAATCAATTCCCCCCAACAGAATGTTTTCGAATAATCGTTTGAAATAACCTTAAAAGTATCAGATTTAAAAACATAAAAAGAGGATGCCCCATCATTTTGGGATATCCTCTTTCTTTTTTTATTCATATCGAAGGGCTTGAATCGGATCAAGCTTAGACGCTTTATTGGCTGGAAAAACACCAAATACTACTCCAACTAATAAAGAGAATACAAATGATAACAGCATAACTGGAACAGAGAATGCAATTGTCGTTCCTGTTGCTACTGTGTATATTTGAGCACTTATTACCCCAAGTCCTACGCCTATAATTCCGCCAAGAGAACTTAATACCATTGATTCAATAAGGAACTGAAGAAGAATACTTCCACGTTTTGCTCCAATTGCTTTTCGAATACCAATTTCTTTTGTACGCTCAGAAACCGATACAAGCATAATATTCATAATACCGATACCGCCTACAATAAGTGAGATTGCAGCACTTCCACCTAACATTAATGTCATTGTTTTATTAACAGATGAAGCTGTTTCCATTAAATCTTCAGGACTAGACACACTATAACTATCTTCATCACCAATTATCGTAAACATTTTTTGTTCAATTCTACGTTTTGTAAAGTTAACCATATCTTCATTTTCTACTTTAACATATACTGACCCAATTGAAGTTGTAGATGCTAAGCGTTGTGCAGTGCTAAGGGGAACAATAATTGTACTGTCTCCACTTGAACCTAACGAACTACCAACAGATTCAAGAACCCCAACAACTCTGTAAGATGTACCATTGACCTTAACAAATTGACCAACGGGATTTCCAAAACCAAATAATGTTTGCGCAGTTGTTGCGCCAAGTACAGCTATTTTTGAATGGTTATCATTATCTAAGTCTGCGATAAATCGACCAGATTGTAGCTCTAAATCTCTAACTTTTAAATAAGAAGAAGTTGTTCCTGTCATTGAAACTTGTGCGTTCGTTTCTCCATTTTTTACGGTTACTCTTCCTGAGACAGTCGGAGCAATTGCTTCTACTCCATTGACTTTCTCAAGTTGATTCGCATCATCTTCTTTGAATGTAACATCTGAGCCTGTAACACTTACAGTAAGGACATTTGTACCTAAACTTCCAATTTGATCTTGTACTTCCTTCGTTGATCCTTGCCCAATCGCAACCATAACAATTACGGAGGATACACCGATAATAATACCAAGCATTGTCAGGAACGCTCTTACTTTATTTCCTTTAATGCTTTTAAGCGCCATTTTCAGTGTCTGCAAACCATTCGCCTCCATTCTCGAACAGCTGGCCATCGTGAATTCGAACAACACGGCTTGCTTGTTTTGCTACTTCTAAATCATGTGTAATGAGAATAATCGTATGTCCTTGTTCATTTAATAAATTCATAATCTCCAATATTTCCTGACTCGTTTTACTATCAAGAGCACCAGTTGGTTCATCTGCTAGTAAAATTGGAGGGTTTCCAGCGAGGGCGCGCGCAATTGCGACACGCTGCTGTTGCCCCCCTGATAACTGAGTAGGTAAATGATTCGCCCGATCAACAAGTCCTACTTTTTTTAACGCTGAAAGAGCAAGTTCCCTTCTTTCAGCTGTTTTCAATCCTCTATAAATGAGTGGAAGTTCTACATTTTCAACCGCTGATAGCTTAGGAATAAGATTAAAATTTTGAAAGATAAATCCAATTTTTTCATTTCGTATCGTCGCTAGTTGCGAGCTCTTCATTTCCCCTACGTCTTCACTATCAATCAAATATTTTCCAGTATCTGGTGAATCTAAACATCCGATCATATTCATAAATGTTGACTTTCCTGAACCAGATGGGCCAATGATTGATATAAAATCGCCCTTGTGGATATCGAGGGATACACTCTGAAGAGCCATTACCGTTTCTCCACCAAGTTCATACATCTTCGTCATGTTTTTAATTTGAATAATGGGCTCATGCATAGTCATTATTTCCCTCCTTGTCCGCCACCAGTTTGATTTCTTTCAAAGTTTCTTCCTCCGAAGTTACCGCCTCCAGAGAATCCTCCACCTGAGAAGCCACCTTGGAATCCGCCGCCTTGCATCATAAATCCACCAGAAGAATTACCTCTAGATTGAACGCTAGGTATTTCAACAGCTTCTCCTTCTGTTAGTCCGCTTGTAATTTCTACATTCGTATCATTCGTGATACCAGTTTTCACAGTAACTTTCTTTGTAGATTGATTAGAATCGTCAGTAGATGTTGGAACTAGTACATATTTTTCATTTCCATTTTTATACACAGCTTCTACTGGAACGTATAACGCATTTTCTTTACTTTGAATTGAAATGCTCGCTTCTGTTGACATGCCAATTTTTAAACTTTTTGGATTTTTAATTTTTACAGTTACATCAAATGTAGAAACTCCATTTGTTGATGTTCCTTCATTTGATACTTTCAAAACAGTTCCATCGAATGTTTGCCCCTCAAAAGCACTTGCTGTAATTTTTACTGACTGTCCAACTTTTACCTTTGTTATATCTAATTCATCAACACTAATTGTTGTTTCCAAAGAACTGTAATTTGTCATATGTGCAACTGTCGCTGAACTTTGCACTGAATCGCCGCTTTTAACGTCAAGACTTGTAATTGTCCCAGAAACCGGTGCCTGTAGAATGCTTCCATCAGTAAAAGTTACAAGCGTTGCTCCAGCTTTTACAACATCGCCTTCCTTCACACTCACCGAATCTGCTACTAAACTGCTTCCTCCAGTATTTCCAGTACTAGAATTTCCAGAGGTACTACCACTGTCTTCACTTGTAATCGGTAAAGTTATACCATCTTCATCTTCCAAACGAAATAGTACTTTTCCTTGTGTTACTCCATTACCGTCTACCGCGTAAACCTTTGTGATTTCTCCATCCTTTGGAGCCGTCACAACATCACCATTCTCAAAAGTTGCAAGTGTGTCACCTTTATCTACTGATTCTCCAGAAGTAACACTTACACTTTCCACAATCTGCTTCGTATCTGCCGCTGTAACATCTTGGTCAGTCACTGCTGTTACAGAACCCGAACCAGTAACAGCTACCTCTAACTTCCCTTTTTGCGCCGTTATTGTTTGTGCTGTCGCCATAACACTTTGGGTTTGATTATTCTTCTTACTATATATGAACCAACCACTACCTCCCCCTACTACTACAACAATAACTGAAATAATAACCCACTTTTTCAATTTCCTTTCTCCTCTCCATTTTGAGATTGATTCGATTAATTTATAACTAATTAATCTTGAGCTAATTCACATAAATCCCGATCCTTGCGAACCTAAAAACAGGGCCTGTCTTTCGTTTATACAACATACTCCCTCTAATAAATGATTGCTCTTACTACGAATACCAGAGTTTGTTTTATATACTTTTTTTACTCCTCCTAATTTCTTTTGATAAGGTCATTTTGGATTGTGTACCTTAAATTTTCCTTAAAAGAAATCAAAGTTTTTTAATGGAGAGCGAGCTTAGGTTAATTTTGGAGCGTTTAAAAATAAATAATCCCCTTCTATGTTTTTAGAAGGGGATTTGGTTTACTAGTTTCTATTTAGTTAGTTCTGACTAATTCTTAAAAGCTTACTCCTGAAGAATATTCTTCACAAAAGCTTCTAAATTTTGACTTATAAGTAGTGAAAGAAAATAAAAAAGTATGGTATTGTCAAGATGTAATAATGGTTTGATTTGGAGGAGATTCTCTAAAATGAGGGAAACAAGGATAGATTTTGATACTGGCTGGATATTGTATGGATCTATAATTATATTATTAATGATATTGTTTGTTTTAAAGGTAAAATTCAAAAAAGATATTGTTTATTTATTCTTTTTTTCTATTATGTTTATCTATTTATGTTCTCTTATAAATTATACCCAATTTCCAATCATGGCATATCAACATCTTAGGGATATAATTGGGCAACATGTATTCAGAAACATGAATTTGGTTCCTCTTATAAATCTTACAAAACAAGACTTTAGGATTTCATTACTTAATGTTTTAATGACAATACCGTTTGGTTTTGGACTTCCTTTTATCACAAAAGGTACATTTAAAAAAATAGCCATAGCAGGATTATTGATAGGAGTCATAATTGAGTCATTGCAAGGGCTTATTGGACTACTTAATGGTTATACTGATAGAGTTGTTGATATTAATGACGTCATATTTAATTTTACAGGAACGTTAATTGGATATAGTATATTTAAAGTGTTTTCTTATCTATTTAAGTTATCTATAAAAAAAGCTAATATAAAATTAAGCTCGCTATTAAAACATATACATGATGCTTAAGAAGTAATTTCATTTGATAAACGTCTTAGAATGTTAAAAAACATTCTAAGACGTTTGTATTTTAAAAATTCTTAGAGTACACCCGCAAAAATACCACAGTTTTTAAAACCGTGGTAGAAATTCATAAACTAGTTGTTTGTTTAATAGATTCGTCATTATTAAAATCGTTCAAAGAAGGTAAATTTCTAATCGTTTTATTAATTAACCAATAAATGCCACATAAAACACTACCAATACCGTTCAACATTACAACAATTTGTACCCCATAAATTCCTGCCATATAACCTCCAAATAGTGCACCTAAAGGCATTCCAATGGTTAATAATGTACCTACTGCACTAGATACTCTTCCTAACATATCATTCGGTGTTACTTTTTGTGTAATTGTCACGCTAGCATTACTACATATTCCACTGGGAATACCTGATAAAAATACAAATAGGAGGCATAAGTAATTTAAACCATAAATCATAGAAATTATAGAAGTTATCCATAGAAATCCATTTGCCAATTGACTCATAAATAAGATCGTTCCTGTTTTGTAATTAGCTATCTTTTTGAAAGAAAAGGAACCCACTAAAGTACCAACAGAATAGGCACCAAGAAAAAATCCGTAATAGGAAACTCCACCCATTTTTCTACTAAACTCAGGCAAAACTACTATAGCTGCCGCAAACATAAAATTTGCTAAAATCCCTGGAAATTTCGAATGAAATAATACTGGATTTTTTAAAAATTTCAAGCCAAGAACTAAATCAGTTTTATACCCTTCTAAATTGAAACTCGTTTTATTAGCCCTTTCCAATCCTTTAATTTTTTTCAATTTATTTGTCTTGATATAACAAAAACAAACCGCCGCTATTAAAAATGTAAAAGCATCTACTAAAAAAACATTAACTGTACCAATTAAAGCAATAATTGCTCCTGAAAGACTTTTAAAAATTAATGAAGATCCTCGATAAGCTAGGTTCATTAGAGCATTTGCTTGCATTAAGTCTTTGTCTTTTACCAAAACAGGAACCAAAGCACTTTCCGCAGGATATGTAAACTGTATACAAATTGCTGCTAAAGTAATAATACCCAATAATATGTAAACATTTAAAATATCCATATAGTGCAGGACTGGTATGCTACCAATTAACAGCATTTGTGAAATTTCACTTAAAACAATTATTTTCTTCAGATTTCCTCTATCGACGATTGGACCTACAAATACAGCCAAAAGCTCTGGCAAATACGCTAGTGCTCCTGCAAGACCGGTATAAAAACTATTGTTAGTTAATTCGTAAACTAGCCACATTATCGCAACATTATAGAGATTATCTCCTATATTTGTTAAAAGTCTTCCTGTAAATAAGAAAGAGAAATCTTTATTGATAAAGTATTTTTTAATCATAATTTTTTATTACCTTTCTAAAAACACCTATTACTAGATTTTTTTAACATGTGAAATATTTTAATAGAATTACTATAAAACTGGTAAACTTTCTTCTAGGATTGTTAAAAATATCTAATATCATTTTTAGAATATCATTCTGAAAACAAGATTTCGGTTGGGGAATTTGAAAACTCTGTTAACTTTTTTGGTAGTTTTTTACATTTCCCCTTACTACTACTTAACTCACAGTAGCTTAAAGTGATATGGTTCACTATTTTTTTGTTGTCCCACCTTGAAATTTCTATACATGCCTGCAAAAAAGGTGTGATTAAATTAATTTTCAACTGAAATCAAAAAAAGCTTGTAGACGAATGACATTACCATTGTCTACAAGCTTTAATTTTAATAAATATTATTTGGTTTGCTCCATGTTTCCGTCAAAACTAGGTTCCGACTTTACCCGATACACCATTGTTTCAATTCAATACTAAACTAAGCAACAATTTCTTTCTTACTTTGAACCGCAATATTTTTAGTAAGTAAGCTTACAACAACTAAAAATACAAGATTTACAACTAAACCAATAACACCAATATTCATGTCTTTAATGTATTGAGGCAGTGATGGGAATAATGTTCCAATTGTTGTATTACTTATAGTCACATAAGTAACTGTTGCAACTCCAGTAAGAATACCAGCAAATGCTCCTTGTTTCGTTACAAAGTTATTTTTCATTAAACTACAGATAAGAGTTGGGAATAGTTGAGTAACTAGACTGTATCCCATTAAAAGCAGGGTTACTAATGAAGTTCCACCGTTAAATGTGAAATAAACTGCGAATAGAGCAACAGCAGGAACAAGGTATTTAGCTAAAGTAGCAACTTGCTTTTCTGAAGCAGAAGGTACAAACACTTTATAAATATTTTTTGAAATTAATGTAGCAGATGCCATTAAAATCATTGAACCAGGTACGATTGCAGTCAATACGCCTGCTCCTCCAATGATTCCGACAAACCATGGGTTAAAAGATTGTTTACTTAATTTTAATAAAGAAAGATCGGCAGCTGGACCTTGTAATCCAGGAACTTGAAGAATAGCTGCAAATCCTACGAAGAACACAAAAAGCAATACAAGTTGATATAAAGGCATTATAATAGCATTTCTACGAAATACGTTTTCACTTTTAGCTGAGTAAATAGAGCCAAATGTATGAGGCCACATATAAAAACCTATAGCTGTTAAAAGAACTGTAGAATTAAACCAAGATACACTTAATCCCTCTTTTGGAAGAGTTAGAAAACCTGGTTTTGCTTTATCAACTGCTTCAAACATCGCTTGAAACCCACCATAATAATGATAAGGAAGATAGATTCCTAGAAAAAGTACAACAACTAGAATCATAATATCCTTTAATGCTGCAGTCCAAGCAGATCCATGGATACCAGATATCATCACGTATATTGTTACAGAAATTGCACCGATCCAAATCGCAACAGTTGGTGAAATCAATCCATAAGAAGCTTCTGAAACAATGCTCCCCAAACCTTTTAATTGTAGAACCAGGTAAGGAATAACAGCAGCTACTCCAACAAGTGAAACTAAAACTCCAAGGGCTTTACTTTTGTATTTACTTGCGAAAAAGTCCGGTTGGGACATTAAATTATTTTCTTTTGCGTATTTCCAAATTTTTGGTAGCAACCAATAAGACATAATATAAGCAAGTGCGCCGTAAGCAGTGATATAGTAAGTTGGTCCTCCTTTTCCGTACGCCCAACCACTTCCACCTAGGAATGTAAAGGTTGTATAGATTTCACCAGCCATAAGAAGAAAGACAAAAATTGTACCAAATCCTCTTCCTCCAACACTCCATTGCTCAAGATTCATGTCCTTCCCTTTCCTAGCTTGAATCCCTAGAAAGATTGATACTGCTAGAAAGAGAAATATTATAATTAATGCACTATTCATCTTATCTGCCCTCCTTACTTGTCGAATCTAATTTGTAGATAATCCACATAATTGGTGTTGAAATAACGGTCCATAACACGACCCAAAAAAGAAGAAATGGCATTCCTAATACATATGGATCAACCTGATTTGCCCAAGATGAAAAACCGAGAATAGCAATAAATGGAATAAGCGCTAATAAATGATAGATCTTCAAAAATTGTTCCCCTCTTCCAATGTTAAATTTATACTAGTTCAAAAATTCAGAAATATTAAAAGGTAGATTAAGTAGAGTCATTTAAATGAGTCTACTTAATCAAAAACTATTAATCTAAAAGTTTAAATGTAGCATGAACAAATGTGTTTACACCAATTTCTAATGCTTCCTCATCTATTGTAAAACGAGCATGATGATGCGGATAGACGATATCTTTTTCTTTATTTCCCGCTCCTACATAGAAGTAAGTGCCCGGTGCCTTTTGTTGGTAAGCAGAGAAATCTTCCCCTCCCATGTTTGGTTTCATTAGTTCAAGAGTCTCTTCACCAAACACTTCCAGAACAGTTTCTTCGATCGCCTTCGTAAGTTCGTCATTATTGATAACTGGGCGGTATCCTAACTCATATTTAAATTTGTATTGTGCACCATGTGCCTCCGTTATTCCTTTTACAACTCGCTCCATAAGTGCAGGAACCGATTTTCTAAGTTCAGCATCGAAACTACGAACAGTTCCGCATATTTCAACTGATCCTGGAATTACGTTATGGGTTGTACCAGCTACAAATTGAGTAACAGATAAAACTAGATTATCAAGTGGATCTGTATTTCTTGAAACGATATGTTGAAGATTGGTTACAACCTGGGCAGCAACAGCAATTGAATCGATCGTGTCATGAGGAAGTGCTGCATGTCCACCTTTACCTTCTACTGTGATATAGAAAGTATCCGGTGCAGCCATCATCGGGCCATACGCTACTCCTACTTTTCCTAGTTTCATAGGAGCCCAAAGATGTGCGCCTATTACCATATCTACTCCATCCATTACACCAGCTTGTACCATTTCCTCGGCACCACCAGGGAACAATTCTTCAGCGTGTTGAAACAAAAAGCGAACTTCACCTTTAACCTCTTCTTTTAAACTAGTTAAAATCTTTGCCGTGCCTAGAAGCATTGCAGTATGACCATCGTGCCCACAAGCATGCATCACACCTGGATTTTCAGAGGCAAATTCAAAAGTGTTTTCCTCCTCGATCGGTAAAGCATCCATATCAGCGCGAATAGCTAGCACCTTTCCAGGCTGCGACCCAATCAGTCGAGCCATAACACTTGTCTTAGTTGGACGTGATAATTCTAAATTTCCGAAAGATTGAAGTGTTTCATACACATATTGAGCTGTTTTTTCTTCATGAAAAGATAACTCTGGATGTTGGTGGAAATGTCTTCTCCACGCAATTACTTCCTCTTTTGTTTGTTCTACTAATTTGTCTAATGCTATTGTTTGCATTATTGTTTCCTCCTCTATTCATTATTTGATAACTGAAGTACGGTATGATAAAGTACGTTAGCACCGTCTGTACAATCTTCCTTTGAACTCCATTCGGCGGGATTGTGGCTAATGCCATCTTTTGACCGGATAAAAAGCATCCCAATTGGACATAGACTTGTAAGCTGCATGCAATCATGCCCAGCTCCACTTGGTAGGAATAATGTTTCCACACCAGTTTTTTCACACGCTAATTTTGCAATATCCTGAATTTCATTAGAGCATAATGATGGTTTAATACGCTGCAGTACTTCAATTTGTAATCCTACGCCGCGTTGTTCACATAAAATTTGCGACCCTTCTAAAATTCGATTTTCCACCTGATCACGAATTTCTTCATTTACATCGCGGAGGTCCAAAGTAAATTCTACCTTCCCAGGAATAATATTGATTCCTCCTGGAAACAGCTGCAATTGACCAACTGTTCCAACCGTTGAACCTGTCTTAGATGATTCCTTTTCTATTAGTTGAATAATTTGAGATGCAGCAACTAAGGCATCGTTACGATCATTCATTGGCGTTGTCCCCGCATGTCCTGCTTTTCCTTCAATTATGAATTTAAGCCATAACGGGCCAGCGATTCCTGTAACAATACCAACTGATAAATTACTGTTCTCAAGCACTTTTCCTTGTTCAATATGTAATTCCACATAGGCTTTTACTGATCCGTTACTTCTAACTGACTGTTCAATTAATAATGGATCATATCCAGCATCTGTCATTGCTTGCGCTATCGTAATCCCTTGTTTATCCTTATTTTGAAGATCCTCTAGTTTGAGCGTTCCAGCAATTCCACGGCTGCCAATCATGCCAAAGCTAAATCTTGCTCCTTCTTCATCGGTAAATGCAATCACTTCAATTGGATGCTCTGTTGTGATTCCCTGCTCGTTCATCGTTTGTAGGATTTCAATCCCCGATAGAACACCAAGTGGTCCGTCAAAGTTCCCACCGTTATATACAGAATCAACGTGTGAGCCCACTAAGACAACCGGTGCGTTTGGGTTATTGCCCTCCTTACGTCCAACAAGATTTCCAACAGTATCTTCATATACATTTAATCCTGCTTCAATCATATAAGTAGTAACCAAGTCTTTAGCTTTTCTCTCTTCTTCGCTAAAAGACAAACGAGTAATCCCTCCAGACTCTCGTTTTCCTATGGCTCCTAACTCCATAAGGCGATTCCACAATCGGTCCTGATTAATCATTTTTCCTCCCATTTAATCTTTATTTAAGGTCTATTTATGGCTATGACCATAACTATATCACTAATTATTTATTTTGTTAAGTAATAATATTCAGAATATTTAATATGAAATAAAAAAAAAACGGTAAATTCATTCTTTACCGTTTCACAGAATAATTTTATAAATGTTCCTTGGCCTTCCACGTGAATAAGGCGTTTCCTCACCAATCACCTGAGCAATTCCTTGTTCCTCTAATTCTTTTAATATTCTACGAGCGCTCCTCGGCATGATTTGCATATACTGTGCCAGCTCATGTGCTCCAATCTCACTCTTTCCTATTTTTCGAAGAATTGACTCTAGTTTACTTAGTGTAGAAATACTAAGTGAAGTTTTTTCGCTAATTTCCTGTAGTTCTTTTGAAACATAGGAGTATGTGATACTTTCTTCTCTTCCTAACGGACCTGCAATCGTTTGATTATCGAGAGCAACCATCCAGCTTCCTTTTCCATGCTCTCTAGCATGAAATAAAGCTCTACCTGCATGAATTTCTGCTTCGTAAGCCGTTTTGCCGATTCCAATACCACAAGTAATTACTTCTTTCTTTAACTCTTCCAGATCTTCCAAATTCGGAATAACAGAAAACTCATTCGTTATATCCTGTAATAGTCCGCGTGTTGTAAAAATGACATATCTACCAGGACCTGCGGATTTAAGTGATCCTTGAATTTTATTGGCGTATACTAGTAACTTCTCAGCCATTTTAATTTCAATTTTATACATTTCATCGGTAGAAAAAGTATCCTTCGCCAATCCAAAAAACGAGTCGATTTCAATCATTTGAACTGCAATTTGACTTTGTTTAAAATGCAACATCTCATATGTTCTAAGCGCTAAATTTAGAACCGAATCAATAGCTGATTTAGCAGGTAGTACTCGATAAACTGGGACACCCATTTTCTCAAGTTCAATATGTGCAGATCGCAAACATGTAACTGCTGCTTTCGTCTTCCCGCTTTTCCATAACTCATAATGGTATCCGGCAAGTATCTTTGCATCAATTTCTCCTTCATAATATTTCAGATAAAGATCATTTGCTTTAATTTCTGCTTCATCCAAAATGCTTTTCAGTTCATCCATTTGGAAGTTATCAAAGCTGATCTGCTCCATTGCAATCTCGTTATGATAGAATATTTGTAATAAAGTTTTATAGAGACTCGGTCCAGTATGTGGAGTAAAAAACATCGGTTTAGAAATGCCACCCCATTCTTTTGCTATTGCATACGGAACCTTACCTGAAAAGAGCCAAATATCAAAGTTATTTGCAATTGGTTTTAGAAGGTCAACAATCTCCTCTTCTCTCCAATAGATGATCGGAACGCATTCAAATTCAGGGTATTCCTTTATAACAGATTGAATAACGTCAATTGAATCATCCGATCCAAGTAGACCTAAACGGATTTTTTTCATCTTTTCCTCCACTATTCTATGATAAATAAAATTCCTAAAATAGTAATACAACAGGCAATCAACTTAGCCGCTGTAATTTTTTCCTTGTAATAAATTCGAGCTAAAACTAAAGCAAATATTGGCGATGTATAGGCTAAAGCTACAACTAGAGTCCCATCGGCCATCTTTAAAGCAGCAAACAGTGCGATCCATTGAGCAATTGCAAGTACACCACGCATTGAAAGATGTTTATTCAGTCCAGGATACCAAATTTTCGGACGATATAACAAATAGATTATTAGTGCAATTCCAGTAGCCCTAAAAAAGTAAAGTGTAGGAGCATTGATCAATTCATGAACAAGCAGCTGTTGAGTAGGAACCATACTGAGTCCAGCAGATACTGCTGCTGCAACCCCAAACAAATTTCCAGGCTTTTTAATTTCTACTATTGGAGACAACAAGTTTTTCCCTTTAATATTTAGAAAATACACACCAAGAACAATAAGCAGGACCGGTATTAAAATATGTATATCAAATCCATGCAAAATGCTATTTGGAATAAACGTAAATAATGGTGTCAGCGCAGTATACACTGCTAGTTGAGATACTTCTATTCGTCCTAACGCTAAGAAAAATGATACATTTGACACTGTATCTAATAAAATTACAATTAATAACAGACCCATTGAAACTGGGGTAGCAGAAAATGAATAATACCACGGCATTACACAGCCAAGTAGTATAGTAACGACTAGAAAAGAAGTCACGATAAAACTATTATTATCTTTCATTTGCAATGTTATTTTTTTAGCATACAGCGCATTCACTGCATTCAAAAAGGAACTGATTAATGCAAGAAAAAACATATTCTTTTCTCCTCTCTTTCTATATTAATATCCTGCTAAATGAATTAGGATGTTGCCATAAACTTCAACTGCAAACGGAATTGTTTTTTCGTTAAAGTCGAATGCACAGTTATGATGACCTGCCGCCAATTCAGTTCCAAACAATAGATAAGTAGCCATTCCACCATTCGCTTGAACCCTTTTCATCATATAAGTTACATCTTCAGAAGCAAGAAAAGGCTGAGAAATAACAATCTCACTCGTTTGTTTAACTTTTGATCCAATACCGTATACAAGGTTTGCAAGATCTGAATCACATACTGCTGAAATTGAACGGCCAACTACTTCTGTTTGTTCCTTAACCCCATACATTTGAGCAGCTGCTTGAATGATACGAAGTGACTCATCCTTCATATATTGGTCAACCTCATTTGTCGTCCCTCTTGTTTCAAACTTTAACTTAGCATGGCCCGGGATAATATTTCGACCTTCTCCACCTTGAATAACGCCTACATTTACTCTGGAATCTCCTAAGCCATGACGTGAGATTGCATACAATTGCAAAGTGATTGTAGATGCAGCAAGGATTGCATTTCTACCTTCATGCGGTGCTAATGCTGCATGTGCCTGCACACCTTCCAGTTCTAAATCAATCTTAGTCGATGCGAAAAAGTCAGTTACGCTACAAACGAGTTGATTTTGTTTAGTTGCAGTTACACCAATATGACCACTAAAGAAATAATTAACATCTTCTAAGACACCAGCGTCAACCATTGCCCTCGCACCACGTGCACCTTCTTCAGCAGGTTGAAAGATAAGTTTAATTTTTCCTGCCAGCTTCTCTTTCATATTAGAAACCAACTGTGCCAATCCCAACCCAATAGCGATATGACCATCATGACCACAAGCATGCATCCAGCCCTCTACTTTCGAACTAAAATTCTGGTTCCATGGTACATGACTTGTTCCTTTGTCCTCAGAAATTTCTAATGCATCAATATCAAATCGGTAGGCAAGTGTTGGGCCAATTCGCCCAGTATCCCAAACTCCTACAACACCAGTTAGCCCATCCTCCATTTTCTCAATCCAATAAGGATTAGCACCAAATGAAATTGCCCGATCCTTCGCTTCCTGAATTGTTTTTTCATCTGGCACACCCATTCTAGATTCAGGTACAATGATTTCTTTTCCTACTTTTACTTCAAAACCCAATTCTGATAAGAAATCTGCTATAAGAGATGATGTTCGGAATTCCGTCCATCCAATCTCCGGAAAACAGTGGATATTACGCCTAACATTGATCAAATCTTCTTCCATATTATCAACCAACTGTGAGATTAATTCCTCCAAATTACTTACCTCCTTATTAATTGAGCTTTAGCATTTTTATATTTTCGGTTGAATTCAGGTTACGACCATAATTATAGACTATTCTGACACTTTTGGATAGAAAGCTAAAATACTATTTTGTTAGATGATTCTTTTATACTATTTTAGTTGTTAGGATTCTCTATGATGTTATTTTCATAGGAATTCTTCAAATAGGGCTGAACGTTTTTTAATCTTCTTGGACAACGATATCAGGGAATCAGCATTTACCCCAATATACAACAAGATAGTCTGTTATATTTTCCCACGCCTTATCGGTTAATTTTTATTCCTCCCTCCACACTTTCTATTTAATGGATGATTGTATTCCTCTTAAATATTAGAAGAAATTAATGTAATTAACATAAAATTAAGCAATACTTAATACAAAGTTAAGAAAACCAAAAGGTAATTCCATCAATTTTTGGGAAACTGTAGTAGTTTTATAAATAATTAACAAATATAATTATTATTGTTCTTAATTAAGAAAAATATTAAAAAAGGAATATTCCTATCTAAAAGAAGATACTTCTAACGTTAGTAATCGAGATTAAAAATGAAAGATTAATAAAAAAATAGGCGTGGCTTCTATACTAAGTCACTCTTTTTGAATTCAGGGAGGAAAATGGAAATGGAAAAGAAACCAATATTTTATGATGGAAGTAATCTAGTGGAAAGTACGAATCAGGAAGATCAAATTAAAACAAATGTAAAGAATGATGAAACTAAAGTGACAGATGATATGAGAAAAAACATTAGTGGGAACCCGTACATATTTGAATAAGATTCAACTAAAGCATTGCGGTTGATAAAATTCAAGAACCCCTGTTTATCACTCCATCTCTTTAAGGTAGATGTATAAATCATAAATCAGACAAGAAACATTTTCTTTGAAACAAACTAAAAAGAAGGTTACTGAATTAACCTTCTTTTTGGATATAAAATCATTCTGCATTAAATTCTTCTTTTAATTTCTCTATATAATTCTCCAATATTTTTGAATATCTTTTTTTACTAGACATACAACACACATATTGGATTTCTATATCTTCGTAATCTACTATATCTATTAACTTAACATCTTCATTAAGAGTATAATTTATACCAGTGAAGTAAGGTACAAATGTGACACCTAAGTTATTATTAATAGCTCTAAAAATTGTTTCAACATTTGTAGATGTAAATAATTCCTTCATATCGCCGAATTTTTTATAAAAATTATCTTTAAACCATTTAATATACACACCATTATAAACAATAAGTGTTTCTTTAACGATTTCTTGTGGCGTAGCAAATGACTTTTTTGCTAAGGGAGACTTTTTACTTACTAATAACTTCATTTTAGCTACGAATAAATTTTGATAAGTTAGATGTTCGGTATTTTCTAGTATATGATTAGTAAGTGGTACGATGCCTATATCACTACGTCCCTCTAGTACATCCTCAACAATTTCAAGGGCTGGTTTTAGAAAGATATCGATTGTGATATTAGGATATTCTTCCTTAATCGTTGAAATTGGACTTAAAAGTTGTGTAGTAAACCCTGGTCCTGAAGATATTTTTAAATTGCCGGTCACATTATCATTAATTAATTGTGTTGAATGAATTAGTTCTTGATATTTTAGAATGATCTCACTCGCTAATTTAATGATCTTTTCTCCTTCAATTGTAGGAAGAACATTATTTCCACCTCTTGCTCGCTCGAATAATTTTATATTTAGTTTTTTTTCGATACTAACAATTGATTGACTAATCGCGGACTGACTCACGAATAAATTTTGTGAAGCAATCGAGAAGGAACCAGTTTTTGCAACTTCAACTAGATACTCTAATTTTTGTATATTCATGTTGTAAATATTTGTACTGTTGATATCCATACGCTTCTCCTTCATATACAATTATTAGTATTTTACCACTATTTGAACGAATTTTATCTAGTTATTATTTAAGAATATTTTTTATCATAAGAAAAGCCTGTTCTCAAAGTTAGAGAACAGGCTTACTTTTATTGTATACCCAATTGACTCTTAACTGATTCTAAAGTACTACCTTTATATTTTTTAACTGGTTTTGGAGGAGCTACAACCCAAGGATTTTGCATTAAGTAATTCTTTTCAACAAATGCAAAATCTTTCGCATCGACCGTACCGTCGAAGTTAATATCTGCACTGCGCTTATTTGTACCCCAATATGTTTGAATCGCTAATGCGTCCATCACATCGATTACATCGTCTTTATTTACATCTCCAGCAGTAGCATATGGAGTGCTCTCTGTACCTACTCTATAATTTACGCCATAAATATTATCGTCTAGAGCATTATAGGCATTTAGTCTTGTATAATATGTCGTAAAATGCCCTGGAATATCTTGGATTAATGTATAGTCATCTTTTGATGGATCAATTCCTGTAATATCAAATGTTCCATTTTTTACGACAATATTTGTTTTTACTTCTTTCCCATTACGATCAATTACTGTTAAATTTGGCGAAATCTTTGAGTAATCTTTTGAATAATCATAATTACCTTTTGCATCTAAAAACCCTTGTGCATGTATATACCCTTTGAATTCTGTTTGATTATTTAATAGATCGACTGGAACTATGTTTGTAAAAGGAATAGTAGTTACATTATCTACATTTGTAAACTTAGATGTAACATTGCTAGATACAATTGTACTAAATGATATGGCATTACCTGGAGTTAGCGATTTTGGGACTTGAATTGTTAAATCCACCATTGGAATATCACCAGCTACTCCAGTAGTTGCATCAAAGTTAACTGTAACGTCAGATGATGTCAAATCTCCTGATGATGTTTGTTTAACATCTAGTATTCCACCAAGCTTTTGTGCCTCCGGATTTAAAGATATATTTGTAATTTTTGTACCTGTTGTATCTGCAAACTTATAGTTAGCTTGCTTCAATTTGCTAACATTATTTGCTGTTAATGTAATTGTAAATGTGTCTCCCGGTTTAGCAATTACTCGATTATGGTTTGTCGGACCATTTGGCTGACCATATACATATGGTGTATGTTCATTTACGAAATAATATTGACTTTGCATATAGCCATTTGTCGCTTCATCCATTCCTTCAAATTTCACACTTAATACTTGCGAATTTGGCGTCATTGCGATTTCATCTGAAGCATTGCCATCTTTATCAACTGTTAAATTTCCAGTTGGTAAATAAGAATTATAAAAATGCAAAATTTGATTTTGTGACTGATCAGCAGTGATTCCAGCAGCTTGTTTTACTGCGACATTGTCATCTGAAATATGCGCGGTTACACCAAGTGTAGCTTGTCCATCTTTATACTCAACGATTTGTTTTCCTGGTACTTCTCCTTCTACATGAACATCCCATTTTGGTTTGGTACCATCCACAAATAAATCTTGACTGATCGTATATTGTTTTCCGTTATCATCTGTACCAATCATTTTTAATACGTATTGCCCCGCTTTTGGCACTACAACATTGTCTGGGTTCATATCAACTGGATTATTCGGATCATTTGTAAATGGGAAGTAGTAGCCCCAATATACGAATGGAAGTGAAATATCAACCCCTTCATCAAATCCAACTCCATCAAACGAATTAACGATTCCAAGATCTTTACCCGTTTTTGGATCAGAAAGCACTATATCAATTGATCTCATATGTGATCTTAAGGCAAAGTTAGCAGCATCAGTTCTATTCCATTTTTGACTACTTTGAATAATCGATTCAGGCACTGATTTTTTATAAAGCTTAAAGTAATCAAACCCTTGATCAACATAATGAACACCAAATGGAATTCGATATGTTTCTGACGGATTATCTTTATTTGTATACACTACATATCCTTCGTAAATCCCTTTTTCCGCTGTTTTAGGAATATTTAATGTAATGTTTGTTTTCTTTTGGCTAATTCCTTTTAGAGTAATCGATGAGTCCGTTTGAACAGTTACACCGTTTGCGGCTGCATCTTTTGAACCGCGTAGATTTGATTGGAAATTAACTTTTACATTAAACGTTTTCGTTTTTTCTCCTCTGTTCATTAACGTAATTGAACGTGTATCTGCAAAGTCTGACCCATTAAACGCTACATTCCCAAAGCTAAGTGCACCTGTATCTTCATTAATTTGTTTTTCTTTTCCATTAATAATTGTTGGCGTCTTTTCTTTGACTTTAATTTCGATTGTTGAATGAATTGCATTATAAGGATCAATTCGTCCAGCACCTTGTTCAAATACACTATAAGGCTTACTTAAAGAATCCGCAGTATTCATTAAAATTGCCTTTATGTCTTCAGGTTGTAAATCAGGTTGTGCTTGTTTTAATAATGCTGCAACTCCAGTTGTGAATGGTGTTGCCATCGATGTACCAGACATTCTTTGATATGCATTTTTATAATCAGTCGGATTATCTGGGCTATTAATAAACCCTGGAACGGTTGATAGTACACTTACACCAGGTGCCGTAATTTCTGGTTTAATTTCATAAGTTACACGTGAAGGACCTCTTGAACTGAAGTCTGCTAATGTATCTCCCTGAGTTTTCGCTTCACCTATATCAGTGAATGTAAAGTTAACAGATCCTGATTGTAGCTTTTGCTTTAAAGCAAGTCCATCCGCGTTAGATAGAGAGAACGTTGGAATGAAATTTACACCATCTCCTAAGAAGGTCGGTATTTGTCCTTCAGTTGGATTGTCATTATACATAAGAACGGCTGCAGCACCTTGTGATTTAGCAACCGCAATTTTAGAATCTAATGTGTAAGTTCCACGACTCATTAGAACAATTTTTCCCTTAACATCTTTACCAGAATATGCTTCACCTAGATTTACATCTACAACCGAATTTGTTACACCTTTTAATTTGGAAACATCATCACCTGCGCCTTTTGCCATCAAAAGTAAAGATGCCGTTACATTATCGATTGATCCTTTTCCTCCAAGTGTCGTAATTGGTACACTGCTAGCACCAACTGTTAATGCTAGAGCTGCTGTACCAGGTGATCCTACGGTATACATCTTATTACCTGCATTTCCAGCTGCAACAACTGCTGTTACTCCATTTAAAACTGCATTGTTAATTGCGATACTAGTAGGATACATTGGGTCATTATAATTAGCACCTAAAGAAAGACTCATGATATCCATTCCATCTGCTACTGCTCGATCGATTCCAGCTAAGATGCCATCCGTCGTTCCACTGCCCCCAGGTCCAAGTACACGATATACATAAAGGTCTGCATCTGGAGCAATTCCAGTAGTTGCAAATTCACTAGCATTTTTCCCTTGTCCTACAATCGTTCCGGACACATGTGTTCCGTGTTCAGTTTCATAATTTGCTGCACCAGAACTTCCACCAGGTTTACCAGCTTTTACCCAATCAGCATATGTCGTTTCCATCGGATCATTATCATTATCAACGAAATCATATCCGCCTTTAAAAGCACCTTTAATATCAGGGTGATTGTAATCAACTCCTGTATCTAGTACAGCAACTTTAACTCCTTTACCTGTGTATCCTTCTTGATGCAATTTATCAATTTGTAGATATGAACGCTCGTCGGCCATACCTTGGCCTTGTGTTTTAGTTGAATCTTCTGCTTTTTCTGCAGGAATATCTTCCTTAACAGTTTCATTGCTATAAATTGCCTTAACTGCTTTTGAATTTAGAAGATCTTTTACTTTATTTGCAGGGATCTTCAATGCGACTCCATTGAAAGCATTTTTATATTTTCTATTAATTTTATATGTCTTTCCATCATCTTTTGAAAGTGATTGCAAGTCCTTATCGAAAGTAACATGATCTGAATCTTCTAAACTTTTAGCTTCAGTATCTGACAAGCTATTACCTTTTAATGCAGCATCGAGTACTGCTACTTTATGAGGCTTTTGGTTGAACTGTACAATTACTGAAACATCTTCCGAACTGTTTAGATTAACATCTGGATTTAAAAACAATCCAGATTGTTCATTCTTAGAAAGTTCTGTTAAAGCCTGTCTTTGAGCTGTTGTTAAATTAGCTAAAACTGACTCTGCCTTCGTGTTAACTGTATCAGCCTTTACCTTTACCGAATGAAAAGTTGAAGCATGAAAACTACTAGAAATTAAACCTACACCTAAAGTAATCGCTGTAGCATTTTTTACAATTTTCTTCTTTGTAAACTTTTTCCCCATTTCCAGTCCTCCTACGTTCATTGTGTTTTATCTTGATCGAATTAGTTCAGAATTTATTCCAGTTTTCTATAATTGAAATTAAATGAAAGTTCAATCTATCTTAGTTTCATAAAACTGCAATTTTCCATTGAATATTCTGACAAATAATTCACTAGATTAAAATAATGTAAGTTTCTAATCTCAAATTATGTTCTTTATTTCTATAGAGAAGCCGAAATCTTCAGCTTCTCTTATTCATAATAATTACCAACAATGAAATCTTTACTTTAATCCTAACTGACTTAATACTGTGTCTAATGTTGCACCCTTATATGATATTTTCGCTTTTGGTGCATTTTCTACTGTTGGATTTTGTAAACCGTAGTTTTGAACAATATAGTTCATGTCTTTTGCATCTACGACTTTATCAAAGTTAAAATCTGCTGAAGCTTTATTTGTACCCCAATATGTTTGCACAGCTAAAGCGTCAAAGATATCGATAACATTGTCTTTATTTGTATCTCCAGCTGCAGCGATTGGTAAGTTGTATTTAAGTCGTTTTCCAACGATCTCACCACGAACATCACTGTACATTTCAAACTTTTGGTTCATCGTAAAGTAACCTGGTACATCAACTTGTAGAGTATAAGGATTTTTATCAGCTTTAAGTCCATCAACTATATAGCCACCATATCGATCTGTAATTGGAGACTCAATGACTATTTTTCCGTCATAAGAAGTAACCGTTACTTTTGCACCGATTTTACTTTGGTCAATTGCATAATTGATTCCACCTGTAGCCGTTGAAGTTCCTTGTGTTCTTGCTGTTCCCTCTAATCTAGAAAACGTTGTTTTTACTTTATAGCTTTCCATGTAAGAGTAAATATTTTTCGTCTCAACATTCGACTGATCAATTATTGAAGCATTCATACCAAACCAGTAAGGGCTATCAGTCGACCACTTAGATGCAGTTTTCAAGTCAAAATTAAATAAAGGTAAATCTTCTGGTAATGCTTTATCACCTAAATAATTAAATGTAAAAGTATAACTTGATGGTGTAGACCCTACACTAACGTTCGCATCACCATACTTTTTAACTGCATCATTTACGACTACATTCTCAACTGAAGCATAAGTATCTTTTGACATTGTAATTTTAGTCGTTTTTAAATTTTTCATATGATTCGAACGAACGGTAAAGTTTACACTATCACCTGTTGTAACAGTTTGTTTATTTGCTTTTAAGTAGAAATAAGGTAAGTTTTCCTTAACAAAAACAACTCTTAACATATTAGAAGCATTACCATTAAAGTTTCTTGCTGCATCAAACCCGTAAAACTGTACTTGTAATGGCGCATCTTGTTTTCTCACAACAATTTCATCCGTATAATTACCATTTTTATCTGTTGGGACTGGGTTAGAAGGATATCCACCGTTATAAAACGCAACAACAGAATTGCTTGATTGATCAACTGGTAAGCCTAAGCGAGTTGCTTCTTCTGTTTCCGGATCATGTAAGTTAATGTTAAAGTCATATAGGAATTGTCCATTCGAATCAAATTGACTATCTTTAACTTCGATTACTTTTTGATCTAACGAATCAAAACTTGAAGTCATTGTCGGTGCACCAACTTCATAAATGAAATCAGACGCCGCCGAGAATGTTTTTCCTTGATCGTTTGTACCAACTAGTCTCAATTTATAGTGACCTGTTTTTGCAAATGCTGGTTGAGAGCTAATTGGATTTTTCGGATCACCTGTAAATGGGTAGTAAATTGTATTAAATGCACGAGTATAATACTCTTGATTTTCATTTACTGCCATCGCATTAAATGATCCTACTAGTCCTAGATCCTCACCCGTAGTTGGATCTTGTAATACAAGGTCTAGTGTCTTCATATGTGATTTTAAAGTGAATGTAATATCCAAAAATGGATATGCATTTTCAGGCCATGCTATGTCTGTACCAAACATAGGGTTATCAGCGTTAAATTTATCAATACCTTCGTTTACAACTCGTCCACCAAATGGAATTTGGTATGTTTCAGTCGGATCTGTTGTATTCGTGAAAGTAATATACCCTTCGTATGTTCCTTTTTCAGCTGTTTTCGGAATGTTTAAGTTAAACTTAATCGACTTTTGGTTAATACCATTTAATTTGACTGAAGTTGGTCCCTCTAATGTTACTCCATTTACTGCTTCATCCTTTGACCCTCTTAAACCTGTTTGGAATTTCACATTTACATTAAATGTTTTTGCTTTTTCACTACGATTTTTTAATGTAACAGTTTTAGAGTCAGAAATGTCTTCTCCATTAAATCCATAAGATCCAAAGCTCATTGCCCCTGTTAGTTCTTTGATAGATTTTTGTTTTCCATTAATAATCGTAGGCGTTTTGTCATTAACTTCTAACTCAACATTTGAGTGAATAGCTTCATACGCATCTACACGTCCACTTCCAACCTCGAATACACTATAATCTTTAGATAACGGATCTGCTGTATTCATTAAAATCGACTTAACATCTTCTGGATTAAGATCTTTATTTGATTGAAGTAATAATGCCGATACCCCTGCTACATATGGTGTAGCCATTGAAGTACCTGATAAACGTGAATACGCATATTTATAATCGTCTGTATGTGTTCCATCTACTGTTTGATCATTAACATAAAACGGAACTGTTGAAAGAATTGAAACACCAGGTGCTGTTACTTCTGGTTTAATATCGTAGTTTACACGACTTGGCCCTCTTGAACTGAACATAGCTAATTCATCAGAAGCTGTTTGCACCTTTGAAAAATCACCGAATGTGAAATCTGATATGCCCGATTTCAATGCAGATTGTATCGCTAAACCTTCATCATTTGATAAAGAAAATGAAGGAATTGCATCAGCTGACTCACCTAAGAATGATTGGATTGGCCCTTCAGCTTTATTTGCTTCATCATTGTACATAAGTACTCCAGCCGCGCCATTTGCTTTTGCATTTTTGATTTTATCAATTAATGCAATCGAACCCCGTTTAATGAAAGCAATTTTTCCTTTTACATCTTTCCCGCTAAATTCCCACGTATTTCCTAATCCAACGTCCACTAATGGGAATGTTTTCCCTTTTAATTGTGTAAGATCATCTTTATAACTTCTCGCTAGCTGCCTTACTGTATAATTCTTTCCATTTTGTGTACCTGCATATTGATAAACATCAAGGGCAATTGAAGATGCTCCAACAGTTAATGCTAATGCAGCAGCTCCTGGTGAACCTAGTGTAAACATTTTATCGCCACTATTACCTGCAGCTACAACAGTTGTTACACCACTCAATACTGCATTGTTTACAGCAATCGAAGTTGCAAATAGTGGATCGTTTACTGTAGCACCTAGCGACATATTAATAACATCCATACCATCTTGTACTGCTCGATCTATTCCGGCAATGATCGCCTCACTTGTTCCACCACCACCTGGGCCAAGTACTCGGTAAGCATATAGGTCTGCTTCTGGAGCTGCGCCAACTGTTTTAAACTCACTGTTTGCTACACTACGTCCACCAATAATGCCAGCAACATGTGTACCATGTTCAGTATAATAATCCGCTCCATTTTGAGACCCAGGTTTTCCAGCCTTCACCCAATCCGTATACGTCGTTTCCATTGGATCATTATCGTTATTAACAAAATCATATCCACCTTTGTATGCATCCTTTAAGTCTGGGTGGTTATAATCCATTCCGGTATCAAGAATTCCGACTTTTATTCCTTTACCAGTAAAACCTTCCGCATGTAAACGATCTAAACCATCATATGGTGTATAATTCGCTACTTTTGCTTCATCAGTTCTTAACTGTTCACTATCTTTTGCAGGAGGATCAATCGAAAATTTCTCGTTACTCCAAACCGTTTTTACAGCTTTTGATTTCAATAGATTTCTAATTTGATTTGCCGGTAAACTCATTGAGACACCATTAAATGCATGTTTATATGAACGATTAATCTTATAATCTATTTTTTTATTATGATCGCCCGTTAATATGTTCTTTACATCATTTGAAAACGTTTCATGGTCCTGATCGACTAGCTTATTAGCTTCAGAATCAGTTAAAGTTTGACCTTCAACACTTGCTTCGATTTGTGCAACCTTTGACGGTTTATTACTAAACTCGACTATGACACTTGTTTGATCTGAAGAGTTTAAATCAGTCTCAGAAGAAATTTGAAGACCAGTCTCTTCATTTGTTGAAAGTTGATTAAGGGCTGCTCTTTGTTCAGAAGATAAATTTGCAAGAATATCATCTACATTCCTCGGACTAGCTGCTTTTGTATTATGGGTTACATGTCCAAGTGAACCTAATATAAAACTCGATGTTAATGCTAAAACAGTAAAACTTTTTAAAACTTTACTCTTTTTCCCCATTTCACCAATCTCCCTATAAATATTTTGTTTATATTGATAGAAATTGTTCGATTTTTCATTAATAAGAACGCACAATCTACCAACTTTCGACTTTTTTCTATCCCCTTCCCTATTTATTGATTTCATTATACGTAATCAGAATTTTCAGGTAAAATTAATAATTGAAAAACTTTAATAAGAAAATCTTATTTTTCCTAAATCGACTTGGAAAAGCCGGAATAAAACTTCCAGATACTTAATTAAACTTTTCTCAATATAACAAACACATCGAAATTAATTTTTTTCTGACAAAACATTTTGAAATAAAAAACAAAAAAGAGAAGCTAAAATTTTTAGCTTCTCTCTACTTTTATTACAATCTGTCTCAGATACTAATTCAATTCGATTGCCTAATTTGAATCTAGATTTAGTTCTCCCCTGATGAAGATGTGCAAATAAATTGCCCAGTCTTCTTTCTCTAAAAGATATTAAATATTCTTCTAAATTTAATAGAAATATAGTGTAAAGTTTCCAACGTATTTTAAGAAATTCATACACTTAGGTGTACTTATCAGTTCTGAATATATAATTTACGATCTTACATATTTATTTTGAACCCCATCTTTATATTCACGAATTTCACCTTTTCCAACTAGATAACTTAAATAGGCATTTGTCTCTCCTAGTGCTATCCATTTTTCTAGCACATTTGACCTCATTGGAAGTAAAGTATTTGATACTTGATATGCACTCATCTCTCCTGTAATTTGCTCGAGTACGAAACCAATTCGTTCTTCATAGTGATGAAGTAATTCGTTAATTCGCACTTGTGCATCATTAAAAATGGGACCGTGTCCTGGTAGAACTAATGATATTTTCATTAATTGCATCTGTTTTAATGTTTCAAGATACTCGCTAAATGGATTTTTATTTCCGTAGCCATGATATGAAATATAAGGAATCGTTTCTCTAGTAAAGTGATCTCCTGACAAAAGAATCTGTTCCTCACTATTATAAAAACAGATATGTCCATCCGAGTGACCTGGCATTTGTATGGCTTCAAAAAGAAGCTCACCAATTGGATATAGTCTATTTGTTTCTATGGTACACATGTTGTTTGGAAATCTATTTGCTGATGTATTTACAGGTTGTAGCTGCATTATTAGTTCCTGTGGCATGCCTGCTGATAAATAAAATCTTGAAAAAGATTCTGCATCTAGACTATTCTGTGCGACTACTTGTTCTTTCTCACTTAGAAAAACATTCGCTCCAGTTTGCTGTTGTAATTGTCTTGCGTATTCAAAATGATCAGGGTGATGATGTGTTATCAAGATACGCTCAACATCACGATTCGGTTCGACTCCGTATTCAGTAAACGCAGCATTCCAGGCCAGGCGCGTTTCATTGCGATCCATTGCCGTATCGATGATTGTCCACATTCCATCTCTACGTGCTAAATAACAATGAACATTATCATTCCAGAAAGGTAATGGAATTGTTACTTGATAAATGCCATATCCTTTCATTTTTTCGATACCTTCGCTAATTAATTGCATAACGGGATATTTCACCTCTACTTTTGCTGTTTATTAAACTAAAATCTATTTCATACAATCTGATTATTTACAGCGTTTTTAACGATTTCATTTGTTTGGACTGGTTTTTCTTTTAGGAAAAGAGCACTTACTGCTGCGATCGCTGCAAGGACTGAGAAAAATATAAATACTTTAGTGAAATCAAAACTTCCACCTGTACGAACAGTTATTAGATAACCAGCTACTAACGGGGTTAGAAATGCCCCCAACTGACCACAACCATTAACTATTCCCGTTACACTTCCGACAACTTCACTAGGGTATCTTTTTTGAAGTGCAGCTGTAAGAGAACCGGAGTTAAATGCAACAAAAAATCCTGAAGCCAATAGTAAAGTTAATAGCATTGGTGTATTTCCCTTACTAACAGATCCGAGCATCCAAAGCACGGGAATACATCCAATATAAGCAATTAGAGCAATTGGCTTCATTTTGTTAAATTTATCCATCAACCAACCACCCATTAGAATACTGATGATACTAATGATTGGAGGTAATGCTGAGACAAACCCCATTTCCTTAATATTAAAGTTGTGTTGTTGGACTAAGAAAGTGCTAAGCCATGTTGTGAATCCCCAAAGAATACCGATTTGACAAAACATCATTAAGCAAATTACATAGAAGGTACGATCTTTCAAGTAAATCTTGTGGTTAACTTTTTCCTTCGTTGTTACTTGTAGAGTTGCCCCTTTATTCTGATTTATAAAGTCTAATTCACTTTTACTTATTCTGCCTTTTTTATACATTTCTTCAGGTGTATCTTTAAAGAATAACCAAAGTAGTAAGATACCAATTACACCAGGAATGGCTAATGTAAAGAATATCGGTCTCCACTGACCATGAAATAAAGAAGCAGAGAGATTAGTTAAGACAATCGGTACAAGTGCTAAGCCAACGTAATTGGATGTATTAAATATTGAAAGTGCTTTACCGCGTTCTGAATAGGGGAACCAATTACTAATTGCTTTAGCCGAAGGTGGAAAATGATGCGCTTCCCCGAACCCTAAACCTATTCGCAAAGCAATAAACTGAGTAAAATTTTTGACAAATCCAGTGATTACACTTACTAAGGTAAATACAATTATGGCAACATTCATGACCTTTTTGGGTCCGAATTTATCAGCTAAAAATCCTGAAGTAACTTGACCAATCGCATACGCGAAAAAGAAGGTAGAAGCGATTTGTCCAACTTGGACTGGTGTTAAATTCATATCTTTTTGTATAAATGGTAAGAAAGTTAACACTGCCACACGATCAAAGTAATTGATTATATATAGTAGCCAAACGATAAACAGTATAACGTATTTATATCCCCATACTTTCCTTACTGCATTTGACATCTATTATTACTCCCCTTCCTTTATTGGCTTTTCCTATTTTTTTAATCTTTCAATAAATTCCTAACCTCATTAACAATACCGTCCCATACCTTTGAATCTGGATCAATAATTTCAAAGTGTTCTACATTAGGTAACGTAATCATCTTAACTTGATCACCTGCTTTTTCAGCAAGTTCTTTATATAGGGCACTTAATTTTACTGGAACATTTACATCTAAATCACCATGAATCAATACTTGGGGAACTTTTAACGGAAGCAATTGAACTGGTGAAACCTCGACATATCTTTCAGGCACTTCAATTGGTGTACCACCTACATAGTCAGTTACTGGGTTATCTATTTTCATATTTTTTACTATTTTTTGTTTGTAATTGATTAGGTTATTCATAAGTTCTAAGTCAATTATGCCGCCTAAGCTAATTACACCTTTAAGTAATAGGGGAGCACTGGAAGTTTTTAATATACTATCTTCTTGTAAACGATAACGCCCCGCTAACCAGAAAGCTAGCTGACCTCCAGCTGAATGGCCCATTGCAACCACTTTTGATAAATCTAAGCAATATTGTTCGGCTATTGTTTCTAAAAAATCTGTAGCATTAGCAACATCCTTTAAAGTACCAGGATAAGCACCCCCACTATTGCCTACCCGTCTATATTCAATATTCCAAGTTGCTAGTCCACGTTTTGAAAGGTCTTCCGCAACGGCATCCATTAAATCTGCCGCAAATATCGATTTCCAAAATCCTCCATGAATAACGACAACTACAGGATGTGGTCCTGGACCTTCAGGAATACGCAATTCTCCATATTGCCACTGATCATCACCATAATTCAAATGTATCTTTTTTGTTTTACCTATTTCACTATCAACTATCATGTAAACGCCTCCATTTCTCTGGATACCTAAGGATTCATTTAAATTATTAAACTCACTTCTCTCCTCCTTTTTCCATTTGAATACAAATTAAAAACAACTTCAAATTAAGTAGTATTACATAATACTACTCTTATAAAATGTATTATAGTTATTTTTCAGAATATTATCAATATTTATTTTAACAACAGGAGTATTTTCCGATACTACTACACATCAAACAAATCTATTCAATCATGAAGCATTCATATAAAGATTAAAAACTTAAAAATTATGAATCGTTGTATAGCTTGATTATTTTGTTCAATCTAGTAGTATTTAGATATACTCATATACAATTAACAACAAAAAATAAATATATTGTAAAAGGAGGTACATATGGTTGAACTTTTAAAAAAAATAGGATTATCTGACCTTGAAGCACGTTGTTATTTAGCATTACATGAGGAGCCTGGAATTTCTGGTTATGAAGTAGCTAAAAGAGTGTCGGTTTCTCGTACTAATGTTTATTCTGCTTTGAGATCATTAACGGACAAAGGTGCTTGTAGATGCATAGAAGGAGATCCGGCTCGATACGATGCTGTTCCTATTGAACAATTAACAAAACATTTACAATCAGAATTTGAACAAGTAACAAAAGTATTAGTAAACCAATTAAAATCTCCAACTATAATTGCTCCTTCTTTTTATAACTGGCAAGGAGATAAGCAACTAAGTACAACTATTCGTCGAATTATTGCCAATGCAGAAGATTTCATTGTAATAGACATTTGGTCAGAAGATTTACATTGGTTTGAGGATGACTTAATTGATGCTGAAAATAGAGGTGTCAATGTGATTCTCATTACAATTGGAGAATGTAAAACAACGCTTAAGAACATTTTTGTCCATTTACGAAGTGAAGATTGGAGTATCTCTAATTTAAGAAATTTTTCAATCTTATGCGATTCAAAGAAAGCTTTAATTGGTGGATTTGGAAATTCAACAAAACTCACTGCCTTAGAGACTGACCATCCATCAGTTGTTGGAATGTTAAAGACTGCTTTTTACCATGATCTAATCATGCAGCATATTGAAAAAGATCTTCAGTCTGAACTTTTAGAGAGATATGGTGAAAAATACAAAAAAATATTGGATTTTTATGCTTTTGAAAAAGGTTGGAATATCTAAGATTATTAACAAGCTGAACAGGTTATTGGGAGACTACATACAGAACAAGAATGGCTTCAACTTTTTGTTCGATGAAGAAAAAAATACCACCTCTAAAGAGGTGGTATTTTATATACTTTCGATTGAACTTCTTCCCATAATAACTAAACAACACAGACTTATTCTCTACTGTATTCCTCTACCCCACTTTACATCATTATTTAAAGTAAAGCACCAGTTTATTAAAGTATAAGTCTAAAATAAGTGTATTAATGCATTAACATCCTCAAGGCTTACTAGCAATCAATCTATTTTAAATATTACTAATAATCACTTCTACTAGTTTTTGTGGAGACGATTCTTCCATACATACGTTAGAGTAATAAAGATGTATATGCAAAGTGTAATAATCGTTACGATTGCAGGTGTCGTGAAAATGATTCCGATTAGAATCATAACTAAGGCAATTATCGCAGCCCATGTCGTATACGGAAACCATTTAACCGAATAGGCACTTGGTTTTACAGCTGGCTGTTTACGTGATTTCAAATGAGCAATGGCAATGATCAACCAAATGAATAATACGGTATACCCCAGTGATCCCATCAGGAAATCGAATGTCTTGCTTCCAGCAAATAAAGAAATCAGCACACCGACAAATAATGTGGAAGTACACATTAATATTGCATAAACAGGAACTTTTTTCTTCGTTAATTTTGAAAAGACTTTCGGAATGCGACCGTCCACCGCTTGCGTATACAGAACACGGGATGAACCATACAATCCAGAGTTCATGGATGAAATAATAGCTATTAAAACAACGGCGTTCATAATATGGTCTGCGCCTGGAATTCCGATCATTTTAAATACCATCACAAACGGACTTTCAGGAACCCCATTTACTTTGTTCCAAGGAATTAAGCTAACGATAATGAAAAATGGAATGATATAGAAAGAGATGATTCTAACCAATGTACTGCGAACGGCTTTTGGAACCACTTTTTCGGGATTTTTCGTTTCTGCTAATGTAACTCCAATTATTTCTGTACCACCATATGAATAAATTACTACTAGCATTGCCGTGATCAAACCTTTTGGTCCATTCGGAAAGAATCCGCCATGGTCAGTTAAGTTAGAGAAACCGACTGCTTTATGATCACCAAAATTCACAAGTAGCAATATTAAGCCAGCCACTATGAATACAATGATGACGGTAATTTTAATTAATGCAAGCCAGTACTCCGTTTCGGCAAAAACCTTTACAGATAGCAAGTTGATTGTTGTAACTAACACAGAAACTGCTAATGCCAGCATCCAGATTGGATAATTAGGCAACCAATATTGAATGAAAATGGCCGCAACAACTGATTCAGCCGTGATGTTTAATACCCACATTTTCCAATAAATCCAATCAAGGAAATAGGCAGGATACTTTCCTAAAATAGTTTGGACAAGATCTCTGAACGTTCTTGCACCGCTATTACGCACCGCCATTTCAGCTAAACCTTGCAAGATGAATAAAAGAATGATGCCTCCTATCAAGTAAGCAATTAGTACCGATGGGCCTGCCATATCAATTGCTGAACTACTTCCTTTAAATAAACCAGCCCCGATGGCACCTCCTAACGCCATCATCGTAATATGCCTTGAAGTCATTGTCCTTTGTAAATTACGCTTGTCCTTTTCCATATCCTAACCTCCTAAAAAATCAAAAAAGGCATATCGTCTCTTTCTTCATAATCAAATGAAAAAAGAGACGACATGCCTTAAGCTCACCGCGGTACCACTCTCATTGGCTCTTTACGAACCCTACTTTAAAAACCTTGTAACGAAGGTCAATCGTTAAAACTCGAGAATAGATTACATCTAAACTTTCGCTTTACCACTCCCAGGCAAGTTCAAAGTATCATTGGACTGCGTTGCACCAACCCGCAGCTCTCTTAACCGAACAATTATCTTTTACTACTCCTGATCTTTGCGTTTTGAAAAACATTTCTGAATATTTTTTATAATAAATAATACTATACGGATGAGAAACGGAGTTGTCAACAGTTTTTTCAGAATAATAATTTCAAAGAAACAACTGATCGGCGAATTTTTTCATTACCCAGTTTTGGTGTAGTAAAGTCATTTTCTTTAAATTTACTAGACATTTTTAATTGTTCTAAACTGTAAAAAAAGACCGCTATAGCAGTATTCGCAATGTTCAACTAACACATATTTTATTTTTTTCTCAGTAATGGTAAATCCGAAAAAATAAAAACAAATGAAAAAGATATAGACGTTGATAAAATACTATCAAAATTTATTTCTGAAGGCTGTTTTAAATATAAAAATATAAATACAATACAACTACTTATACCTAAAGTAATAATAAATTTATATAACCTTTTTCGTATATCAATCCACTTTATATTTTTTAAATTTATTAATGTTAAAGCTAAGACATAAATGAGGAATAAACCAAGAAAAATTACATAACCAAATACAAATTTAATGGCAAATGGATGATCAAAATTCATATAAACAATAAATAATGTCATGATCAAACCTACTATACCTAGCCCATACATAATGATTGTTACAATATTTTTCTTCATCAATTATCACCTCAAATTAAAAAGCAAAATTATTACTGCTCCGATAAGAGTCAAAATAACACTCAATTTTATACTTAACCAGTAAATTTTATTAAGCTTATTATACTTTTCTGTGTAGCCTCTATATGCTGATTTAACTATTTCATATACTTCTATTTCAGTTTCCTCGTAACTTTTTTCATCACTTTCATTTATAAACTGTTCGAGTTTAGGAAATAGCAATTTATTTATCTTTCGAGAGGTAGAAAATCGCCAAATTAATTGAAATAGACCAAATCCTACGTTCCATAAAAAGAACAAATTGCTAAAAGCCCCCAAATAATTTGATTTTATATTTTCCCCAAAGGCCATAGCAGTTCCTATTAATAGCACCAACATGAAAGCGATTAAAATTGTAACCATGATCGAAGTTACAGGCTTAATCCGATATAGTTTTTTTATATCTACTAAAATTTCTTTTTTAGTCCCCATCATTACTATGTTTTTTTGATTCATCAAATTCATCCCCATATAGTTCTAATTAACTTATAAATGCAGTAACAAATTAATTATATCTAACCTATCAATTTTTGTAATTCGGGGGAATTTTACACTTTCTCTATAATTTTTGAGTTCTCTTCTGCAAATTATTTCTCTTAAACAAATACATTTTTTTATTTTGCTTGATGTTTTTTTATTCAAATGAGGTATCGTTCTTTTTTAATTTTTATCCCTTCAAAAGAACCCGGTATTTTTAATATAATATGTTTTTTCTAAAATCAATAGAATATTTAATATCAATAATAATATAATAAAAAACAATAATGATTTATTGAAAAACGATAAGACACGTGATAAAATCAACCTATCATTTATTTTGTGGAAAATTTAATTAACGAGGTGCTTTATGAAAAAAGCTACGACACTCTTTTTAAAAATAGCTGTTATTTTTATAGGAATCCCAGTTCTTGCATTGTGCGTATTTTTGGTGCCTAAATTCGCGAATTTTGCTGGAGATTTGTATCCAAATCTTACTTATATGAAATCGCTTGTTTTAATTGATATATACGCAGCAACGATCCCTTTTTACTTTGCTCTGTATCAAGCTTTTAAACTGTTAGGCTATATTGATAAAAGCCAAGCGTTCTCGGAATTATCAGTAGAGGCCTTAAAAAAAATAAAATACTGTGCCATTACGATCAGTGCCTTGTACCTACTAGGTATGCCACTTTACTATCTGATGGCGAAAAAAATTGACCCACCTAGTGTCATGCCAATGGATTTTGTCATTATTTTCGCCTCCATGGTAATCGCTGTTTTTGCTGCAGTTCTTCAAAAACTTTTACAAGAAGCTATTAATATAAAATCAGAAAATGATTTAACGATATGAGGTGACTATCATGGCGATTATCATAAATGTAGATGTGATGTTGGCAAAAAGGAAAATGAGCCTAACAGAACTTTCGGAGAGGGTTGGAATTACTATGGCGAATCTTTCCATATTGAAAAATGGAAAAGCAAAAGCTGTTCGCTTCTCAACATTAGAAGCGATCTGTAAGACTTTGGATTGTCAGCCGGGTGATATTTTGGAGTATAAAAGTGAAGAAGACACTTAATAAAAACAGATAGCAACTTTCTTCAAGCAATGAATTTTTATAGCCAAATTAAGATGAAGGGATTGCATTTAGCTATCCCTTTTCTGCGTTTATAATTGCTATTAATGTTAGAGTTGCATTAATCTTAGTGGCAAAAAATGTGATGTGATTATGATTAAACAAAAAAAACTGAATACGATTTATATCATTTCTTTTTAACGACCTTCCTATCATATCTTGTTTTTATAAAATAAAGTATTATTGCGATGCCAAGAGTTACAATTGAAATAATATTTTCTATTTTTGTATTATCTACAGTTATATAGAGTAAATTTACGATGATAATCAAAAAAAGAAAATAGTTTTATATTTTCGAGCGATCATTCCCATGAAAACAGCTCCTTTTTTACTTAAAGTTAACTCATATTTATTTATTCTATTAACAGTTTAAGTAGTCCTGTCTTTATTCAAATAATCTACTAGATCAGCGAGGTAATTAATTTATTTTAGATAATAACTCATACAAAAAGACTTAAAAAGGTGGCTTTAATAATAGACTTATTTTCAATATTTGTCTCTAAAGCCTGTCCGATTCTAGCTCACGAACCTCAACACTGTCAGTAGATTGGCAACATTCTTTCCCTTTAGGATTTTCTTTTTTTATTCTTCAATTACTTAAGCAAAAGTTTATAATATGAAAAGGTGAAAAAAATGAGCTATATATTTCGTTTAAATTTAAAAGTTTGTGGAGGTAAGAATGGGACTGTTTGATGTATTTAAAAAAAAGGGAAATAAAAAATTTCATTTAACATTGCAACTTAATGCACGGTTACTACCTATTGACCGCGGTGAGTTTTTCGAGGACCCTATTAACGAAGCTTTAGAGTCTAGTAAATGTGGAACCACAGATGGTGGTGGAACGATGCAACAGGAAACAGGCGAAATAGAATTTTGCGATATAGAAATTCTTCTTAAAGATAACAAAATGGAAAACTTTGATAAACTACTGCAAATTATTGATCGTATTGGCGTACCAAAGGGTTCTTTTCTGCTAGCCGATGGGTTCGAACAATCTGTTGGAACACTTGAAGGTCTATCTTTATATTTAAATGGTACCGAATTGTCAGAAGAAGTGTATCAAAACTGTGATATTAATTATGTAATTGAAAAAATTGATGAACTGTTAAATGGTTCTGGTCGATTTTATAGTTATTGGGAAGGTACAGAACATACAACTTTATATTATTACGGTATTTCATTTGAAGAAATGAAGCAAAAAATGACTTCTTTTTTATCTGAATATCCACTTTGCCAAAAGTGTAGAGTAGAACAAATTGCTTAGTATATAATATCCGTAAATGGAACAAGCATGTAGACAAATTCTCTACATGCTTGTTCTTTAGAAGAATAAAACGAAACTCATATTGGATAATCATTATGGAATTTATAGAAAATAAGAGTCTAAAAAACTTGGTAACAGGCTTTATTCTGCTTTTTCTACCATAGATTGATAAATTTCCTTAAGAGACCACACTTTCCCTTTCTCATCTTTGTAAACGACATGTTCGCTTTGAAAGTGGACTGGGGAATCCAAGCCTGCAGCCGCAGCTAATCGGAATAAACCTTCGCGCATTGAAATTAGATAATTCGCTGTTCGATATTTTTTTTCATCAATGACAAGGGCTTTTTGTAAATCAGGATCTGTTGTGGCCACACCGACTGGACATGCATTGGAGTGGCATTTTAATGCTTGAATACAACCAACCGTAATCATAAACCCTCTTGCGATATTAACAAGGTCAGCCCCCATTGCTAGTGCAATTGCTACTCGATCTGGAGAAAATAATTTCCCTGAAGCTATTATTTTCACTTGGTCACGAACACCATATTTTCTTAAAGCATGATCCAATAATGGTAATGCAGATTTAATTGGCAACCCTACACTATCCGCCAGTTCTTGGTATGTTGCACCCGTCCCCCCTTCACCACCGTCTACAGTAATAAAGTCAGGGCTCTTCCCAGTACTTTTTATATGTTTTGCTAATTCATCAGCTTCATCACTACTTCCAATAACCACTTTCATTCCTACAGGTTTTCCTGTTTGTTCTCGGATTTGTTCCATAAAGTCAAACAAAGTAGGAAAATCTTGAAACTCTCGAAAACGATTAGGACTATCAATCGATTTATATGGTTCTACCATTCTGATCCTAGCAATTTCCTCTGTTACCTTCTCGCCATCAATATGCCCACCACGTGCTTTAGCACCTTGAGCTAGTTTCAGTTCAAAAGCCTTTATTTCAGGAATTTTACTTTTTTCTATCAATGCATCCCAATTAAAATTACCTTCTTTATCTCTAACTCCAAATAAACCTGGGCCAATTTGCATGATAATATCAACACCACCTTTTAGATGGTATTCCGACAAACCACCCTCACCTGTATTCATCCATGTCCCCTTCGCAATTGCTAACCCCTCTGAGAGTGCAGTAATAGCATTTTCACCTAAGGAGCCATAGCTCATCGCTGACATACCAATCTGACCTTTTACGATAAAAGGATACCTTGTATTTTTACCGATCACTATTGCATCACTATCATCCAACAAATATGCAAGTGATTCATTCTTTTCTAATCGTTCTTCCTTCTGTGTAAATAAAGGCTCATTTATCAATAAATATCGGTTTGTTGTAACGTTTATTTCTTGGTCCATTTTTAATTCTTCTGACAGTTTTGGGAACATCGTATTTCTAATATAATATCCTTTTTCTTCAAAATCTCTTTTAGACCCAAACCCAAGGACATCTCGTTTATATTTTGCTTTTTTGACAATATGCTCATATTCATCCCTAGAAAAAGGTCTACCTTCTAAGTCATTGTTAAATAAATACTGACGTAACTCCGGTCCAATAGTTTCTAAGAAGTACCTTACTCGTCCTATTACGGGGTAATTACGTAGTATTGGATGCTGCTTCTGTCTACGATCAATAATAAACAAATATAATATACCTATTATCAAAACTAAAAGTACTAAGGCAGCAAATACGAATCCAAGGATAACTAATCCATTTGTTATATTCAATTATAAATCCCCCTCGCAAAAGTTCCGTAACATTACTATCAAATTTATGCTAAATTAAAATACTTCATTCTAATTGTTAACAAATCTGTACTAGTTGAGCATACAAATTTAAAAAAGGTGAATTATTAACCATAAAACTTATTATTCAATCATTCATCTTAGACTGTTAACTTTAAGGAGCTTTCTAGAAAAAGAAAGTTATATAACTCTCCTTAATCATTTTATACTTTACACATTTCCTTCCAATTTATACGATGCTCGCATTAAACTTCCTAATCCATTAAGAAAACCACCTAAAATAGGTGGCTTTAAATATACTTCCGATGAATATTCTTCCCATCATAACTAAACAAAACAGACTTACCTTCTATATTCGTCTCCAAATGAACTCCTCTACCCCATAACTGATGAATATAAGGCATTACTTTCTCAACATACTTCACATCAAGTTCCATATTTTCATAGGAATGCTTTAAATAAAGCTCCCCATTTTTTAAATAATCGCCCTCTTGAACAACAATATATGGGAATCCGCCATTTACCCTACTAACAACTAGCTGATTTCTAACATTTTCCCATGTTTTATCTTTTTAATTTATGTTAAATTCCTTATTTTAAGATTAGTTATTCATTTAACAAGTTTAATATTGATTCTATAACTACATGCCATGCATCCGATTTCGGATTAATGATTTTAAAGTGGTCCGCGTCTTGGATGGTATTAAGAATAACATTGTCACCTGCAGCTTTTGCAGCTTTTGCAAACTCCATACTAATACGAATCGGCACATGAATATCTAGTGAACCGTGAATAAGGACAAGTGGTAGACTAATGGGTAAGAGAGAAATTGGTGATCCTTCTTTATACCTATTTTGAAGGTTATTTGGAGGTCCACCCATTAGATCGCGTGTTGGATTTTCTCCTACTTCTGTATTCAATTCTTTTAGATGATGAATTTCGTACATAAGGTCCAAATCGGATACTCCCGCAAGACTAATTACACCTTTCAACATCAATGGATTTTTGGTATTTTTTAGAATGCTATTTTGAGGCAGTTGATGTCTTGCAGCAGTCCATAAGGCTAGATGCCCACCAGCAGAATGTCCAATCGTGAAAACCTGCTGTAAATCAAGTGGATAGGAATCAGCAAGAATTCGAACAAAATCTACCGCTTGACCACAATCAAGAAAAGTACCTGGCCAACCTCCTCCTTTTTGCCCAACCCGACGATATTCAATATTCCAAGTGGCTATACCTCGGGCTGTTAAATCTTCTGCAAATTTATCCAATTGATCTAGCTTAAATTGTTCTCGCCAAAAACCTCCATGAATAATAATTGCAACAGGAAAAGGGCCATTACCTGAAGGCAACCTTAAGTCTCCAAATTGATTTTTATTTTCTCCATAAGCAATTCGATACATTCTATTCTTTCCTTCACATTCATATTTGGTTTTATTTTATCATTAAATTTATCCTTTGGAAGATTGCTGTTTATTTTCCATTCGTACGATGTCATTTACTTATTCCTATGTCAGTTTTCCTTATGCAACAACGCATGCGTTTAGTTGTATTTGATTTTGACTAAGTTGTTAAATGAATTTAACTAAATTAGAATCTAAAGATATAAATCGTCGCATATAGTCTGAATTTCGGTTCCTATTTCGTGATTATTAAGTCATATCCTATTGTTCCAGTTTTCTCATTCAGTGTTAAATCTTGTAATTTAGTTACATGTTTAGAAATCTCAATATTGCACTTTTTGCAAATTAATTTCATAAATTGTAATCCTCACTTAACCTATAATATATTCAATTTAACTAATTTCTATCTATACCTTTTGCAACTAATCTGACACTTAGCTGAACAACATGAATCAACTAAGTAACTCTTTTTTGTCTTTTGTAATCAATATTGAAAATGAAAGCACTTTCTAAAAACTTATTGACACGACCTATTTATTGGTTATATAATAATTGTTTTGACAAAAAAGTTTTAAGTGTTATGCTTATATAGGTTAGTAATTAAATGGAGGTATAGATTATGTTTGAAGTTGGTGATAATATTTTTTATCCTTTGCAAGGTGCAGGTGTAATCGAATCTATCGAAGAAAAAGAAGTACAAGGTGAAATACAACAGTATTTTATTATAAGATTACTCATTAAAAAGATGGAAGTAATGATTCCAATTTCGAAAATGGATAATTCCAGAATTCGAATGGTCGTTGATTCATATACGCTCGACAACATATTAAAAAATTTTCATAGTGGAGAATCTGATCGTTCTCTTTCTTACAAACAAAGATTTAAGCTAAATACTGAGAAAATGAAAACAGGTAATATTGAAGAAGGCGCTGAAGTAGTACGTGATTTAATGCGCATAGATAAAGAAAAACCTCTTAATTCAAGTGAAAAACAGATGTTAAGTAACGCAAGTAAAATATTTATAAGCGAACTTGGATTAGTCAAAGGGATCCCAGAAATTCAGGCCAAAGAGCTATTATTTGGGTAAGAAATAATAATTTAAACTTACGTTAATGAAGATTTCAGAATTTCAAATTTTCAATTCGTGTATGAAACAAAACTCCTTATATTAAGTAAATAGTAAAGCCCCTTTAGTTCTATGCTATTATTACACCTTTTAAATTCCATTAATAATATATGTTAATAATAAAATTAAATAAATGATAACTTAATACACCAAATGTGATATATTGAGTCCTTCAGTAATGTTCATTTTATATCTATTTAATATCCTTGATTTATTCAACGTCAAAAAAGCATCCAATTTAACTGGATGCATATTTAAGTATTCCACTTAAAAAGAGTGAATCTTCTAGCTGTGTGCACTCTTTTAGTTTAATTAATCCATCTAGCTCTAGTTCCTTAGCCAGTTTTTCAATCATATTTGTATCATTTTCCAAGGAGTTTTTAATGTTGATTAAAAAGAAATTTCCTCTTGTTGCAAGTCGAAGGCTCTTTAATAGATTCTCTTTACTCATTTTCTAATCTCCCTTCTAATATTATATTAATTCGATACAATAGAGGTTATCTCCTGTAACTTCAATTAAATTACAAATTTTTGTAGGAATTATTAATTTAATCTCCATAGAATATAACGTTAAAAATAAGTAATAAAAGTCCGAATGATTTTCCGAATAAGACAATAAATTTTAATTTCTTGTTCAACTAGCTAATCCTTAGTTGAACAAGTTAATCTATTTTTAACAAACTACTATCTTCTTTAAATGATATTTTGTAGATATTTGTATATTCATTTTATTTGGGCTATAATACTTTAAACCATTTTCTTTATCAAGATCCACGTGAGATTTTACCCTTTTTCTATTTATGAATAAGGGTTTTTTATATATAAAAAAAGTCAGATTCTACTTGATAGAATCCGACTTCTTTGAGTTAACTATGCTTTTTTAACATTAGTTGCTTGTGGACCGCGTTGCCCTTGTTCTACTTCAAATGTTACTGCTTGCCCTTCATCTAATGATTTGAATCCATCAGTTTGAATTGCTGAAAAGTGAACGAATACATCATCTCCATTTTCACGTTCGATGAATCCAAATCCTTTTTCTGCATTAAACCATTTTACTTTACCTTGTTCCATTTTTGTTACCTCCTAATGTGCCTTACACACATTGTAATATTTCTATTTTAGCAATTTAGTTAGTGATAATCAAATTATCCTAAATAAAAGAACATTCTTGAATTCACCACAGTAAATGAAAGTTAAAACGTAGTTAAACAGGACTACAAGTCACTGAAAAATTATGATTTTCACACTCATTACGAGTTCTTTAGTTAAGTAGTTGCGGATAAATGAACTATCAGACTCTAAATCACGAAAAAAGTATTACCTAATTATTAACTTTTTAGTTTGATAATCTAAGCTGGGAATACGAAATTGTTGTTGCTCTAATTTGGAGATTCGCAATGCACATAATGTTCAAATGACGTTAAAAACATACTTAAGAAGGAACACAGGGTTTATGATGTTCATGTCCTAAAAGAATAAATATAATAACCGCACATCTCTGTGCGGTTTTAAAAAACGAAAGGATCTCTATTTTCTGTGAAAGGATTATGTTTTAAACTTGGTCAAGTCTAAGCACTTTATTTTCTCGAATAGATCCTTTTCCGTTAAGTTAAATGTGAATTTGAACCTTTAACCTCACGATGCAATTTCATCATTCTTCATTTTAGAAACATTATTATTCTTTGTGGCTACGCTGACAGCGGTCATAGCTATTACATTTATAGTAAGTGCTATTATCCCCACATTTATATCCTTCACCCACTGTGGAAGTAAAGGAAACAGTGTTCCAATAGTGCTTTGTGAAAGGGTAATGTATGCTACCGTAGCAACCCCCATAATGATTCCCACGAATGCCCCTTGCTTCGTTACAAAATTATTTCTCATTAAGCTAAATATCATAGCTGGAAACAACTGTGTAACCAAACTGGACCCCATTAATAATAATGCGACAATCGTACCACTATTAAACGTAAAAAATAATGAAACAAGAGCTACTACAGGTACTAAATACTTAGCCAAACTTACAATCTGCTTATCAGTAGCTGAAGGTACAAATACTCCATATACATTTTTGGCCAGCAAAGTAGCCGCAGACATTAATAGCATCGAACCTGGCACTAATGCTGTGAGTACTCCTGCAGCGCCAATCACTCCCATTACCCATGGGTCGAAAGCTAATTTAGAGAGACGTAATAAAGATAGATCAACCTCATCAGGCTTCAAACCAGGAATTTGAAGAATTGCGGCAAAACCGGCAAAGAACACAAAGAGTAAGATAAGCTGATATAGTGGCATAATAATTGTATTTTTGCGGAACGTTTTTTCGCTTTTTCCTGAATAAATTGCGCCGAATGCATGCGGATACATATAGAAACCAAGAGAAGTTAGCAAAACCGTAGAGATAAACCATGATATGCTTAATCCCTTACTAGGCAAAGTTAAAAACCCTGGCTTCGCTGTATCGATTGCTTCAAACATGTGATGATACCCACCATAATAATGAAGCGGTAAATAGATTCCTAAAAATACGGTAACCCCTAGGATCATAATATCTTTGGCAACTGCTGTCCAAGCAGAACCATGGATTCCTGAGACCATCACATAAATGGTAAGAACAATAACTGCAATCCAAATTGCTACTGTTGGAGAAATCGCTCCGTAAGATGCCTCTGAAACAATACTGCCCAAACCTTTCAATTGAAGAACTAGATATGGGATGACAGCGACTACACCCACAATTGACACAAGGACACCTAAATATGGACTATTATACTTACTAACGAAGAAGTCCGATTGTGACAATAGCTTCTTTTCTTTTGCATATCGCCAAATAGCTGGAACATACCAATACGACATAATCAATGCTAATGTACCATATATTAATATATAAAAAGTAGGGCCACCTTTACCATATGCCCAACCGCTTCCTCCTAAAAAGGTAAAAGTCGAATACGTTTCCCCTGCCATTAACAAAAAGATAAAAATCGTACCAAAACCTCGACCCCCAACTGTCCACTGTTCAAGGTTCATATCTTTACCTTTCCGCGCTCTAATGCCAATTGAAAGTGCAAAAATTATAGATGCAATGATAATAAGAAGTGCGACATTCATTACTAAATTTCCCTCCTATTTTTAGGATCTAGTTTAAATATAATCGCCATAATTCCCGATGTAATAACCACCCATATTACAATCCAAAAAAGAAAAAAAGGCATTCCCAAAATATAAGGGTTAACTTTATTCACAAAAGGAATTCCTCCTAGAAATCCAATAAAAGGAATTACCGCCAAAAAACCAATAAACTTCAAAATTATTCCTCCTCCTATTTTCTTGAAATTAGTGATAGTAGATCATTCGATGCAAGGATAGTTTAAAAAATAAGCAAGTAGTACTCGCTCTATTCAAATTATAAAAAATATTAAGATAATTCACCTTAAAAATATTTACGTATTTTTTAATTATCTTTACTATATTAAGAAAGTATATTAGTCAAATGAGTTTACATTTGTAACTCCATCTTATCGTGACATTTGCCGTACGAAAGTATAAGGATAAACAAATCGAATAAAATTTAATGATCCAAATAAAAATGGAATCCACACTTTTATGCGTGTGGATTCCATTTTTATTATTTATAAACTCTTTTAATTTCAATACTTTATATTAACATTTCTAATGCAACTAAACTTCCATTATGTTGAATAAGAATTGACAAAATTCTAATCAGATTTGCAGGTTAAAGTAGAAACCAATTCATACAAAAAACCACCTAAAATAGGTGGCTTTAAATATACTTCCGATGAATATTCTTCCCATCATAACTAAACAAAACAGACTTACCTTCTATATCCGTCTCCAAATGAACCCCTC
>NZ_NUCO01000030.1:0-162971 GCF_002555445.1 Bacillus sp. AFS017336
CTTTTTAGACTAACTTAAAAATTCGCTAGTTTTTAAAAAAGTTAAGTAGTTTTCATCAAAAACCTCTATTAAATAAAAAAAACAAATAAATTAGCCCCAACTTAAAAGTTTATTTCTCTATATGGCTATTACGCTTACATGTTAGAACGGCATCTTCATCCCTTTCAATGCTTAAAAAAATGACACATCCATCAGCTTTTTACAACGAATCTATTAAAATAGCATATTACTTTTACATTGATAATAAAAAGTCCAATTTAGTTAAAATATTCCTAGTTTATAATTATTATAATTTAATATTGATTTTCATTTAAAAGTAACTTATTATATAGTTATTACTAATTAATAATAATTCTAATTAAGGAGAAATGATATGACAAATAACCGTTTAACAACAAATCAAGGTGTTCCTATTGGAGATAATCAAAATTCACTTACGGCAGGGCGTAGAGGTCCAACTTTATTAGAGGATTATCAATTAATTGAAAAGCTAGCTCATTTTGATCGTGAAAGAGTACCTGAACGTGTTGTACATGCGCGTGGAGCTGGAGCACATGGTGTTTTCATCACTAAAAATAGTATGAAAAAATACACGAAAGCTAAATTTCTACAAGATGCTGGTACGGAAACACCGGTATTTGCTCGTTTCTCAACAGTTATTCATGGAATGCATTCTCCTGAAACACTACGTGACCCTCGAGGGTTTGCTGTGAAATTCTATACTGAAGATGGAAACTATGACTTTGTCGGTAATAATCTACCAATATTCTTTATTCGTGATGCAATGAAATTCCCTGATATGGTTCATTCGTTGAAGCCAGATCCAAGAACAAATTTACAAACACCTAACCGATATTGGGATTTTATGTCACTAACGCCTGAGTCAACAAATATGTTATTACATGTATTTTCTGATGAAGGTATTCCAGCGAACTACCGTCAAATGAGAGGTTCAAGTGTTCATGCATATAAGTGGGTAAACGAATACGGGAATACCGTATATATAAAACTTCGTTGGGTACCAAAGCAGGGGATTGAAAATCTTTCAATGGAAGAAGCTAGTGAAGTTCAAGGTAAAGATTTTAACCATGCGAGCCGTGATTTATATGATTCAATTGAAAATGGAGATTTCCCAGAATGGGACTTATATGTTCAAGTATTAAATCCAGCAGATATGGATGATTTCGATTTTGATCCATTAGATCCTACAAAAGATTGGTTTGAAGATGTGATTCCTCGTCAATTTGTTGGAACGATGATCTTAAATAGAAACCCAGAAAACATATTTGCTGAAACAGAATCGGTTGGGTTTAATCCTGGTGTACTAGTTCCCGGTATGCTACCTTCTGAGGATAAGTTGCTGCAAGGAAGACTATTCTCATATTCAGATACACAAAGATATCGAATTGGAGCAAATTATATGCAGCTTCCTATTAACTGTCCTTTTGCGAAAGTAGCGAATGGCCAACGCGATGGTCATATGCCAATTGGTCAGCAAACCCATCAAATTAACTTTGAGCCAAATAGCTACTCAGATACGCCAAAAGAGGATACGAATTATGTAGAAGTGGCTCAGCCATTAAACGGTGTTTCTGAGCGTAAGAAAATCGAAAAAACGAATGACTTTGGTCATGCAGGGGAAGTATGGAATAGATATAGTAAAGCAGAGCAGGATGCTGTTATTAAAAATATTAGCGCTGATATGGCAGACGTAGATGAAAAAATTAAGCTTCGTGCAGTTTGTAACTTCTATCGTGCTGACGCAAATTTAGGTGAGAAACTTGCAAATAACTTAGGAATTGATTTAACTCCATACTTGCAACATCTTCCAAAATAAATTAAACTCTTCTAATAAAAATTTATTAAATCGTGTTCTACTTGCAAACATAAGTGATACAGGCTTATCATATAATAGAACAGAAATGGCATCGCACGTCTGTGTGATGCTTTTTCAATACATACACTATTTAATAGATTGGAACGTTCTAAAAGGAACGAAAAATAGGAGGTTCTGTATGAATCGTAAAACAACGGCCCTACTTGCAACAGCAACATTTGTTGTTGGTATGGGTGTAGGTACATTTGGATTTGGTGATGGCACAAGTACGATCGTTTCGAAATTATCAGAGAGTAAAGAAGTAAAAGCTTCTGAAGATCAAAATATAGCTAAAATACAAAAAGCTTACGAAATAATAGCGAACCAATATGTGAAAAAAATTGATCCGGATAAATTAACTGAAGGAGCAATTCAAGGAATGGTGACAACTTTAGATGATCCATTCTCGACTTATATGGATGGGAGAACAGCTAAACAATTCCACGAATCTTTAGGTTCATCTTTCCAAGGAATTGGAGCAGAGGTTTCTAAAGATGGAGACAAGTTAATTATCGTATCTCCAATTAAAAACTCACCTGCAGAAAAGGCTGGTCTGAAACCAAAAGATGAAATTTTAAGTGTTGACGGTAAAAGTGTAAAAGGTTTATCTCAATATGATGCAGTCTTAAAAATCCGTGGTAAAAAGGGAACTAATGTAACGATTGAAGTGAAACGTCCAGGAGTTGCAGATCCAATTAAATTTACAATTAAACGTGACGATATTCCAATGTATACAGTATTTAGTTCAGTTAAAGATGTAAACAATGAAAAAATCGGATATATTCATATCACTTCATTTAATGAAAAAACAGCTGATGAGTTTAAGAAAGAATTGAAAAAATTAGAGAATCAGGATATTCAAGGCCTAACAATTGACGTGCGTGGAAATCCTGGTGGTTACTTACAAGCTGTTGAAGGTGTATTAGAAGAATTAGTTGTAAAAAATGAACCATATTTACAAGTAGAAAATCGAGATGGCCAACGTGAGAAGTACTATACTAAATTAACAAAAGCGAAACCATATCCAATTGATGTATTAATTGATAATGGTAGTGCATCAGCAGCTGAGATTCTTGCGGCAGCATTAAGTGAAGCAGGACATTATGAATTAATTGGTCAAAAATCATATGGTAAAGGTACTGTTCAATCAACATTAGATTTCAAGGATGGCAGTAACATTAAGCTAACTCAATTTAAATGGTTAACTCCAGATGGTACTTGGATTCATAAAAAAGGTATTAAACCAGATGTTGCGGTGAAACAGCCTGATTATTTCTACGCAACACCGATTGATAAAAAGAAAACATTTAAATTTGATGACAATGATGAGAATATTAAGCAAGCTCAAATTATGTTAAAAGGTTTAGGATATGACCCAGGACGTAAGGATGGTTACTTCAGCAAGCAAACAGAAACTGCTGTTAAGGACTTCCAAGGAGCTGCTGGTATTACAGTCAATGGTAAAATCGATCCTTTAACTTCAGATAAACTTGAGGCATCATTAATTGATAAAATTAAAGATGAAAAGAATGATCTACAATTAGAAAAAGCTTTAGATATGGTAGCTAAGTAAAAATAACAGACAAAGGACGAATATTAATTCGTCCTTTTGTTGTGTAGATAAACTGGTTTTGAAAAGCAGAATATTTTTAGCAGTTCGTCCTCTTTTGACATAATTCCCGGGAAATAGATTCGAAATTACAAACCATGCAGGAGTTTTAGTTTTTAATGTCGAAAGTACACTTTGAGAAGAAGTGTGCTTTTTTTTATTGTTTTAAAACATATTCTCTTTGAAAAAACATCAATAAACCGATAACATAAGTATATCAATCTATTAATAAAAGAAGGTGGTGAATGTTATGTGGTCAAATTTAGTCTCTGAACTCTTAGTTGGATTAGGTAAATTATTTTTAAATCCATTTACTTATATATTCTTTATCGCATCAATTATATGTGGCAATATTCGTGTAAAGCGTGAACGTAAGCATTTTTCAGTCCGAAATTTTAATGTAACATTCGAGTGGAAGACTTCAATATGGTCTGGGTTATTTATTGGAGTAATTCTCTCGGTTATTACGTTAGGGGCCGGAATAAGTATTCCAATTGAAATGGTTTATTTATTGAGTGTGCTAACGATTATTTGTGCGCTATTGTTGCAATTTAGATGGATGTCACCAGCTAATATTTTTGGACTAGCATTAGTTGCGCTACCTTTATTAAATAGAGGACAGGGATCTTTACCATTTTTACATAAGTTTGTTCCTAGTGATATGAGTGCAATGCTTCCTGCTATCATTATTTTACTTGGTTTAATGCTATTGGCTGAAGGAATATTAGTTCAGCGAAATGCGGCAAAGCATACAACGCCTTTATTTATTGAGAGTAAACGAGGAAAAAGAGTAGGGGCACATCAGTCAAATAAATTATGGATGATTCCTTTATTTTTATTAATACCAAGTGGACCAATTGTAAGTGATTATTCATGGTGGCCTACACTTTCTTTAGGCGATAGTAGCTATTCTATTATTTGCGTACCATTTGGGATTGGGTTTTACCAATTAATTCAAGGAATGCTACCAAAGGATTCAATTAAGTTAGTAGGTAAGCGAATAGTTTCTTTAGCGATCTTAGTATGCATTGGTGGAATCTTAAGTTATTTTATTGGATTTGTAGCTTTTATTGCTGCTGCAATCGCAGTAGTAGGAAGAGAAGCAATCAGTTATTTTCATAGAAATCGAGATACTAATACACCATCATACTTCACAACGAAATCAACGGGCCTTACTGTATTAGGAATTTTACCAAACTCTGTCGCTGACAAAATGAAAATACTAGTTGGTGAAAGCATTACAAAGGTAAATGGAAAAAATGTGTCAACCGTTAATGAATTTTATGAAGCACTTCAAATTAATCGCGCGTACTGTAAATTAGAAGTAATTGATTATAATTCTGAAATGCGTATTGCTCAATCTTCCGTTTATGAAGGTGAGCACCATGAGTTAGGATTCTTATTCCCGGAAGAGGAATCTAAATATAGTGGCCAGGTTGGATAATTTTTAAACAGACAAATAAGAAGGAACATATTCTAACTGAGAATATGTTCCTTTTTTATTTGTTTTATTTTTGGGATTTCGACTGAAGTGTGAGTATTATATAGTGAAAAATACATGGGCAATATGTCGTGTGTACAACCGTGATGTGAGACCTATTGCTCGGAAATGTGAAATCTATCATTCTATTAAAAGAAGGAAATAAGAACAGTGCGAATTTTCTTCTTTTAAATTTTGTCACTTTAGTTTGTGACAAATACGAATATTCATTTCATTGTATTGGTACTGTAAGCGTTTTATCATTTAGATACAAGGTTTACGAGGGAGGTAAAAATTTGAATACAAGTAAAAATAGTAAAATAAAAGTAAAAATACAACGGTTTGGTAGTTTCCTAAGCGGAATGGTTATGCCAAACATTGGTGCGTTTATAGCATGGGGATTAATAACGGCATTATTTATACCTACTGGATGGATTCCTAATGCAAAGCTAGCAGTTTTAGTAAGCCCAATGATTACATACTTACTACCATTGTTAATTGGTTTTACCGGTGGAAGAATGGTACATGATATTCGAGGCGGCGTAGTTGGAGCGATTGCAACAATGGGTGTAATTGTAGGTGCTGAAATGCCAATGTTTTTAGGGGCTATGATTATGGGGCCACTTGGCGGTTTGGCCATAAAGAAATTTGACCAAGCTATACAAGGAAAAGTTAAATCAGGATTTGAGATGTTAGTTAATAATTTCTCTGCGGGTATAATCGGAGCAATTTTAGCAATTATTGGTTTAATTGGTGTTAATCCGGTTGTATCAACTTTAACTGAAGTATTAGCAAACGGCGTAGATATGATGGTAAAGGCAAATGTCATTCCATTAGCAAACATATTTATTGAGCCAGCTAAAATTTTATTTTTAAATAATGCAATTAACCACGGGATTTTAAGTCCAATTGGTCTTGAACAAGCAAAATCTGCAGGAAAATCACTTTTATTTTTATTAGAAGCTAACCCAGGACCGGGCTTAGGCGTTTTATTAGCATATACAATTTTCGGAAAAGGAACGGCTAAACAAACAGCACCAGGAGCAGTTATTATTCACTTCTTGGGCGGGATTCATGAGATTTATTTCCCTTATATCTTAATGAGACCTTTATTAATTTTATCAGTTATTGCAGGTGGTGTTGCCGGAACATTTACTTTTAATGTTTTAGGAGCAGGACTTGTAGCAGCAGCTTCTCCAGGTAGTATTATCGCGATTTTAGCAATGGCACCAAAAGGAGGATACTTACCAATACTTGCGGGAGTATTAGTAGCAACAGCTGTTTCATTTATTATTTCAGCAGTCGTTTTAAAATCATCAAAATCTGTGGCATCAGACGAAGATTTAGAAAAAGCTGCTCAAAAAACGCAAGATTTAAAAGGAAAAGAAAGTAAAGTGGCTAGTCTATTACAGACTGAAAAAGAAGTAGCTAGTTCTCTTGGTATTAGTAAAGAAGTGACAAAAATTATATTTGCTTGTGATGCGGGTATGGGATCAAGTGCCATGGGAGCATCAATAATGCGCAAAAAGGTAAAAACAGCGGGAATAGATTTAGAGGTTACTAATGTAGCAATTAATAATCTACCAAATGATGTAGATGTTGTCATAACACATAAAGATTTAACTGATCGAGCAAAAGCAAAAGTGCCAAATGCAATTCATATCTCAGTAGAAAACTTCTTAAATAGTCCGAAGTATGATGAATTAGTGAACTCTTTATTAAAATAATAATAAATTTTAAAAGAGGTATACATGTATATATCAGCTAGAGAAAGAGAAATCATTACTTTGTTGTTAGATCATCCAAACGGAATGAATGCTCAAGAAATTGCAGTGCACTTAAATGTAAGTAGTCGAACCGTGCAACGAGAGCTTAAAGGGGTCGAAGGTATTGTTAAAGCTCATCATCTTTTATTTAAAAAGGTATCAGGTGTCGGGATGTATATCGAAGGGTCACCTGAGCAAAAAAACGAGCTTCAAATAGCAATATTAAAAAGTGGGCAAGAGTTTACTCAAAAAGAAAGACAAGAGTTAATTCTCTGTTCCTTATTGAAAGAGCCGGAATCTATTAAATTAAGCTCTCTGGCAAATGAGCTACATGTTACGGTTGCTACAGTTAGTAACGACTTAAATAAAGTTGAAGAGTGGCTAAAGGACTTTGATTTAGAACTGATCAGAAAAAAAGGGTACGGTATTGCTTTGCTTGGTTCTGAAAGGAAAAAGAGAAAGGCATTAGGGCACCTGATTGCACAACAATTAAATGAATATGAGTTTTTGTCTGTAATGGAAAATGAGCGCGAGACAAGGAATAGATTCTCAGATGGGTTGTTAGAAATAATAAAGCTCGAGAAGTTAACTATAATAGGAAAAATAATTCGGGATAATGAACAACAGTTACCATACTCTTTAGCTGATAGTGCATTTATGACTTTTACAATTCATCTTTCTTTGGCAATCGAAAGAATTATTCAGGGTGAGGTCATACAGATTAATCAGGTAGTACTTGAAGAGCTAGGAACTTCTAAGGAATTTCATATAGCAGGTCAGATCGTAAATGAATTAGAAGAAGTGTTTAAAGTTAAGATCCCAGATGCAGAAAAAGGGTATATTACGATGCACTTATTGGGTGCAAGACAACGCCAGGAGAAAAATGATTGGCTAGAAGAAAGTAGTACCGAAATTATTGCTGGCTCAAAAAAGTTAATCAACTATGTATCTGAGGAACTTGATATAAATTTTGATGAAGATCATGCATTATTTGAAGGGTTAATTACACATATTGAACCAGCAATTTATCGAATTCAAAAAAAACTAGATGTAAATAACCCATTAACAAGCCAAATTCAAGATAACTATCCAGTGCTATTTAAGATCATTCAAAATGGATTGAAAATTGCCTTTCCATCAGTTGTTTTTCCGATTGAGGAAGTCGCTTATCTTGTGCTGCATTTTGGTTCATCACACGTAATCTATGATAACAGTAAAGAAATAACGGCACTTGTATTATGTTCAAGTGGCATTGGCTCTTCTAAAATGTTAGCAAGTCGAATCAAAAAAGAGATAAAAGAGATTACTGAAATTGAAGTATCGTCTTTAGCAAACTTAAAAAATATTCACTTTGAAAATTACGATATTATTTTATCAACTGTTGATATGCCAGGCTTCTCACAAAAATATTTTACAGTAAATCCTTTGTTAACAAAGGAAGAGGCTGAACAAATTCGTGAAGAAATAAAGCGCAATTCCTTAACGACAGAAGCGACGCTATTAAGAAAGCTCCATAGTAAAACCGTTCAAAAGGAAATAACACTGGAAACGCCTGAATCAATTAAACAAAATATGGAGATCGTTCACCAATTTACAGAGACCGTGCTACATATTTTGGATACATTCGAGACGATTTCTTTATCATTTATTCCAACTTCATCAATTTTACTATTGGAAGTTTGTAAACAAGCCAACTTAAGGGGGTTGATTGGTGACTATTTCGAAGTATCAAATCAACTTTTGGAAAGGGAAAAGAAGGGCGGTTTAGGGATACCTGGTACAAATGTAGCGTTATATCACTGTCGTTCAGAATATGTTGTAAAGCCTGTATTTTTATCGTTTCAACTTCATGAACCAATGGTAGTAAAAGCGATGGATCAATCAACAGTTAAAATTGAGGCAGCATTATTATTACTTGCACCAGTTGATATACAGCTAGGTCAATTAGAAGTACTAAGCACGATTAGCTCAACAATTATTGAAGATGAAGAATCGATGAAGATTTTCGCTTCTAATAACTATACAGATGTTTATAAAAAACTCAGTTATGCATTATACGAAAATTTACAGAAAAGATTTAAGAATTGAGGGATTAATAATGATTCAAACAGTTTTACCAACAGAAAATATTTTATTAAATGTAGAGGCAAAAACAAAAGAAGAGGCTATTCGATTAGCAGGAAGTGTTTTAGTTAAGAACGGTTATGTAAAAGAAAATTACATCGAGAAAATGATTGAAAGAGAAGAGTCTTTAACTACTTACATGGGGAACTTTATTGCAATTCCGCACGGAACAGAAGAATCAAAGCAAGAAGTTATTTCATCTGGTATATCGATTCTTCAAATTCCTAATGGAGTAGATTTTGGGAATGGAAATATTGTAAAGGTAGTATTCGGTATTGCAGGAAAAGACAATGAACATCTGGATTTATTATCTCAAATTGCAATCCTTTGTTCAGAGGAAGAAAATGTACATAAATTGGTCGCTGCCACATCAAAAGAGGAACTAATTTCAATGTTTAGTGAGGTGGAGTAGATGTTAGCTGTACACTTTGGCGCTGGAAATATTGGTAGAGGTTTTATTGGACAATTATTGCATAAGGCAGGATATGAGATTTGCTTCGTTGATGTAAATGAAGAGATGATTAATGAGTTAAATGATAAAAAAACATATTCTGTCATGCTAGCAGATCGTACTCAAGAAAAAACAAGAATAACGAATGTAAGAGGAATTAATAGTTTGAAAGACCCTCAAGAAGTAGCAAAAGTAATTGCACAAGCCGACCTTGTAACAACAGCAGTAGGCCCGACAATTCTTCCAAAAATAGCAAAGCTAATTGCAGATGGAATAATAGAACGAGTTGAGAGTTCAGATAAAGCGCTAAATATTATAGCATGTGAAAATATGATTGGTGGAAGTACATTTTTGAGAGATGAAGTGTACTTAAATATGACATTATCCCAACAGAAAAAAACTGAACAGTCAGTCAGTTTTCCGGATGCAGCGGTAGATCGCATCGTACCGATTCAAAGTCATGAAGATAAATTGTTGGTAGCAGTTGAACCATTTTATGAATGGGTGATTGACCAATCAAAAATGATTGGAGAAGTTCCAGTAATTAATGGGGTAACATATGTAGATGATTTGCTTCCATATATTGAAAGAAAACTATTTACAGTAAATACTGGCCATGCAGCGACAGCTTATCTAGGAAATTTTTATGGATACGAAACGATTAAAGAAGCTATTTCTGATAAAAATATTAGAAATATCGTTAGCTCAGTATTAGATGAGACTGGGAAGCTATTAGTTAAAAAATATAATTTTGATCCAGTTGAACACAATACATATATCCAAAAAATTATAGCAAGATTTGAAAATGAATATATATCTGATGAAGTGTCCCGAGTTGCACGTTCTCCAATTCGTAAATTAGGAGCAAATGATCGTTTTATTAAACCGTTGAGGGAGTTAATGGAATTTGGCATAACACCTAAATATTTAGTTAAAGCTATTGCAACTGCACTATTCTATAAAAATAAAGATGATAACGAAGCAATTGAACTACAAAGTTTTCTTCAGAACCATACTGTGGAAGAGTTGCTCGTTAAATATTCTGAATTATCAGAATATAAAGAGCTAATTCATTTAATTATAGATGAGTACAATCAATTAGAGAGAGACTTACTTGTACATTGATTTAATTTTTTATTAATCATTTGGGGCTAAAAAAGGACCAATTCGTTTATTGAATCGGTCCTTTTTCATTTTCATGTCTTATACTAACGGCCATTAACAAACATATCCCCAGTTTGCACTGCTTTCTCATATTGCTTAGTAGTAACATAATAGTTATAAAGTAATTTTGCATATTTAGTTAAATGCGTTACATGATGGTGACTTTTAAAAAATGGAAATGCAGTTTGCTCCAAGTACCTATAATATTCATCGAAATCTTTGTTAAATCGTAAAATTAGAAGGTTAAAGAGAATCTTATATAAATCATTTGTAGCTTTTTCTGAAAGAGCGAGTCCTTCTAATGCTTGTTCTAGCAACTCTTTTGTTGATAAAAGCTTTCCTTCTTCTGCATTATCTAAATAGTTATACAAACGATTTAAATAAGGTAGTGATTGTTTATCAGCTTCTTCAACTGACTCTTTATAAAAAATATGTGCATTTTTATAGTCTTGCTTCCAAAAATACATTAAACCTAAATTATGTAAGATCATACCTCTTTTATCTAGGAGACCTAGTGCTTCACTATGCTCAATTAAGCTCTCGTACCTTTTTACAATTTCTTCAAAATCTAGCTGTGTACTGTCTTTTAATTGTACTAGCATCAATGATTCAGCCAAAATTGCTCTTGCGTAATTATTTGTTTTATTAAAGAATCTAAAGGCTTTTTCACCATAGAAATATGCCATAACTTTTGACTGGGTCCAATGATAGGCTGATCCTAGATGATAGTAATATTCTTTATTTCCATATTCCTCTATATTGACCTTCTTTAATTCCTGTAATGCAATTTGTCTATTCACATTTTCTAAACGAGTATATTGGGCTAAATAGTATATGCCTTTGACGTGATGATATAAGTTTTTTTCATAACTAGTCATTGGGGGAGAATCTTTTTCGATTCGTTTAATCAGGCGATCTGCTTTATCTATGTTTTTACATAAAATAAAATAACGAATTAATAAAAGTTGATAATAGATTGCATAGTTGGAAGCTTTTATATAGTGAATGTTTTCTAATTCTTCTTTTATGTTTATGACATCTCTCATTCGCTCTAATATGATTGCGTTGTGCCATTTTTGAAGCTTCATTTCAATATTTTGAACAGTAATAATTTCATTCCTTATGTCAATCTGAAGACGTTGAGAGAACAATTGGATAATTTCTTCAGAATATCGAGTTTCTCCTCTTTCAATTCTGCTCACATGAGTGGCAGTACAAATGTCTTTACCTAATTCTTCTTGAGTCAACCCCGCTTTTTTGCGGTAAAATTTAATGATTTCTCCTTCAAGCATATGTTCTCTCCTTTTCTAATCCCAGTTGATAAACTCTGATGCTTCTTTGCGTTATTGTAAGACCACATTCACGCAATACGAATTACGCAAATCTAAGAAACTAGAAAGTTCAAAGACTCTAATAAACCCATTATTTCAATTATAACTAGAATTTCGTAAAGTCAAATACTTTCATTTTAAAATAAAAATAACACAAATATTTACGTATAATTTCCTGCTTTTTTTATATTTAATGAAACTTTCTTTCAAATTTCAATGCTTTTTAGTAAAAAAATCCTACAAAATAACCTAAATTTCGATTGGAAATAACACAATAGGCTTTTTTTACAAATAAGATTACTATTTAAATTATAAGAATTTTTAAATTATATAGAGAAAAATGGGGGATGAAGTTTATGAAGGCAAAAACATTGGTAAAGCACTCAGCGGTACTTGCCCTTTCTACAAGTCTGCTTATATCACCTTTTAGTGCAAAGTCATATTTAACGGCAAAAGCGGCAACTTCTAAAGCAGAAGAGATATTATCATCAATTTCACCAGAACAAAGGGAAGCATTAAAGCAATTAGAATTAAATGATCAGGATGGACTTCAAGGTTTCAGTGAAAATGATCTGAATTCTGATAAAGACATCTCTGTAATTGTTCAGTTTAATTCAGATCCAAGCAATGTCGCAGTATTAGAAGCAGCAGTTGATGGAAAGTCATTAACAAAAGAATCAGCAAAAGCACAAGTAGACAAAGAACACAAAGTTTTTAAAGAAGATGTAGGAAAGTTTGTAAAGGTTAAGGATAAGAAAAATGCACCTGTCATTACAAAAACTTATAAAACAGCATTTAACGGTGCAGCTATAACACTCCCTGCTAATGAAGTGAAGGGGTTATTAAAATCTGATGCGGTTAAAACGATTTATAAGGATATTACCTTTAATGTAAATCCTGTTAAAGAGAATGTTCCAACTGATGTTTCAGATAAAACAACTACATCTGTTGACAGTATCCCATATTTAAATGTGGACAAGCTACATAAAGAAGGAGTAACAGGTAAAGGCGTTAAAGTTGGGGTATTAGATACAGGTATCGACTATAACCACCCTGATTTAAAAGAAGCTTTCAAAGGCGGATATGATTTTGTAGATAATGATAATGATCCAATGGAAGCTACATACAAGGACTGGCAGACATCAAATCAACCAGAAAGTAATGGTAGTAGCTCTTACTATACAGAGCATGGCACACATGTATCGGGCACAATTGTAGGACAAAATAAAGGTAAAAATGGAGTATCAGTAGAAGGTGTTGCACCAGATGCGGATCTATATATGTATCGTGTGCTTGGTCCTTATGGAAGTGGATCTTCTGAAAATGTTATTGCAGGGATAGATAAAGCAGTTCAAGATGGCATGGATGTCATTAACCTTTCATTAGGTGCTGCTATCAACGATCCGTATTATCCAACGAGCACAGCAATAAACTATGCGGTACTAAATGGCGTAACGGCGGTAGTTTCTGCAGGAAACAGTGGGCCAAATGCTTATACTTTAGGTTCACCGGGTACAGCAGCATTTGCTTTAACAGTTGGCGCAAGTGATGTCCCAACTTCAATTACAACATTTGATGGGAAAATAGCTGACGGCTGGTCGACTGATCTTGTTAGTATGGCTAGAAGCTTCGCCGATAACTTTAATAGTTTAGAAGGAAAATCTCTTGATCTAGTAGATGTTGGGCTAGGGACTTTAGATGACTACAAAAATAAAAATGTTGCTGGAAAAATTGCATTCGTTCAACGTGGAAACTTTGCTCTAGTAGACAAAGTAAAGTTTGCAAAGCAAAGCGGAGCAGAGGCAGTTATTATGTACAACAATGTGGACGGACATGTTGGATATAACTTAGGTGAATCAATGGAATATATACCTGCATTCTCTATGACAAAGAAAGCAGGAGAAGAGTTAAAAGAAAAAATTGCGGGCGGAAATACAACTTTCACGTTTACGAACTTGAAAGAAAAGTTAACAGAAGGTGATCATTTAGCAGACTTCAGCTCAAGAGGTCCGGTTAATGGAAACTACCAAATGAAGCCTGAGATTACAGCACCTGGCGTGAGTGTTCTTTCTACGGTTCCTTCTTATATTGCAAATCATGTTACACCAGAAGACTATCGATATGCATACCAAAGAATGGATGGAACATCTATGGCATCACCATTTGCAGCTGGGGTGGCGGCATTATTAATAGGAGAAAATCCAAACCTTGAGCCAGCAGATGTTAAATCAATCTTAATGAACACAGCTGACCCTCTAAATGGCGACTATAGTGTATTTGAAGTTGGAGCGGGTCGTGTTGATCCATATCAAGCACTTCACACCGACACAGAAGTAAAAGTACAGGATGAAACATTAATCCCGGTCGGCGAAAAACTATTAAAGGCAGAGAATGAAACAGGTGGGTTAAGTTTCGGAAAACAGGTAGTTAAAACGGCTTCACAACTAAAAGTTAAGAAAGATATTGAGTTTACAAATAACAGTAATAAAAAGAAAACTTTTGATGTCAAAGTGGTAGATAACGCACAAGGAACAAACGGATTACAAGAGAACGGTGTAGTTTTAGATATGGGTGATTCGATTAAAATTAATCCAAACTCAGCTAAAACAATAAAAGCAACATTAACAGTACCTTCAACAGCTAAAAAAGGCTTTTATGAAGGGTATGTTTTAATTACAAACAGTGCAGATAAAACAGAGCAATACCGTATACCATTTAGTTTTAAGAAATCAGATGAAGGTTTTGACACGCTTGATATAGTAACACCTGCTATCTCACCTAGTGCTTATAACCATGGTTCTGATGGCTTTCGCACAGCATCAGCATTGTTAAAATACAATTTAGGCTCAGCTGTTAATACGCTAGATGTTGTATTACAAAACGCAAATACCAATGAAGATCTAGGACTTATTGGTACACTTAATTTGCAAGGAGCTTCTACAGATGTAGATTATTTCCTTCAAGCGTTTAATGGGTCGTATTACAAGTTTACAGGGGATAAAAAACTGCCTATTTCTTCAGAGGTGAGTATTGCTGAACCAGGCCATTACAAACTAAAACTGATCACTACTTTACCGGGTGGGAAACAGCAAATAAAAACAAAAGATGTTTTCATTGATATTGACACACCAAAGGTGAAAAGTTCATTAGATAGTGAATCACCTTTCGTTGAATACAAGCCAGGACAAAAAACAGTTCCTATTGAAATGGAAGTTAAAGATGCAGCTTTAAAAGATATGCAGAAGGCTGGTATGAATATTGACGAAACATCGAATTTTGCAGTTTATACGTATGGTATACCGGTTCCTTATGGCCCAATCCATATGGACGAGAACGGCAAATGGAGCGATGAAGTACAAATGGATGAAAATACTCAAGCTCTTTCGTTTAACTTAATTGGATATGATGCAGCTGGAAACCAAGCTAATTGGAAAGAATATTACTTTGTTAAAGAAGGAACGCCTGTTTCATACGCTAAACATAATGTAGAGTTAGCTAGATCTGGAGATATACTAACTGCATCTCTAGTATTAGATAACTTACAAGGTGTAAAAGAAGCGACTTGGAATTTTGATGATGCACAAGCGGCAGGTATCCCTTATGTTAATCTTGTAGAGGCTTCTTTAACAAATAAATTTAAGGATAAGGCAAGCATTCAAGTAAATGGTAACCAAGTTAAAGTAACATTTAATAAATCAATGGTATTTGACCGCACAGAAGTGGTAAATGTAAAGGTAAAAGTGCAAGATCAACTATTTTACCCAGTAGGTTATATTAACCCATCTGCTAATATTGTAGGTGCTGATGGAAAAGCAGTGAAGCTATTAAATGCTGGTAAACGATTCCAATTAAAATCAAAATTTAACCGTGTACAAGGAAATATTATTCCAGAAGGCTATCTTGTTGAAGATGGATCATATACGGGATATCGTGACTGGACAAAAGTAGGAGCAACTATGAAAGTAACAAATGGCGAATATATCTTAGATGCTACTAAATTAATCGCTAATGGAGGACGTTATAATATTGAGCCGCTTCCATTAAACAAGGATGCATTTACTTTTGAAGTAAATGTTCCAGGACACTTTATTACAAAAGTAACGAATAAATTTGGATTTGAATACAAAGGTGAGTTATATGGAAAAGCATATTCAACAATCAATGCTAAATTGATAGCTGGAGATGTAAACCAAGACAATGTAATCGATATTCAAGATGCGCTTTACGTTCAAACATACTGGGGAACAAACAAACGCAGTGCAGATATCAACTTTGATGGAACAGTAGACGCAAAAGATTTCGCATTCGTAGAGAAAAACTATTTACAACAAAATCCATCAGTACAAAATGCACCAACTCCAAAAAAGAAATATAAAAATGCAACATTAGAAACAATTAAAAGTGAGTTAGGCTTATAATCTTATATCCCAAGGAAGCTGCTATTAAATATTATTAATAGTGGTTTCTTTTTTTATGGAGAATTTAAGCCATTCACGCATTCAACATACGCCCATAAACTAAACTAGGGTGATGAATATGTTAAGAAATCAAGCAGATATAAAGGCCTATCATCAAAAATACTTTCGTCCATCTTGCTTACCTGCTTTAAATCTAAGACTAAATTCTTATAAGTTTTTTGACCCTTTTTATGATAAAACGTATGATCAAATTCAATTACCAAAGGAACTGACTAACACTGCTGAAGATACTATTATCAACTATTTTAGCATTTTGCGAGAAGCAGAAAACATGTCCAGGCGAAGTTGTGGAACGGTTGGCCAAGCGCGAATTCCATTTCCAATTGCCTATAACTTCTTATCAAAGGAGTACCAAAAAAGATTTAGCTATAATGATTACTTTCATTCATTTGCTGGAATTGGTCATACGAGTTTAATCAAGCTTTGTCGAGTACCAGATAGTAAAGGCGGAATAAAGTTTTTTTATGAAATTGAAACAATTGAATCATTTAAAAATAGTAGAGCAGAGTATTTTGGCTATTACTATGGGTTTATCAAGCTGATTCATGAACAAAAAGGCTATCGTATTTCAGATGTTGAACAATATCCAGAGGATTTCTTATGTGCACCGTACCATGGCTGGGATCATGATGCAGAAGCAGTTGTCGATGTGAAGTTTGGAAACTGGTGTAAGCTAATTAAAAAAAGGCATCCACTAATACAAGATGAGTATGTTAAATATATTTACTTTGACGGCAATGATGGGGCTGACTACTGCCTTTTATTCTTTACATTAACAAACGGAACCGACATCGAAATAGCCCAATTCCGTAGATTTGTGGATGTTGATTGGAAACAAATTACCTATAAACCAGAGAAACATTGTTTAACAGAGTCTTAAATGTCTTCATTTTAAAGAGGAACTCATGGACCCGCAATGGGTTAGATATGTTTACACTCATTAAAAAAGAGGAGTCCCATAAATTACATCTCGGGACTCCTTGTTTTTAATTTACCATTCATTTGGTTCGTAATTTAAATCTCTAAACAGCTGAGTTTTTTCTTTTTTAGATAAATCTCTCCATTGACCCATTGGTAGATTGCCTAAATGAATATTCATAATTCGAGTTCTTTGTAATCGAAATACTTCATATCCAAGCGCTTCACACATGCGACGAATTTGACGATTTAAACCTTGTGTTAAAATGATTTGGAAATCGTACTTCGAAAGTTGCCTTACTTCACATGGCAATGTTTTTGTACCTAGAATTTTTACCCCTTCAGACATTTTTGTTAAAAATTCAGGTGTAATCGGTTTATCTACTGATACGATATATTCTTTTTCATGCTTATTTTCAACACGTAGAATTTCATTAACGATATCCCCGTCATTTGTAAGTAGGATTAAACCTTCAGAGTCTTTATCCAATCTTCCAATATTAAAGATACGTAATGGATGGTTTACTAGATCAACAATATTTCCTTTAACACCTTTTTCTGTCGTAGATGTAATGCCAACAGGTTTATTTAAAGCAATATAAACGTGATTTCGGGCTAGTCTGATGTGTTCGCCATTCACAATTACTTCGTCACCAGGCTCAACTTGATCGCCGACTTTGGCTACCTTGCCATTTAATTTAACTCTACCTTCAGTAATTAACTTGTCTGCAGCGCGTCTTGAAGCTTTCCCAGATTCGCTGATAAATTTATTTAAACGAATGTTAAACAACCCCTTAAACTCTAAATTATATTTTCAGAATAACATAAATAGCTTTTTAATGAGAATACCGTTCTACTATTAATAAAAAGACTTTTAAATCATTGTTGTTTACTATTATTTTATCCACATTCATTGTTTTATTTTCTAAATTATATAACAATAATGTTTTTTATTGACAGATTGTAAGGTCGGTCGTATGATAGATAAAATATATTAATATTTTCTCATATAAACTTGAAAATAAGGTTCAAGAGTTTCTACCTAGCGCCCGTAAATTGCTAGACTATGAGGAAGAGCTTCGGATTTTTATTTTCTACACAATGTAAAACTGCCTGCTTTTTCTCATGAAAAGCGGGCAGTTTTTTTATTTTAGTATAATAAAGGAGTCTTCGCATGTTTCAACTTAAAGAACGTAATACTTCCTTAAAAGTGGAAGTATTAGCTGGTTTTACAACATTTTTAACATTAGCGTACATCATTATTGTTAATCCAATGATCTTAAAGGATGCTGGTGTACCTTTTAACCAAGCATTTTTGGCTACTATTTTAGCAACTGTTGTTGGTACATTAACAATGTCATTAATTGCTAATTATCCAATCGTTATTGCACCCGCAATGGGGTTAAATGCTTATTTTACTTATTCTGTAATTGGAGGACATAATCTTCCATATGCAGTAGGTTTCTCTGCAGTTTTTATTACTGGTATTTTATTTTTATTATTATCATTAACTTCATTTCGTACAAAATTAATCCAGGCGATCCCGGCCAATCTAAAACATGCAATTGCGGCCGGAATTGGTTTATTTATAACATTTATTGGATTACGTTTATCTGGTATCGTAGCCGATCATCCTACCAATCTAGTTCAAATTGGTGATTTTACATCCCCTAAAGTAGCACTTACTTTAATTGGCTTACTTATAACAATTGTATTCATGGCACTAAACTTAAACGGTGCATTATTCCTTGGTATGATTACGACAGGACTTATTGCTTATTTTGCAGGACAATTAGACTTTTCAAATGGCTTTGTTGCAATGCCTCATTTACCAAAAGGGATTTTAGTCTACAATCCAATTGATTCGATTAAAGATATTATTGAATATGGACTTTATAGTGTAATCTTCTCATTTTTACTTGTCATGCTATTCGATACGACTGGAGCATTATTAGCAATCGTTAAACAAGCAGACCTTTTAAAAAATGGAAAGTTGGAAAAGGGAGGAAGTGCATTCTCTGCTGACTCTATTGGTACTATTGTTGGCGCGATGTTAGGAACAAGCCCAACCGCAGCAACAGTAGAATCTTCTGCAGGTGTTGGTGCAGGCGGTAAAACTGGTTTAACTTCACTGACTGTAGTTGTTTTATTTGTAATTGCTGCGTTCTTTAGCCCAATGATCGGTTCAGTATCAGATGTAGCCGCAATTACAGCGCCTAGTTTAATTATTGTTGGTTGCTTTATGATTAAAAGTATTTCAGAGATTAAATGGGATGATTTTGAAGAAGCATTTCCTGCATTTTTGGTTATCGTTAGTATGCCTTTAACATCAAGCATTGCAAACGGAATTGCATTAGGCTTTATTGCATATCCTATAATGAAGATCGTAAAACGCAAATTTAATGAAGTACACCCATTTGTTTATCTTTTTGCAGTATTATTCTTAGTACAACTAATATTTTTTGCACATAAGTGATTTAGAGCAGGTTAAGGATTATTAAGTCTTTTACCTGCTTTTTTCTTTACCTAGTAACCCCGCAATCATTTTTCTATTAAAAAGGTTAGAATGGAATATTCTTACCAATAATAAATTATATAGACTGTAGAAATTTTATAAAATGGCTTCAAATGGGAGTGTATTGAAATGAAATTAAAAACATTAATAGGACTATTAATAGGTTCATTGACAACATTTTTTATTTTAAGTCTTCTAAGTAATAAACTTACAAGTAAAGAATACTGGTTCTATGCGTCAATCTATCTCATCTTTATGGTTTTAACATACTTGGCAATTAATTTAGTTAGAAAAGTTAAGTCATCAAAGAAGACAGATTCATTCTGAAAATCATATTGTGAAAACTTGTTCTACTAGCTAAAGACCGGTTCGCTTTGAATCGGTCTTTTTATTTTTTCACTATAAGAGTACAAGGAGTTTTGCTACATGATGCCTATAAGCAAAATAAATGATTATAATAGTGATAATAAGTAAATGCGATATAAGGATGTGGAGTATGGATCAAATTCTTTTAGTTTTTATGGCGGTGGCTGAAAAAAGAAATTTTTCAAGAGCAGCCGAAGAATTACATATGACTCAACCGTCTGTTAGTCAACAAATTCAATTATTAGAGAGACAGATTGGTGCAAAGCTTTTTATTAGAACGAATAAATATGTTCAGTTAACTAAAGCTGGAGAAATAGTTTATTTGCATGCAAAAGAAATAACGAGTTTATATAAACGTATGACCACATTAGTTAATGATTTGGTGAATGAAGCTAGCGGTCATCTAAAAATAGGTGCGAGTTACACGTTTGGTGAGTATGTGTTACCGAAAATCTTAGCGGAAATGAAAAGATCTTACCCGAGTATTGTTCCATCAGTTTTAATAGGTAATACTCGAGAAATTGTTCAATCTGTACTAAGTTATCAAGTTGACGTTGGCATTGTTGAAGGAGATGCGACTAATCAAAATTTAACGATACAACCTTTTGCGAATGATGAAATGTATATTATTGCAGGAACTAAAAGTGAAATTTCATGTAAAGAGATTTTGACAATGGATGAAATAGAAAATGAGACTTGGATTGTTCGAGAAGAAGGGTCAGGAACAAGGGAAGCAACTGAACGATTATTTGAAGTATTAAAGATAAGACCTAAGAACATTGTGGAATTTGGCAGTACCCAATTAATAAAAGAAGCGGTAGAAGCTGGAATGGGTATTACGTATTTATCTGAACTTACAATAAAAAAAGAAAAGCAATTAGGTACAATCGATTATCTTAAAGTAGAGGGGACCCCTATTCAAAGGAATTTTTCAATTATCACAGATAAAATCGAGCTGCAAACTAAATCGATGGAATTATTTATAGAGCTAATTAAAAAATAGTAAAGTACTAATCCTTTTTTTATTTTATTAAACATATAGTAAAACGAAAAGTGTTCAATAAAAGTGAAAAAGGACAATAATAATGACCTTAAAAATTCAAAAGAGAAAAACTGTTTTAATTACAGGGGCAACAAATGGAATCGGATTTGAATTAACAAAGCTATTTGCAAAAGAACAGTTCAATTTAATTTTAGTAGCAAGAAATAGAAATAAATTAGAAGAAATGGCAATATCGCTGATGAAGCAATTTAGTATAAAAGTCTTAGTTATTTCGGAAGATCTTTCTCAAGAAAGCTCTGCTAAATCTATTGCCGATCAAGTATTAAAATCAGAAATGGAAGTAGATCTTCTTGTAAATAATGCTGGGGTTGCACTATATGGCAACTTCGGTTTTACAGATTTAGAAAAAGAGTTAAATATGATTCAACTTAATATCGTTACATTAACTGAACTAGTAAAATACTTTCTCCCAACTATGCTACAAAATAAATCAGGTCAAATTATTAATATTGCTTCAACTGCAGCTTTTCAACCGGGTCCGCTAATGTCTGTCTATGCTGCCTCAAAAGCTTATGTACTTTCATTCAGCGAAGCTCTATCTGAGGAATTAAAGCATACAGGAGTTAGCGTAACTGCAATATGTCCAGGACCGACCAAAACTGGAATAATCAATGCATCTGGTGGAAATAAATCCAAACTATTTCAAGGCAAAATGATGTCACCGAGAAAAGTTGCAAAGTTGACATATGAAGCAATAAAAAAAGAGAAGACAGTTGTTGTGACAGGGCTAAAAAATAAAATTCTTGTTCAAGCCGTTCGATTTATTCCCCGTACGATTGTGAGAAAACTTGCAAGGAAACTGCTAGACGAGAAATAAAAAAATGTCTCAAAAACCAGTGAAAGCCCACCAGGAAGTACGAAAACTGGTGGGCATTTTTGGATTTAATCGAATTAAAAACGATAAACGGCTAACTATTAACAAGAATAGGTGAATTATCAATGAAAAACAGCTATCAATCAACAGGAATAAGTGACTTATCAACGAGAACCGACCATATATCAACAAGAATAGGTGATTTATCAACGAAATATGGCTATCTACCAACAGGAATAAGTATTTATCAACGAAAAACGACCATATATCAACAAGAATAGGTGATTTATCAACAAAATATAGCAATATATCAACGAAGTTCACAGCTTTATCAACAAAGTTCACATAGTGTTCGTGTTTGTCCCATATCGAGACCACTACCAGAAGCAGGAGGCAGCTCAAATTACCAGTAAGAAAATAAAAAAACTGCCCCAAAAGTCCATCGGCTTGCGAGACAGTTCCATCTAAATTATTCAATTAAGCGTTACCCATAATAATTTGTTCAAGTGTATTCGCTACATCTTGTGCGCTGTCAGAAACTGCTTCTAACATTTCATAAATTTCTTTGAATTGAATGATTTTTATTGGGTCCTTTTCATTTTTAAATAATTCTTTAATCGAGGTACGTAATAAGGAATCGCATTGTGATTCATAATCTTTTACTTGGATCGCGTGTACGCGCATCTCTAGTAGTTTTTTTCTTGAAAGGAGTTGAATTGCTTTTAAAATTTCATTCGTTGCAGCTCGGATGTTTTTTACGAATTTGATCATGAAATCATCGATTTGAATGATGGAGTACATTTCAAATGTTGCTGAACATTGTTCCATCCCATCTAGCACATCGTCCATTTTATTAGCAAGTTCGAGAATATCTTCACGTTCAATGGGTGTAATAAATGTTTTGTTTAGTTCGACAATAATTTTATGAATATATGTATCGCCTTTTGTTTCATAGGCTTTCATTTCTTGAGCAAAAGTTTTTAAGTCGGTAGCATTTTTTATTTTAAAGTCGTCAAGATAGATCGCACAAGCATTCGCATTATCAGCAATATCTAATAGTATCTCAAAGAAAATATCATTTTTTTTACCGAATATCAAAGTAGTTCCTCCTAAAAAAACAGATGGTTTTCCCTTACATTATGTTGCTCAAGAGTATTAAATATTATAAATAGTATCTTTAAAAAACAGGTCCAGTTCGATCAATTTTTGCCTTTACGGTAGTTTTGAACTCAACATCCTGATAATCTTTCTGCCAATTTAATTTTTTCCATACAGTTTGATGAGAACTTGAAACTCTTCTTCCAATTCCAAATGCGTCACAGTTAGCATCTAGTAATGATTTTGTGATTTCATTCGCCTGTTTAGTAAGGGTTTGTGAAATTTCTTTATTTAACTTGTCCTTATTAAGCTTTTCGCCTACCTTACCTGAATAACTCGTAATTGTTAAATCAAGATTTAGATTTAGTTTACAAGTTATTTTTGACGTTTTTTTATCTATTTTTAAATCCAAATCCCTTTTTATATCTTTTATCCTAAATGAGATTGAACGATTTGTTCCTAAGTTTACGGCCATTTCACTAAACTTAGTTAATCGATCCATCATTAATAATAATAGGCTTCCTTTTGCATCAGGTAAGCTAATTCCTGAAAACTTATCCCCATCAAATAAGTCTATTCCACCAATTGTAATTTTATCATTTTCATCTTTTTTTACAAAAGGTAAAACGAGATCGCTACCTTCATCTGTAATTTTTGTCCAAGCTGTAAAAGCAGTTTCTTTCGGAATTTTTGTAGTTTCTTCAGCAGCTTCTAATCCTTTTAATATTTCGAATGCAATCGGACTAGTTCCAGGATCAAGTGAAATAATGTCTGATGCTTTATCTTCAGCGATAACAACTCTAGTAGAAACAGAGGCTTGTCTAGGACGGAAAAAAACCTCTAAAAAAGGGTAAATTCCTTTCGCAGCAAGTTCTCTTCCAATTAAGATAATGTGTGCTTTACTTACATCAATTTGGCCTGGGAGTTTATTATTAATTTCAATTGCCATCCCTGATACATTTGATTGCTTTATTTTGACTAGTTCGTCTTGCACTTCAAATTGGCCGCCGCCTTTGTTTTCAATATTTAATGCTCTAACTGTGGCTAGTATATTATTGTCTTGGTCTATGTCAAGACTGATCCCATTCACCATTTTTTTATCTACTAATAGATTTTGATCCCAACAACCAGCTAATAAAAAGGAAAACAAACATAAGGTGATTAAGAAAGATTTTCTCATAGTTGCTCACTCCTTTCAGTCTTAGAGATGATAAAGGATAGGCAAAAGAGAATGATCGGAAGTCCAAATACAACCACATAACTTAAATAAGTAACATATTTGTTAAAGAGAACTAGTTGCTCTTCATCAAATGGAAAAATTGTAATAATAAAAATAAGGATTCCACTTAAAATAACATTTTTTTTGAATGAATTTTCTTTGCTAATACTTTTCGCTGATAAAAACATATAAATAATGACCGATGTTGTCATTGGTACGATCCAGACTGATAAAAAAATCAAGTCTAAACGGTCTATCATACTAAATGAAAGTACTTTAAATAAATATAAAACAGGTTCCCGAATTTGCATAAGCTGTGTTGGACTAAAGCTGATTAGACAAATTAAAGTGAAATATGTATAGAATAGTGTCACCGTTAAATTGGCAAAACTCGCAGTTTTTAATATTCCTTTTTCTGAATCAAGAATAAAAGGAAATATTAGTAAAATACTTTCAAATCCTAGCATTGAGAGTAAAGATTTGTGACTTCCCATTAGTATATTTTTTACACCAGAATGTCCAACTGGTAGCATAAAGCCAAAATCCTTTGGTAAATAAAAGGTAAAGAAGGACAGAAAGAAAAGTAAGATAATTAAAATGGATCCTAAAACAAAAAATCTTGAAATGATTCTTAAGTCGCTAATTGTTAAATAAATGCTTGATAAAATAATAATTAGCGATAATACCCACATAGGAGTAAGCGGTAGTAGCCAAAGAGAAATGGTTCTTATAAAAAGCGCACAAGCCAAACTTCCAATCATAATAAAATAAATAAAAATAAATAAATTACATAACTTTCCTAAATATTTACCTAAAATTTTTTTTGTGATTTCCGTATAGATTGCATTTGGGTATTTTCTTAGTAATAGCCAATAAATGATGATTGTAATTTGAACTGCTAATCCAGCAATTAATGTAGAAATCCATCCATCACCTTTAGCAGTAGTTTCGACCGCATTTGGCAAGGCTAGTAATCCAATACCTATTTGACTTTGGATAATAAAAAAATAAAGCTGTAATTTAGAAATCGAATTTATATTCGTTATCATTTTTTCTTCCACGCCCTAGACATTCTTTGCCGATCAAGTTTTTGAGGAAGTGCATCGGTTGGTCTTGTATTTTGTTTCCAAATAGGGAGCCTTATAAATGTATCTTTGATATCTTCTTTTCTAAAAGGTGCCATTGGTGAAAAGTACGGCATACCAAAAGATTTTAATTTACACATGTGCATAAAAATTAACATTAAACTTAAAGTAATCCCAAAAAATCCTAGAATTGAAGCCATTATCATAGTTGGGAATCCTAATAATCTCATACTAGTTCCCATTTCACTGACAGGGGCTACAAAGGATGCAATTGCAGTAAATCCAATTACAACAATCATCGTATTTGACACTAAATGAGCTTCAACAACAGCCGTACCAATAACTAGTCCACCTACAATACCAATTGTTTGAGCAATAGGAGATGGTAGTCTAATAGCGGCTTCCTTCAATAGCTCCAATATGATTTGCATCATAAATGCTTCTACGAGGGGAAGAAACGGTACAAACTCTAAGGAGACTCTAATAGAATATAGAATACCGATTGGTAGTACCTCAGAATGGAAAGATACAATCGCAATGTAGATTGCAGGCAGACAGATTGCAATAAGGAAGCTAAATACTCTAATAATTCGAAAAAACGATCCGATCAACCATCGATGATTATAATCATCGGGAGCTTGATAAAAAGCAAAAAAGGTGATTGGTACGACTGACACAGTAGGGTTTCCATCTACAAGTAAATTTATTTTCCCATCTAAAAGATAAGATACAGCCCGGTCCGGTCTTTCTGTATTTAATACTTGTGGAAATGGTGAAAAAGTATTATCCTCGATTAATTCTTCTAAATGTCCTGTAGATTGAAGGCTGTCTACCTCAACACTAGAAATTCTTTCTTCTATGACTTCAACGAGCTTTCGATTTGCAATTGAATCGAGGTAAACCAATGCCACCTTTGTATTCGTAATTTTACCAATCGTAAAATACTTAACCTTTAAATCAGGTGAATGTATTCTTTTTCTCAGTAATTGTATATTTGTATTGATATTTTCGACAAAACCATCATGAGGCCCATTAATATTTTGTTCATTTGCAGGTTCTTGAATTGCACGTTCTTTATCATCTGCAGCTGCAGCTAATATCCCGGTTGAACTATTTTCTTCTAAAATAAGACAAAATCCATCTAATAAACTATCTCCTAATTCGGAGATTTTTGTTGAGTTTTTGATTTCATATGATTTGACGATATTACCTGTTTCATCTTTTTTTTCTCGTAAAATGGGTTCAATAATGAATGATTGGAGTGCCTCTATTTTTATCATCGATTCAAGAAACAAAATAGCAAAAATCTGAACATTTTTATGAATAATCTTAACAACTAAATCTTCTGTATGACATAAATATTCTTGAATCATCTCAATATTATTTTTTAGATTATTTGTCAAAACATCTTGTTTATTTGTTGTATCGGATCTCAAATTGATCCCTCCCAGATGGACGGTCTAATTGTGTTTATTCTTTCCACAATTTGGTTACATATGCAAGGAAGATTCATATGAAAAACAATGTCCGAAATCAATTTTTTTAGATTAACAAAAATCTAGGATTTCAGTTTGTTTATAACAGAAAAATCGAATCTTGTAGAAAGAAACCTGTTGACTTTTTATTTTTCGCATAATAATATAAGGACAATTAATTTAAATGAACATTTATATTTCCTTTGCGTTGACGAAGAGTAGTAACGATTACGGAAACTAAAGAGAGCTGATGGTTGGTGCGAATCAGTGTGAAAGTAATCGCGAATGGACTTCCGAGCATTCAAACCGAACCTTAAAAGAGTAGTAGGCTTTGGCGAGTAGTCTTCTTGTTACAAAAGACGGGTATTCAATCTAAATTTGATTGGATACTGACAAAGCGAGCTGTTAATCAGCTAATGAAGGTGGCACCACGGGTCTCTCGTCCTTTTTAGGACGGGGGGCCCTTTTTGTATTTCTTTTTAATTAAATAACAATAAATCGCTGAGTAAGAAGAGTAAATATTGGTGAATGTCACAGAGAGTTAGACAATGGTGGGAGTCTAATACAGGAACCTTTATCGAATGGGCTTACGAGAGGCATCTTGAACTTACAGTAGGGATGCACGGATTTCTACCGTTAAAAGGATAGGATATCGGAAATTGGAAGATCAGGTCCAATTAATTCCCGTATCTGAAAAGTGGGATTTCAGAACAATCTGATATCCAATCGAGGTGGCACCGCGGTAGCAACTAATCGTCCTCTATATACACAATTTTTGTGTATATAGGGGACTTTTTTATTTTCATCAAAACTTTTTGGGGGCGAGCTAATTGGGCGTGAAACACAAGGCTGAACTATTTATTGAAACGATAGCGGGAGATTTATTTACACCGATTTCGGTATTTAAGAAATTGAGCGGTAGCAAAAAATTCTTATTTGAAAGCTCTTATAAGCATCAAGATTCTGGACGTTATTCATTTGTCGGTTCTAATCCTACTTTTGAATTGGTTGGTACGAAACAAGGTGGCCAAATCATTGATCAACACGGTGAAACAAAAGAATTTATCGGTAATCCACTTTTAAAACTGAAGGAACTATTATTAGAGCAAGAATACCCGGAAGAAACCGATTTTCCATTCATTGGAGGAGGAATTGGATACGTTGGATACGATATCATTCGTCAATTTGAAGAGATCGGCGAAGAGTTAGAAGACGTACTAGAAATGCCAGATCTGCATTTAATGTTTTTTGAAGTTTTTATTGTGTTTGATCATTTAGAACAGAAAATTCATTTAGTCGGAACCAAGCTTTCAGAAGATACAACTCTAATAGATCTGAAGGCAGGTATTCAGAGGCTGATGCAAGAGATTTTTACAAATGCAGAGCAAGAGGAAGTCAAACCTGTTGTATTTTCCACTTTCAATTCAGAGATTAGTAAGGCTGATTACATGTCGAAGGTAGAAAAAGCAAAACAATTGATTCAAAAAGGAGATATTTTTCAAGTCGTTCTATCTCACCGAATGGGAGCTAGATTTGATGGAGATCCATTTGATTATTATCGAAAATTACGAATCAAAAATCCTTCACCTTATATGTATTTCATTGATTTTGGAGATAGCGTAGTCGCTGGAACATCTCCTGAAAGCTTGATAAAAGTTCAAAATAATCAAGTCATTACGAATCCAATCGCTGGTACGAAAAAAAGAGGGAAAACCCCCGAGCAAGATTTAATTATCGAAAGAAATTTATTACAGGATGAAAAGGAATTAGCTGAACATAAAATGCTTGTTGATTTAGGAAGAAATGATTTAGGAAAGGTTTGCGAGTTTGGAACAGTCAAATTAGATAAATACATGAACGTTGAAAAGTATAAATATGTGATGCATATTGTTTCAGAAGTTAGCGGGCAATTAAAGAAGACAAATACAACACTTGACGCGCTAATAGCTTGTTTACCAGCTGGTACAGTATCAGGTGCACCTAAGATTAGAGCAATGGAAATTATTAATGAATTAGAAGTATCAAAACGAGGTGTTTATTCAGGTGCAGTCGGCTATGTTTCAGTTAATGGAAATCTTGATTTTGCTTTAGCTATTCGAACGATGATTTTAAAAAATCAAATGGCTTATATTCAAGCAGGTGCTGGCATTGTTTATGACAGTAAACCGGATCAGGAATATGAAGAAACCATTAATAAACTAAAAGCATTTTTGGAGGAACATCATGATTTTATTAATTGATCACTATGACTCGTTTACCTACAATCTATATCAATTTTTAGGAGAGCTTGGTCAAGAAGTTAAGGTAGTAAGATATGACAAAATTTCGATTTCTGAAATAGAAGAATTAAATCCTGAAGCAATCATTCTATCACCAGGACCAGGAAAGCCAGAAGAGAAGAAAGAAACGAATGAACTTATTCTATCTTTATATAAGACGTTCCCTATATTAGGAATTTGCTTAGGGCACCAAGCAATCGGATATGCATTTGGTGCAAAAATTATTAGTGCTAAACAAATCAAGCACGGAAAAACATCAAAAATTAGACATGACGCTAGTAATTTATTTGCGTATATGACTCAGCCATTAGAGGTAATGAGATATCATTCATTAGTTATTGAAAAGGAAACAATCCCTCCAATATTTGAAACATTAGCAGTTGCGATGGATGACCAAGAAATTATGGCGATTAAACATCGCAAATATCCAATTTACGGGATGCAATTTCATCCAGAATCGATTGGAACTGAATGTGGAAAACAGCTTTTACTAAATTTTTTAAATGAAATAAAGGAGGAATTGAAAGATGAAAGAGTATCTTCAACGCTTAGCTAATCGGGAGTCCTTTACGGTTGAGGAGATGCAAGTAGCTGTACAAAGAATTCTACAGGATGATCAAATATCAGATAGTGAAATCGCTGCATTTCTAGTTGCCTTAAAAACAAAAGGAGAAACAGTTAATGAAATCGCCGGATTAGTAAATGCCATTAGAAATCATACCGTAGGCTTTACTAGAAAGTTTCATCATGTCATTGATAATTGCGGAACAGGCGGAGATAACTCTTCTTCCTTTAATGTAAGTACCACTTCAGCATTTGTTATTGCAGCAAGTGGAATTCCGATTGCCAAACATGGCAACCGTAGCATGTCTAGTAAAACAGGTAGTGCCGATGTATTAGAACAATTAGGTGTAGAGTTATCGATCCCAACGCAATCTTCAGAAGAGCTTTTAGAGGATATTGGAATGACTTTTTTATTCGCACCTTATGTACATCCACGGCTGAAAAAAGTAATGAAGGTACGACGCGAGCTACAAATTCCAACGATTTTCAATTTAATTGGACCTTTAACTAATCCAGTTGAATTAGAGACTCAATTATTAGGAATCTATCGTAGAGATTATTTAGAAGTATTTGCAGAAGTGTTAAAAAAGTTAGGACGTAAACGAGCGATTGTATTAAATGGCGCCGGTCACTTAGATGAGGCTTCACTAGCAGGAGAAAATCATATCGTGTTACTTGAAAATAATGAGCTTAAAAAAATGACGCTTCATCCAGAGGAAGTTGGATTAAGTTACTACCCAAACGAGGCAATTAAAGGTGGAGACGCAAAAAGGAATGCGGATATTCTTCTTAGAGTTTTAAAAGGTGAAAAGGGAGTATTTAGAGATACCGTGTTATTAAATGCAGGTTTAGCAATCTACACTTCAGGTATCGTTAATCGCATTGATGAAGGGATTAAGAAAGCCAAGGAGAGCATCGATTCAGGTGCAGCTCACGAGAAACTGCAAAAATTAATCGAAAAAACTAGCAAATTAAAAAGAGAGGTTATTTAAATGGAAACAATTTTAGATCGAATTATTTCTCAAAAACGAATCGAAATTAAAAATTTAAGAGCGATTAGTAGACAAATAGTCAACGATACAAAGAATTTATCATTCATTGACCATTTAAAAAGTGCAGATACTCTATCGATTATTGCTGAGTTTAAGCGAGCTTCACCATCAAAAGGTGATATTAATATCAATTTAAATCCAGCGGAACAAGCAAAAAGGTATGAAGAAAATGGAGCATCCGCAATATCTGTGTTAACCGATACGACTTTCTTTAAAGGGTCATTTAAAGATCTGAAAATCGTGCGAGACGCTGTTAACATCCCGATTTTATGTAAGGATTTTATGATCGATGAAGTTCAAATAGATATCGCCAAAGAGCATGGAGCAAACATTATTTTATTAATAGCTGCTGCTCTACCTTTCACAGAACTAAATAGACTATATCAATATGCTAAACAGCAAAACCTTGAAGTGTTGATGGAAGTGCATGATGAGGAAGATTTGGAAAAAGCATTAAAAATTGGACCTCAATTATATGGCATTAATAACCGAAATTTAAAAACGTTTGAAGTAAATTTAAATGTAACAGAAAAATTAGCACCAATCATTCAAGCACAAGGAGGTTTCATTATTAGCGAAAGTGGAGTTTTCAATGAGTATGATGCAAAACGAGTAAGAGATGCTGGAGCTAATGGGATTTTAGTAGGAGAAGCATTAATGAGAAGCAATAATTTATCTACAAATATGAAAGAGCTTATGCTTCCTATCCTTAAGGAGGCTAAGCAGTGAAGGTCAAAATTTGTGGTATTACGGATTTGACTTCAGCACAGATTGCAGTTGATGCAGGAGCTGATGCGATTGGGTTTGTTTTTGCTGAAAGTAAGCGACAAATCCAAATTGATGAAGCAAAAAAGATCATTAAATCGCTGCCAAATTCGATCTTAAAAATTGGTGTATTTGTTAATGAATCAAAAGAAACTTTAGAATCCATCTACGAGGAAGTTGGATTAACGCATTTACAGTTGCATGGTGACGAAACGCCTGAATTTTGCCGTTCATTACGATATCCAAGTATAAAGGCGATACGAGTAGAGTCTGAAAAGGAAGTTGAAAAATTATCAGAATATGATTGTGATTATGTTTTAGTAGATAGTCCAAGCGGTAAATATCGAGGCGGCAATGGAACAACGTTTAACTGGGAGCTCCTCAATTCTAAAAAGATTAACAACTTGGTTTTAGCGGGCGGATTAACAATTGATAATGTATTACCGGCTTGTAATATTGTTAAACCATTGATGGTTGACGTAAGTAGCGGAGTTGAAACGAACGGCAAAAAGGACTATGAAAAAATTAAAATGTTTATAAAAAAAGTAAAATTAGGAGGAATTTAAATGACTACGTACACACTTCCAGATGTAAAAGGACACTTTGGTATGTATGGCGGAAAATATATACCTGAAACGCTTGTTCAAGCAATTACTGAATTAGAGGAAGCATATTCAACTATTAAAGATGATCCGACTTTCAATGAGGAAATTGAAAACCTATTAAAGGACTACGTAGGTCGCCAAACGCCACTTTACTTCGCAGAAAATTTAACTAAGCATGCAAATGGAGCAAAAATTTATTTAAAACGAGAAGATTTAAATCATACTGGAGCTCACAAAATAAATAATGCGATTGGTCAGGCATTACTTGCTTTACGAATGGGCAAACGAAAAATTGTTGCAGAAACAGGTGCGGGTCAACACGGTGTAGCAACTGCAACGGTTTGTGCGCTATTAAATTTAGATTGTGTGATTTTTATGGGTGCTGAAGATGTTCGTCGACAAGAATTAAATGTGTTCCGTATGGAATTACTAGGCGCGAAAGTTATTAGTGTTGAATCGGGGAGCGCGACATTAAAGGATGCAGTAAATGAGGCACTTCGTTACTGGGTTGCAAATGTTGATGACACACATTACTTGTTAGGTTCAGTTATGGGACCACACCCATTTCCAATGATGGTTCGCGATTTTCAAAGTGTTATCGGAAAGGAAACGCGACAACAGTTTCTAGAAAAAGAAGGCAAGCTTCCTGATGCAGTCGTTGCATGTATTGGTGGAGGAAGTAATGCAATTGGTATGTTCCATCCATTTATTACAGATGAAAGTGTAAAACTGTTTGGAGTAGAAGCGGCCGGACACGGAATTGATACAGATAAACAAGCAGCTTCGTTAACAAAAGGTGTGCCAGGTGTATTACACGGTGCACTAATGTATTTGCTTCAAGATGAGGACGGTCAAATACAAGAAGCACATTCAATTTCAGCTGGACTTGATTATCCAGGAGTTGGACCAGAGCATTGTTATTTGAAGGATATTGACCGAGTAAAATATGAATCAATTACAGATGAAGAAGCGCTCGACGCATTCCAATTATTAGCGAGACTAGAAGGAATTATTCCAGCACTAGAAAGCGCACACGCAGTTGCATACGCAATAAAGCAAGCAAAAATAATGGGTAAAGACGAAAATTTAATCATTTGTTTATCTGGTCGAGGCGATAAAGATGTGCATACCGTTCGAGATCGATTAAAGGAGGAAAAATAATCATGAATCGAATTGAATGTCAGTTTTCAGAGCGAATTAAAAAAGGTGAAAAATTATTTATTCCTTATATAATGGCAGGCGACGGTGGTCTAGAAGTATTAGGAGGAAGATTAGCCTTACTAGAAAAATTTGGTGCATCAGCGATTGAAATAGGAATACCTTTTTCAGACCCAGTAGCTGACGGACCAGTAATTCAGCAAGCAGGCATTCGAGCACTACAAGAAGGTACAACTTTAAAAGCCGTTCTTGAAAAAATCAAAGAGGTTCGAAAATTGGTTTCAGTACCTTTAATCGTTATGACGTACATGAATCCTATTCTAGCTTACGGAATTGATAAATTCGTAGCTGACCTCAAACAAGCAGGAGTAGACGGTTGCATTATACCTGACCTACCAATTGAAGAAGAAGAGATTATCATAAATAAACTAGAAGAATTTGAAGTAGAACTAATTCGACTAGTTACAATGACAACACCAAAAGAACGAATCATTAAAATTGCAGAAAAAGGCAAAGGTTTTTTATACACAGTAACGGTAAAAGGGATTACTGGTGTTCGAAATGAACTAGACGTAAGTTTATCATCCTTTCTAAAAGGTGTTAAAGAAGTTAGTAATAAACCGGTTATAGCTGGATTCGGCGTATCTAGTCCTGATCAAGTAAAAGAATTGTGCCAAGATTGCGATGGGGTCATTGTTGGAAGTAAAATTGTTGATTTATTTAATCAAAATAAGATTAATGAAATTAAGCTTTTAATGGAATCAATTTTAGTAAGTGAAGAAGTAATCTAATATGAAAAAAATCAGGCTACCAATATGGCCTGATTTTTTTGGCTTTATCGCTTAATTGCGATTCCCATAATTTAATATAGGACTTACCACCCATCCCGAAAACAAGTTCATCACAAATTATCCACAAAAAGTATATTTTTCTCATCTCAAATTCAATGAAAAACAGTTATCGGTTTTCCACATAATAACGGAGTATCCACAAAAAAATTGCTTTCTAATAAAGATTAATGCAATAATCCACAGAACTTTGCAAATTTTAGCTATACATTAAAGTTTTCCACAGGCCGATTCTTCATCTAAATCATCTTGGGACATATGTCCTTTCCAAACATGCCTCCAATATCGTTTAATAATGAAGAAATCAAAATGTCAGGAGAGAAAGTATATGAAAGGAATTATATTAGCAATTTTAGCTGGAGCATTCATCACGCTACAAGGAGTCGCAAATTCGAAAATTAGTAGTGATATAGGTACTTGGCAAGCAGCTACGATTACACAATTTACTGGTTTTCTTGTTGCATTTTTAATTCTACTTATAATAAAAGATAAAAATTTAGCTGAAGTTAAGAAAGTAAATCCAATTTATTTAACAAGTGGAGCATTTGGAGCGTTTGTTATTTTTTGTAATGTGACGGCAATTCATTTGAATGGTGTTACCTTTTCAGTTTCAACGCTGTTAATCGCACAGCTATGTTTAACTTTTATTATTGATAGTAGAGGTTGGTTCGGAGTAAAAAAGCTTAATATAACTCCAACCCAATTAATTGGAATTGGAATGATGATGATTGGTGTCATTGTGCTAGGATCTTAACTTATAACCTACTGGAGGTGATTTTAACTTGAATATTTCTAGTGATATAGAACAAATTAATCAATTTTTAGCTGAACATCGTATTGAAGAAGTCTTTAATGATGAATTAAGAACTCATATGACTATTCAACGATTCGATCAAGGAGCATTTATTTGTTCTCAAGGAGACTCGGCACAAACAATGTTTATTTTAGTAAAAGGAAAGGTAAAAGTTTATACTTCCTCAGCTGAAGGGAAAACATTAATCCTATCGTTTAAAACGCCTCTTGAATTAATCGGTGATATCGAATATGTAAGAGAATCGAATTATATTAATACGGTGGAAGCAATTTCTACGGTGGAAGTGATCTCTATAGACTATCGTTGGTTAAAAAAACTTAGCAAAAACTATACACCGTTTCTTCAATTCCTATTAAAGGTCATAACGGAAAAGTTTTATATTAAATCGAATTCGATGAGTTTTAACTTAATGTATCCAGTAGAAGTACGCTTAGCGAGCTATTTATTATCCATTTCATACGATGATACAAATTCTTTACTCAATGATAATTTAAATACGATCAATCTTAAAGATGCGGCAAATCTGATCGGAACGAGTTATCGACATGTTAATAGAGTTATTCAACAATTCTGTAAGGATGGCCTAGTAGAGCGAAAAAATGGGAGCATTCTTATAAAAAATAGAGATGGCCTGAGTATTCTTGCGAGTAATAATATTTACGAATAAAAAATCACATTGCTAAATTTGGGAGGTGTGTAAGCTTATGCTTTATGGATTACTTTTATCTTTAATCGCGGGTGCACTTATTGGCTTACAAAGTATATTTAATAGTAAGGTTAATGAACGGACTGGAATATGGGTCACAACAACATTTGTATTAGGAATGGGCTTTATAGCTTCACTAATTATGGGTCTTTTCCTTGATGGGAAACAATTATTTGATTTGCATAATATGAAAGTTTGGTATTGGTTTAGTGGCATTGTTGGTGTAGGAGTTGTATTCTGCTTAACGAAAGGGATTAGAATACTTGGGCCAACCTATGCAACATCAATAATTCTGACATCACAATTATTGTTTGCATTATTATTTGATACTAAAGGGTGGCTAGGTCTTGAGAAAGTTCCGTTTACTTCTAAGCAATTAATTGGAGTATTGCTGATTATAAGTGGTATATTAGTTTTTAAATTAAGCGGAATAAGCTTTAAACGTATAAAACAGCTAATTTGATTTAATGGTAATCTAGTAAAATATGATTTTAATATAATAGGGATGGGGAAAATGTTATGAAAACTTACAAGACATTATTATTAGATGTAGATGATACATTATTAGATTTTGGCGCAGCAGAAAAAGTAGCATTACAATCTCTATTTAAAGATCAAAATATACCGTTAACGACTGAAATTACGTCGAGATATAAGGAAATTAACCATGGACTTTGGAAGGCTTTTGAAGAGGGGAAAATAAGTCGCGATGACATATTAAATACCCGATTTTCAACTTTATTTAAAGAGTTCGGTATCGATGTAGACGGTTTAATGCTAGAACAGACTTTTCAAAATTACTTAGGAGAAGGCAATCAATTAATTGAAGGGGCTTTCGAATTACTTTCAAATCTTCAGGATCATTTTGATTTGTATATTGTGACAAATGGCGTTTCAAAGACACAATACAAAAGATTAAATGCTGCTAGGGTTTATCCATTCTTTAAAGATATTTTTGTTTCTGAGGACACTGGCTATCAAAAACCAATGAAAGAGTACTTTGATTATGTATTTGCTCGAATTCCAAATATCGAGTTGGATAAGACTTTGATCATTGGAGATTCGTTCAGTGCGGATATTACTGGTGGAGTCGGAGCGGGAATAGATACTTGCTGGGTTAATTCAAAAGCACTATCAAATGATACAGATCTAATCCCTACTTATGAAATACAAAAACTTGATGAGTTATACAAAATTTTAAATATTGAACAAAAGATTTTGGTTGGTTCATCTAACTAAAAATTTTAAAAAAGAGACTGCCTCATAAGNNCTTATGAGGCAGTCTCTTTTGGATGCGTTATAAGTAAAAATTGCTTGGAAACAAAGTTACCCATATACTGCCATCTCAATAGAAGATTGGCCATATTAGAAAGTATGAATTTAAAAATGAAGGGATGTCTTTTGAAGCTCTTAGTTAGCATAGACATTAAAAGCTGAAGAAAAAGTTCCTCAGTTTTTTTAATTTACTCGAATGTTGATATTAACATTAAAAATAGTTAATAAAAATATAATTGACTGTGATATGAAATACCTTTATTATCAAGATGTGATAATGATTATCATTTTTACTTAAGGGGAAAATCAACCATGAAGCAAACACTTATCAAAGTAACTTTAACAGTTTTACTTTTACTTGTTTTACCGTTTAAAACCTTTGCAGCTAGCCCTGAAGAGGATTTAACCACTGCAAATACTTTTGTAGAAAATGCAATCCAAGCTGCACAAAAAGGGGATTTTAAGTCTGCCGAGCAGGAATATAAAAAATTCAACGATGATTGGCTTGATAAAGAGGATGGTATAAAAAATAAATCGATTGATGCATATGGCAAAATCGAGGAAGCTATGGGAATGGTTCAGTATAACCTAGCACAAAAAACAGTGAATCAAAATGCACTTATTACTGCACTTAAAGAATTGGAAGTTGTAAATGAAAAGTTTATTTCTCATCAGTTTGCTAGTTCAAAATTAAGTTCAAAAAGTACAGGTAGTGTTGAAGATTTAATTGAAATATTAAACAAAGCATTAGCAGATTTAAAAGATAATAATGTATCAGGAGCAACTTCAGAAATTAATCAATTTAGAAAATCTTGGATTAATATTGAAGGTGTAGTATTAACTCAATCACAAAAAGTTTACACTGACTCTGAAAGAGATATGGTTACATCTTATGCAATGTTAACTGCTAAAACGCCAGATGTGAAAGCGGCTACAAAAACAATTACAGATATGCGTGATTATCTATTACCTTTAGCTTCTAAAACTAGTTATACAATGTTAGATGCTATTACAATCCTACTTCGAGAAGGTTTAGAAGCGTTACTAGTAGTTGTAGCATTATTAGGTTTTATTAAAAAGTCTGGTCAAGAAAAGAAAAGTAAGTGGATCTGGTTTGGTGTTGGTGGTGGTTTAGGCGTCAGTATTATACTAGGTGTTATTGTAAATATCTTATTCTCAGCAGGTGCTTTTGGAAGTAACAACTTCTTAATTGCAGGTTGGACTGGAGTATTTGCGGCTGTCATGCTTTTATATATGAGTTATTGGTTACATAGCAAATCTAATACGAAGCAATGGCAACAATATATTAAAACTAAAAGTGATAAAGCATTAAATACTGGTAGCCTATTATCTTTAGCTATTCTTGCGTTTTTAGCGGTGTTTCGCGAAGGAACTGAAACAGTATTATTCTTTATTGGAATGGCATCATCAATTAAACTATCATCTTTATTAATAGGAATTGCGTTAGGGTTTGCTATTTTAGCAATACTGAGCTTCTTAATATTAAAGGTTGGCTTAAAGATTCCAATGAGACCATTTTTCCTAGTTTCAAGTATCTTAATGTTCTACTTATGTTTTAAATTTGCGGGTATGGGTATTCACGGTTTACAACTTTCAGGATTACTTCCTGCTACCCAAGCTCCTATTCCAACAATAGATTTCTTTGCAATCTATTCTACTTGGGAGAGCTTTGTACCACAGATGTTCTTGTTACTAATAGCTTGTATAACTGTTATTTATAATAGATTCTCGAATAAAAATAATAAAAAAAGTAGTAAAAATTCGGAGGGAACGAAAAATGTTATCTAATAAAAAATTGATCGCGGCAATGGCTCTAGGACTATCTTTAACTTTATCTGCATGTGGAACGAACACAGACAATGCAATTAAATCAGGATCTGACGATATGATCAAAACGATTTCTGAACTAAAAACACAGGTTTCGAATAAGGATGAAGCAAAAGCAAAAGAAAGCGGAGAAGCGCTTGAGAAATCATGGGAAAAATTCGAAGACTCAGTAAAAGATAAAGACAAAGCATTGTATGGAAAAGTTGAAACTCCACTTCATATTATTGAAGCGGGAGTAAAAGTTTCACCACTTGATGCAGATACATTAAACCAAGCTGGTGATGAATTAAAGAGCGTGTTAAAAGAAGTTAAAGATTTAAAATAATATAAAAGAGAGAACTGATAATTGTCGGTTTTATGAAAAACTTACAAAGAATTTTCTTTGTAGGTTTTTTTATTTTCATTTCTCGTTTGGAAACTTTTTCTAATGTAAACCTTTTCTAATAGTTGCATAGACAAATTATAATTCTTAATTTAAAATAAAGTTAGTTGATAAGGATTATCATTCTTAAGTATTTTAGATAAAATAGTTTTGATTCGGGGGAATCATTCATGTTACTTTCAGAATTAAAAAAGGGCGAAAAAGCAAAAATTACAGACTTGTCATCACTTGGTGAGGCAGTGAAGAGACGTCTTTTAGATCTTGGAATAAGTGAAGGGGCTATGGTCTGCTTACAATGTACAATGCCGTTCAAAGGGCCTTGTATGATTGAAAATTGCGGACAATCACTTGGTATTCGATTTAATGATGCATCTGGGATAAAGGTAGAAAAAATATGTTAAATATAGCACTTATTGGAAATCCAAATACAGGAAAAACTTCTCTATTTAATAATTTAACAGGTACATACCAATACGTAGGAAATTGGAGTGGGGTTACTGTTGAAAAAAAGGTAGGGACTATAAAAAATAAACTTGGAAATTTAATTGATTTACCAGGTATTTATTCTCTAAGCCCTCTTTCAAAGGATGAGGCCGTTGTTTCACATTTTTTTGTAAATGAAACATTTGATGGGATGATAAATATAGTTGACGCTGCTCAATTAGAGAGAAATTTAATGCTAACTCTTCAACTTCTAGAGTTTAATAAATCAATGATTATTGGTCTAAATATGGTTGACGTTGCTAAAAGGAGAGGGATTTCAATTGATCCTTCTAGTATCTCAAAGATATTAAAAGTACCAGTTATTCCAATTGATGCTAGATCGGGTAAGGGAACAGACGAAGTAAATGAAATACTAGCGACTATTCCTCAAGCCGAAGTTGAGTTTGAAATTGATTATGGAAAAATTATTGAAGATGGTATTAAAAATATTATGACGCTATTACCTTCAACCTTAACTATTCCTAAAAGATGGACTGCAATACAAATTCTAGAGGGTAATAAAGAAGTAATAGAATTTATATCTTCATCTTACGATTTTAGTAAAATTGGCGAAATCATTAAATTAACAGAGGAACAATTAAGTAGTGAACATGGTGTAGCACCTTCTAAGTGGATTTATTCAGCAAGAAAAGAAGTGATATCACAGTTAATTGGTAAATCTGTAGAGAAAGAATCGAATGAAGCAGTTACATTAACTGATCGGATCGATCGATTTGTAACACATCCAATTTTGGGTATTCCTATTTTCTTAGCGACGATGTTTTTAATGTTTAAGCTTACTTTTGATTGGTTAGGGTTACCATTATCTGACGCATTAGATGGGTTTTTATCAGGACCTGTGACAGACTGGCTTACAAACGGCTTAAATGTAATTCATGCATCTGGTTTTATAAAAGCAGTTATTCTTGATGGTATTGTTGCTGGTGTTGGTGGAGTTTTAGTCTTTGTTCCACAAATTTTTATTTTGTTTTTACTAATTTCATTCCTTGAAGATTTTGGATATATGTCTCGTGCGGCTTTAGTAATGGATCGTTCGATGGAAATGGTTGGTTTAACCGGAAAAGCATTTATTCCAATGATTATTGGATTTGGTTGTAATGTACCTGGAGTAATGGCTGCCAGAACAATTGAACAGCCTAGAGAGAGACTGCTCACGATTTTGTTAACACCATTAATGTCTTGTTCGGCGCGTTTACCGGTATATGCACTATTCGTTGGAGCGTTTTTCGCGAAAAATCAAGCAATAGTTGTATTTTCACTGTATATACTTGGAATAGTAGTTGCATTAATATTAGCTAAGGTTTTTTCATCTACTATATTAAAGGGTGAGTTTTCATTATTTGTCGTAGAACTCCCACCGTACCGTATGCCACAAGGTAAAGCTTTGTTTAGAAGCACTTGGGATAAAGGTAAAGGGTTTATTCGAAAAGCTGGTACGTTTATTTTTGGTGGTTCTGTAGTAATTTGGTTATTATCTTATATGGGACCAAGTGGTTTCGGTGTTTCTATGGATGATAGCTTTTTAGCAATGATTGGGGGCATCTTAACTCCAATACTTGCACCTTTAGGATTTGGAACATGGCAAGCGGGTGCTTCTTTACTAACGGGATTTTTAGCTAAAGAAGTTGTTGTATCTGCTATGAATATTATTTATCACGTGCCAAATGCGAATTCTTTACAAGGAATATTGGCAACGCAGTTTTCTGCACTTTCTGCTTTTAGCTTTATGGTTTTTGTCTTATTGTATGTACCATGTCTTGCAACTGTTGCGACAATTCGTAAAGAGACAGGTTCAGCTAAATGGACGTATTTCTCAGTTGGTTATGCATTAGTTATTGCCTATATATTAGCGCTAATTATCTATCAAGTTGGAAGACTCTTAGGCTATTAGAGAAAGGGGTATCTACTTATGGTTGTCAATATTTTAATAGGAGCTCTTATTTTTGGATATGCAGGGTGGACACTTTTACGATATGTAAAGAAAACAAAAAAAGGTAAATGTGGCTCTTGTTCAATCGCAAAAACTTGTAGTTCAAATTGTGATACAGCTAATTATTCAAAATAATAGTAGAGTGTTCTTTAAAGATAAAATTTAAAGTAAACTGGTCTAAATACTTGAATAAAGTATAAGTATTAATTAAGATGATAAAGTAATTAATTTAAATAATTGAATAGTACTAGGGGTGCCGTAAATGGTCGGCTGAGATTGAGACACGAATAGTCTTTGACCCTTTAACCTGATCTGGATAATGCCAGCGTAGGAAAGTGAACGGTAGAATACATTTTTGTATTCATAACATTGATTTGTTCGAGCACAAGTCCTTATGGGATTTGTGCTTTTTTGTATTTAAAATCAAGTTTCATCTTCTATCTGTAAGATCAAAAGAGTTCTATTCATTAAATAGGGGGAAGAACATTGAAGAAAGTATTAACAATAGCCGGATCTGATTCAAGTGGTGGTGCTGGAATTCAAGCAGATTTAAAGACGTTTTCAGCTCATGGTGTTTTTGGAATGAGTGTAATAACAGCAGTAACTGCTCAAAATACGCAAGGAGTTTTTGCGGTTCAAGATATGACACCAGAGATTATTGCGAGTCAATTAGATGCAATATTTACGGATATCGAAGTAGATGCAGTAAAAATTGGTATGGTATCACAAATCGATACGATTAAAGTGATAGCTGAAAAACTAAAGCAATATAAACCAAAGCATATTGTAGTTGATCCAGTTATGGTTTCTAAGAGCGGATTTGACTTATTAAGTCCAGATGCTAAGGAAGCTTTAATTCAAGAATTGATTCCGTTAGCAACTGTTATCACACCGAATCTTCCTGAGGCAGAAGTTATTACTGGAAGAAAAATTACGACGATTGAAGAAATGAAAGAAGCTGCTATACAAATTCATTCATTAGGTGCAAAAAATGTCCTTGTAAAAGGTGGACATCTAGAAGGTGAAGCAACGGATATTTGCTTTAATGGTGAGGAGTTTACTAGTTTTAATAGCGTTAGAATCAATACAATTAATACCCATGGTACTGGATGTACTTTATCTTCAGCAATTACATCTAATTTAGCAAATGAACTTGAATTAAATGAGGCAATTAGAGAAGCAAAAAACTATATAACATTAGCGATTCAACATTCCTTCTCAATCGGAAAAGGGGTAGGTCCTGTCCATCACTTCTACTCATTGTATGAAAAGGCAGGAGTTCAACATGTCTAATCAAAATGCAAAAATGACAAAGTGGAATTTTACGACGCTTTGGTTTGGTGCTGCGGTATCAGTAGCGGAAATCATGACGGGGGCATTAGTGGCTCCATTAGGTTTTACTAAAGGTTTAACTGCTATTTTAGTAGGACATTTAATAGGAACACTTTTACTTGTTTTAGGTGGTGTAATTGGGTCTCAGCAAAGATTATCTGCAATGGAATCTACAAAAATTTCATTTGGTAGCTATGGTAGTTACTTGTTTTCAATTTTAAATGTATTACAGTTGCTTGGCTGGACGGCCATTATGATCTTAACAGGAGCTCGTTCAATCAATATCGTTACAAAAAATGACTATCATTTTAATCACCTTTGGGTTTGGTGTTTAGTAATCGGAGTGCTAATAGCAATCTGGTTGTACTTTGGACAAAATGCTTCAAAAAAACTTAATAGTATAGCAGTTTGTTTACTATTCGTTTTAACGATTGTATTATGCTTTGTTATTTTTAAAAGCGATAATATTCTTACTCAACCAAGTACATCAGGATTATCTTTTGGCGAAGCAGTTGAATTATCAGTCATTATGCCATTATCGTGGATCCCATTAATTAGTGACTATACTCGATTCGCGAAAACTACAAAAGACGGGGCAATTGGTAGTTTCATAGGTTATATGTTTGGAAGTTCATGGATGTATATTATTGGACTAGGGGCAGCGTTAGCATTTAATGAAGTAGATCCAGTAGCTGTTTTAATGAGTGCAAATTTAGGCCTATTCGCAGTTGGTATCGTTGTTTTAGCGACTGTTACAACAACTTTCATGGATGCTTATTCAGCTGGGATATCAGTTACAACCATTTTTCCAAAACTAAATGGAAAACATATAGCGCTGATCGTTACGGCAATCGGAACAATATTAGCGGTGATTTTCCCAATTGAAAAATATGAAGGATTCTTATATACAATTGGGTCATTCTTTGCACCGTTGTACGCAATTTTATTAACAGATTACTTTATTCTAAAAAGAACAAGTATAAGTAAATCCTTAAAAATTGACTGGTTAGCGTTTATTACATGGATTTTAGGAGTTTTCATTTATCGCAAGTTTGTTCAATTAGATTTATTCCTTGGGGCTACCGTTCCGAGTATGATTTTAATTTGTGTTATTTATATTGTCGTTCAATTTATATTAAATAAACTTATTCGAAAGCAAATAGGGGGAGAAAAAAATGTTAACTATGAATGAAATGAGTCAATTAATTGCAAGTGTAAAAGAGAAAAAGCCTTTAGTTCATCATATTACGAATTATGTAACGGTAAATGACTGTGCAAACATGGTATTAGCACTAGGTGGGTCACCAGTTATGGCAGATGATTTAGCCGAAGTAGAGGAAATGGTATCATTTGCTTCAGCTCTTGTTATTAATATCGGTACGTTAAATGAGAGAACTATCCAATCAATGATTCAAGCAGGTAAAAAAGCTAATCAATTAGGTGTACCTGTTATTTTGGATCCTGTAGGAGTTGGGGCAACGACTCTACGCACAGAAACAACTGCAAGATTATTGAAAGAAGTACGTTTTGCTGTAGTACGTGGAAATATGTCAGAAATTAAAATGATTGCCGGCTTAAACGTTCAAATTAAAGGTGTAGACTCTGTAGCTGATGAAGAAGATGGTGTCGAAATTGCAAAATCACTTTCAGCGAAATTAGGATCAGTAGTAGCAATCACGGGTGCAGTGGATGTTGTTGCAGAACAGGACCGAGTATGCACAATATCAAATGGAGATAAAATGCTAGCCGATGTAACTGGTACTGGATGTATGACTACATCATTAATCGGAACTTATGCTGGTACAACAAATGATTATTTCCTTGCAGCGGTATCGGGTATCACTACAATGGGTCTTTGCGGGGAACTTGCTAAGGCTCGTTTAACTGAAGAACAAGCTATCGGTACATTTAGAGTAAATTTATTTGACGAAGTATCTAAAGTTTCAGTTGATACACTTCTAACAGGAGGTAAAATCGAATGGCTATAACAAAAAACAAAATCGATTATAAGCTTTACTTAGTAACTGACCGTGATGTACTAGGTTCAAGAGACCTTGTTCAATCTGTTGAGGAAGCAATTCAAGGCGGAACAACAATCGTTCAAATAAGAGAAAAGAACTGTAGCAGTCTGGATTTCTATCAAGTTGCTATGCAAGTAAAAGAAGTTACTTCAAAATATAATGTACCATTGATTATAAATGATCGCTTAGATATCGCATTGTCAATTAAAGCTGATGGCCTGCATATCGGCCAAGAAGATTTACCTTTAACAGTGGCTAGAAAAATTGTTGGCGAAGACATGATTATCGGTGTATCTGCATCAACATTAGAAGAAGCAATGATTGCACAGGAACAAGGTGCAGACTATGTAGGTATTGGTTCAATGTATCCAACTAGTACAAAACTAGATGCAAAGTACTTAACACTTGATGAACTACGAAGAATACGCGAGGCAGTAAAGATTCCAATCGTAGGCATCGGTGGTATTAATGAAGAAAACGTTTCTGAATTAATGGAATCAAAAATTGATGGTGTTGCAATTGTTTCCGCGATTTTAGGGAAAGAAGATATTAAATCTGCTGCTAAGCATTTAAGTGTGCTGGTTAATAAATAGTAAATTACTAGGGTGTCTATTTCATCGTTATTTGATGGATAGATGCCTTTTTTTGTTTTTTCAAAGTTAAATGATTTGTAAGATGGAAAAATTCATAAAGATTCTAAGTTTAGTAAAAAAAATTGCATTAGGAGCCTATTCTCAAAAAAATATTATTTTTCATTAACATACCGACGGTCGGTACATAATATACTCTTATAAAAAAACAAACCAACAGTCGGTCTTTCTAAAATAGCTAAAAAAAATAAAACATCATTCGTACCAATATTCTCTATATAAAAAATAAGTTTAAAGGGATGATTTTATGTCTAAAAGAATGTATGTCATTTTCACATTAGTAATTAACGGTATTTTACCTTGGGTTATTTATGTTGTGTTATCAGATTATATGAGCAGTATTTTAGCTCTTTCAATTGCCACTTTAATTCCTTTAGTTGATAATGTAGTTCATTTATGGAAGCATAAAAGGCTCGATGCTTTTGGAGGGTTAATGCTTTTTTCACTTATTCTAACTCTTTTTTTAGTCTTTCTAGGTGGTAGTGAAAAGGTTTTGCTTGTAAGAGAATCATTAATTACGGCTTCGGTCGGAATAATCTTTTTAGTATCTCTATTATTTAAACGACCTATCATGTTTTATTTAGGAATGCGATTTATCCAAAATAATCGTTTTGCTGAAAACTGGAATATTAAATATTTTCGTTTTGTTATGCGATTAATGACGCTTGTATGGGGAATTATGCTGTTATCTGAAGCAGTCGTGCGAGTCATTATGGTTTATGATCTATCAACGGAAAGATATCTACTTTTCTCAAATTATGTCCTTTACGGATTTATAGGTGCTGCAATTTTATGGACTGTTATGTATAGAAGAAAGTCGGCAAAAAAGCTTCAAGAAATTAAATTACAGATTACTAAGTAATCTTGATAAGGAGAGTTAAGATGGACATTATTCCAATTCAAAAGAATTATCAAAAAGACGTTTTGAATCTGTATAAAACCGTGACGAAGCATTTGCGCAGCAATCAAAATGATCAATGGGATCTATTTTACCCAAATCTGTTTGTTATCCAAGATGATATTACTAATCAAAATATATATGGAATAATAGACAATCATGTCGTAATTGGAACTGTTGTACTCGATGAATTACAAAGTGAAAAATATGAACAAATAGATTGGGATGACAAAAATGGAAACCCAGCTTGCATACACCGACTTGCGGTACGCCCTAATTACCAGGGCAGGGGAATCGGAAAATTACTTTTAGAGTACGTGGAACAATTGGCAATACAAAGAGGCTATACAAGTATTAGATTGGATGTCTATTCTACAAATGACGAAGCAGTGGGGCTGTATACAAAGTATGGGTATGTTAAAAGAGGGACTATAGAGTTTCCATTACGAAAGAATCACTACTATTGTATGGAAAAACAACTAAATAATAATTAATTTAATAGATTGGTATCATCATTAATTGTTTTGCATAGGAGGTAAACATGAAAGAAAATTCGCAGCTAAATTCAAGTTTTCAATTGATCTTATCAATTACAGAAAAGCTCATCGAAGAAAAAGGCTGTAGAAAAACAACAATGCAGGATATTATTGATCGAACAGGACTTTCTAAAGGTGCCATTTATCATTATGTTACTGGAAAAGATGAATTGTTTGGACTGATTATGAAAGCGCGTATTGGGCAAGTCGATACAAAATTTTTGGAAGTCGTATCACAGAAAGAAACAATAGGAATTAATGACCCACTGAAAGTAGTTGCCAGTGGCGTGGCTAAACACTCTACGGAACAGGATGTAACGACTAAAATTTTTATTTATTTACTAAGTCGCGTGGATAATCAGAAGGTTGAAGAAATCCTAAAGGATGTCTATTTGCATAGTCTAGCTACGTCAACAAAATGGATCAAAGTAGGGCAGGAAGAGGGTGCGATTCCTTTATCAGTTGATGCAGAAAAAATGGCTAATTTATTTCTAACGTTTATGTATGGTTTACGGGTTCAAAATACAATGAACAAGGAAAATTCTAAAATAAATATGAGCGATATATTCGAGATGATGTTCAGAACTTTACAATAGCAATGAAATTAATAAGCCTGACTTATTGGAAGTCATAATAAATTGTTATTTTCCGAGACTTCATTCTTACAGATAAAATAAAAGTAGTGATCATAAGTGAGGTGGAGATTGTGAAAGCAGTTGTTGTGACAGAGTTCGGAACTCCAGATGTATTAAAGTTTGTTGATCTTGAATTACCAAAAATTAGCTCTAATCAAGTGTTAATTAAAGTAGAAAAAGCCAGTGTGAATTTTGCAGATGTAAAAGCAAGATATGGAAAAAAAGGTAAAGGAAAGTTCCCATTTATCCCTGGCCTAGATGCCGCTGGAACTATTGAAGCTGTTGGAGCTGATGTGAAACAATTTAAAGTTGGTCAAAGAGTTGCTGCTTTTCCAATTGGCGGTTCATACGCTGAATATGTAGTTGCAAATGAAAATCTAACGTTCCTGTTACCTGAAACAGTTGGATTTGATATAGCTGCAGCATGTCCTACCGTTTCGTTTCTTTCATATAAGTTGTTAGCTGATTTAGCGAGAATTGAAAAAGGAGAAACTGTTCTAATTCATTCTGCTGCTGGCGGTGTAGGTACGACTGCTATTCAAATAGCAAAGATATTAGGGGCCGGTAAAGTTATCGGTACAGTGGGAAGTCAACAGAAAATAGAGTATGCTCTAAATGCTGGGGCAGATCATGTGATTTGCTATGAAAAAGAAAACTTTGCAGAGAAAGTAAATGAGTTAACGGACGGAATAGGGGCCAATATCATATTAGATTCGGTCGCTGGTAGAATTTCAGAACAAAGCATAGATTGCTTAGCGAAATACGGACGCCTTGTTCACTTCGGCAATTCAAGCGGAGAAGTTGGTCATTTTAAAACAAGTGAGTTACATTCGAGCTGTCGATCAGTCCTTGGTTTTAGTTTAGGGACAACAAGGAAAGAAAGACCAGAAATCTTGAAGGAAACAGCGGAACAAGTATTTAAATATATCAATGAAGGACTTTTAAACATCAAAATCGGGCACCATTTTTGGTTAGAAGATGCTGCTAGTGCTCATAGATTAATAGAAAGTAGACAAAGCACTGGGAAGATTTTATTGGATATTAATAATTGATGATGTGGGGCGTACCTCTGTGATTGGGGGTATGCCTTTTTTGTTTTTCTATTAATGCTGTGTAGTTTGAACATAGAAAAGGGATATCCCGAAGGACCTTTGTCGTTTTTTATAGATAATTTGCAGTCTTATAGCGGTTATTTAGTTGATTTATCTAAGGTTAGAGCAATTTTGATGGTTTTCTATTTAAATGGAGTAACGATTGTCCAATATTTAGTGTGAATACCATAACCGGTATGGGTAATATTTTATCTTATTTGCAGTTTCACTGATTTTAATTGCAGTTTTAGCCATTTTAATTGCAGTTTTGCTAATTTTATTTGCAGTACGCCGTTTATTTGCAGGACATTTTCGCTTATTTGCACGAACGAGTTTCTTATTTGCACTTTTCTATGGCTTATTTGCAGTTCTACATTTATTTGTACTTTTGAGTCGCACTCACTCTTATCCTAACTCCTGTCACTTTTGTCTCAATTTGTCGAAAGGACAATAAAGGGAAATGGTAGAATATATCGAATATTATCAATTGTAGGACTAAAATATTTATTTCTTATACATGAACTATAAGGACTCCACTGCTATTTGCGCAGTTGGAGACATTCTTACGTTTTTTAAAACGTACCTAAATATTAAAAGGAGAGTGACTAACACATGGATTTTTTATTATCTAAAGAACAGCAAATGATTCAAGAAATGGTACGAGATTTCGCAGCGAAGGAAATTGAGCCTTTTGCAGAAGAGCTTGATCGTGATAGTAAATTCCCGATTGAAACGTTCAAAAAAATGGGTGAATTAGGTTTATTAGGTATTCCGTTCCCTGAAGAATACGGCGGTAGCGGTGGCGATACAATTAGTTATGCGTTAGCTGTAGAGGAAATTGGGCGTGCATGTGGAGGAACAGGTTTAAGCTTTGCGGCAACTTGTTCATTAGGTGCTTCTCCTATTTACTATTTTGGTACAGAAGAACAAAAGCAAAAATATTTAGTTCCAATGGCGCAAGGAAAAACACTTGGTGCTTTCGGTTTAACAGAACCAAATGCAGGTTCTGATGCTGGTGGAACTCAAACAAAAGCAGTTTTAGAAGGTGACGAGTATGTGATTACTGGTGAAAAATGCTGGATTACAAATGCTCAATATTCTAACACAATCATCGTAACTGCTTATACTTCGATTGACGAAAAAGGAAAGAAAAATATTTGTGCGTTTATCGTACCAACTGACTCAGAAGGATTAACAATTACAGATCCTTATGACAAGATGGGTGTTCGTGCTTCTAATACGACTCAAATTGTATTAGATGGGGTACGTGTTCCAAAAGAAAACATTCTTGGTAATCCTGATAAAGGTTTTGGCCAATTCTTATATACATTAGATGGTGGAAGAATTTCAATCGCAGCACTTGCTGTAGGTATTGCACAAAAAGCTCTTGATAAAGCATTAGCATATGCTAAAGAACGTAAGCAATTTAAACAACCTTTATCAAGTTTCCAAGCTATTCAGTTTAAGTTAGCTGATATGGCTATGGGAGTTGAATTAGCACGAAACATGGTGCATAAAGCAGCATGGTTAAAAGATAATGGAAAACCGTTCACGAAAGAAGCGGCGTTCGCTAAGTTATACGCATCTGAAATCGCTTCCAAAATTGCGAATGAATCATTACAAATTCATGGTGGATATGGCTATATGAAGGAATATGGTATTGAGCGTTTAGTTCGTGATGCTAAGTTACTTGAAATTGGTGAAGGTACTTCAGAAATTCAACGTATAGTAATCGCACGTCAATTAGGATGCCGATAAGGAGCGAGAATATGATCAAAATACTTATTGCAAACCGTGGGGAAATCGCATGTAGAATTATTGAAACATGTAAAAAACTTCGTTATCAAACTGTGGCAGTTTATTCAGATGCTGATAAAGAAAGTTTGCACGTTAAGTTAAGTGATGAAGCTTTTTCTTTAAAAGGAAATCATACAAAAGATACGTATTTAAACGCAGATTTAATTATAAAAATTGCAAAAGAGAATAATGTAACAGCCATTCACCCAGGATATGGCTTCTTATCAGAAAATAGCGATTTTGCTAAAAAATGTAAGGAAGCAGGCATCTTATTTGTTGGTCCTAAGCCTGAGCATTTAGAGATGATGGGTGAAAAAATTAGAGCAAGACAAATAATGGAGCAATTAAACATTCCAGTAATTAAAGGGAATTCTCATCCAATTCAATCTGTTGAAGAGGCAAAAGAAATTGCAGAACAAATTGGTTATCCTGTTATGTTAAAAGCTTCTAGTGGCGGCGGCGGAATTGGCATGAAGCTAATTGAAAACGAAGCACAGCTTGAAAAAGAATTTTTAACAACACAAACGAGAGCTCTTCAATTTTTTGCGAATGATGATGTATTCATTGAAAAAGCGATTATTAAACCAAGACATATTGAAGCACAAGTTGCTGCTGATACTCATGGCAATGCTGTTTTCTTATTTGAAAGAGATTGTTCAATTCAAAGAAGAAACCAAAAGGTTGTTGAGGAAGCACCATCACCATTCCTTTCTCCTCAAGGTAGAAAAAAGCTTGAGGAATATGCTCTTACAATTGCTAATCAAATGAAGTATGTAAACGTAGGAACAATTGAATTTTTAGTTGATGAAAAAGAAAATATTTATTTCTTAGAAATGAATACAAGATTACAAGTTGAGCACGGTGTAACAGAAGGAATTACAGGAATTGATTTAGTTGAATGGCAATTCCGCATTACATTTGGTGAAACACTTCCAATGCGTCCTACTCATGTCGAAATGAATGGTCATTCGATTGAAGTGAGGGTTTATGCTGAAGACCCTAAAACATTCTTCCCATCTCCAGGAACAGTTCAACATAGTAAATTCCCAGAGGAGATTGGTATACGTATTGATACACATCTATATGATGGATGGGTAGTATCACCATTTTATGATCCGTTATTAGCGAAAGTAATTGTTACAGCAAATACAAGAAAAGAAGCAGTAATTCAACTGCACAATTATCTTAAAAATGTAGAAATTGAAGGCATTAAAACAAATGTGCCATTTTTGATTGATATTCTTTCAACGAATGCATTCCAAGAAGGCGACTATACAACAAGTTTTATTAGTGAATATCAAAAAGTGAAATGAGGTAATTAAATATGGAAAACTTAACTGCAATGATGGCTGGAAGCGTATGGAAATGTCTTGTATCTGTAGGAGACGAAATTAGTAGTGATCAAGATTATGTAATCTTAGAATCTATGAAAATGGAAATCCCACATACTGCTCCTTATAAATGTAAGGTAGTAAATGTATTCGTAAACGAAGGCGATTTTGTAAATGAAGGCGACTCTTTAATCCAAGTTGAAAAATTAGGTTAGGAGTAAAAATGATGAAGCTACCTCAATCGGCTCTTATAAGAGAAGTAGGACCACGCGATGGTTTACAAAATGAAAAACAGTTTGTTTCAACTGAGCAGAAGCTTGAATGGATAAATTTATTAGTTAATAGTGGTTTATCTTATATTGAAGTTTCTTCATTTGTGAGACCTGACTGGATTCCTCAGTTAAGTGACTCTGTAGATTTGTTTACAAAGCTTAAGAAAAAAGATGGGGTTACTTATGCAGCTCTAGTTCCTAATAAAAGAGGTTTAATGAGCGCATTTGAAGTAGATGCAGATGAAATTAATTTCTTTGTATCTGCTAGCGAAACACATAATTTAAAAAACAAGAACGCGAGTATCGAACATTCAATGAACGATATTCGCTCAATGATTACAGAATGTAAAAACAATAAAAAGACTACTAGAGCCTATATTTCAACTGTATTTGGTTGTCCATATGAGGGTGCTGTAGACCAATTGAAGGTTATCAATCTTGCAAACCAATTACTTGAATGTGGCGTAGATGAAATCTCTTTAGGAGACACAATTGGAATTGCTAACCCACTTCAAGTGAATGATTTTTTAGAAAATCTTGTTAAAGAAGTACCAGTTGAACGAATTGCTATGCACTTCCATGATACATATGGTCGTGCGATTGCAAATCTATATACTTCTCTACAATTTGGTATAGAAAAATTTGATTCTTCAAATGGTGGGCTTGGTGGATGTCCTTACGCACCAGGAGCTAGTGGCAATGTAGCTACTGAAGATGTTGTTTCATTACTTCATAATTTAGGTATTTCAACTAATATTGATGAAAAGAAACTTCATCAAGCTACTTCATATATCTCTGAACAAATGAACTTAACACCAGTTAGTAAGCTATTTTCAGTATGGAATGGTTCAAAGGAGAGTATTTAAATGGAATCAAGTTTATTAGTGAGTGATATCGGTCACATTAGAATTCTTACTTTAAATCGTACAAATGCAGCTAATTCGTTATCACGTGAGTTATTAGATGCTCTTCATAGCCAAATGGAAGAGTTAAAGAAATCATCTATACGCGCTGTAGTATTTACAGGTAGTGGATCATCTTATTTCTGTAGTGGTGCTGATTTAAAAGAAAGAAGAGGCATGACTGAGAGTGAGGCTCGAGAGACTGTTGAAAAAATCGGGACACTTTTTGAAAAGGTTGAAAGATTACCAATGCCAACAATCGCTGCAATCAACGGTGTTGCCTTAGGTGGAGGACTAGAGCTTGCTTTAGCCTGTGACATAAGAATTGCACATAAAGAGGCAATTGTCGGTTTACCAGAAACATCTTTAGCTATTATTCCAGGTGCTGGTGGTACGCAAAGACTTCCACGTTTAATTGGCCTTGGAAGAGCAAAAGAACTAATCTTTACTGGCAAACGCTTAAGTGCAGATGAGGCTGAAGGTTATGGCATTTTAGAACATGTTGTTGAAATAGATGAATTACAAAATAAGGCGCTTGAAATGTGTGAAACAATTGCAAGTAAAGGTCCACTTGCAATTCGTGCTGCAAAAAAGGCTATTCAACGTGGTTTCGATCTTCCTTTAGATTTAGGGTTAAGATTAGAAACATATGAATACGAAACATTATTGCATACAAACGACCGTATGGAAGGTTTAGTAGCATTTCAAGAAAAGCGTAAGCCGCAATATAAAGGAGAGTAATTGCATGTCAAACGAAGCAACATATCAAGCTCGAAAAGAACAAATACTTTCTGGTGGGAAAGAAAAATATCATGAGAGCAATGCCAAAATTGGTAAGCTCTTTGCAAGAGAAAGAATTAATCAACTTTTAGATAAAGACAGTTTTGTAGAGGATGGTTTCTTTGCGAACTGTATGAATGATGAATTTCCAGCGGATGGCATTGTAACAGGAATCGGTAAAATTAATGGCCGTACTGTTTGTGTAATGGCAAATGATTCAACTGTAAAAGCTGGTTCATGGGGCGAAAAAACAGTTGAGAAAATTATCCGTATTCAAGAAACTTGTTTAAAAATGCTAGTACCTCTTGTTTACTTAGTAGACTCTGCAGGAGCTCGTATTACTGATCAAGTATTCATGTTCCCAGGTAGACGTGGTGCTGGACGTATATTCAACAACCAAATTAAGCTATCAGGTCAAGTACCTCAAATTTGCTTATTATTTGGACCATCTGCTGCAGGTGGAGCTTATATTCCTGCATTTTGTGATGCTGTATTTATGGTTGAAGGCAACTCTTCAATGTACTTAGGTTCACCTCGTATGGCTGAAATGGTAATTGGTGAAAAAGTTACACTCGAAGAAATGGGTGGAGCTAGAATGCACTGTTCAGTTTCAGGCTGTGGAGATGTATTATGTGAGTCAGAAGAGGAAGCGATTTCTAAGTTAAAAGACTATTTATCTTACTTACCAACTAATTTCAAACAAGGGGCTCCTGTTGTTGAGGCTAAAAATCCTGTACAAAAGGAGAAATCTTTATCAGAAATTATTCCAAGTAATCAAAACGTACCATTTTCAATTTATGAATTTATTGACCGAGTAGTTGATGAAGATTCATTCTTCGAAATTAAAAAGCTATTTGCTCCTGAACTAGTAACTGGTTTTGCTAGATTAGATGGCCGTAGCGTAGGAGTTGTCGCTAACCAACCAAGAGTTAAAGGTGGCGTATTATTCCACGATTCAGCTGACAAGGCAGCTAAATTTATTAATTTATGTGATGCGTTCCATATTCCTTTACTATTCTTAATGGATGTACCTGGATTCATGATTGGTACAAAAGTAGAGCGTGCTGGAATTATCCGTCATGGTGCAAAAATGCTTTATAGTATGAGTAATGCATCGGTTCCAAAAATTTCTGTAATTGCTCGTAAAGCCTACGGTGCTGGACTTTACGCAATGGCAGGCCCTGCATTTGAAACGGATTGTGTAATTGCATTCCCATCTGCTCAAATCGCTGTAATGGGTCCTGAAGCAGCAGTAAATGCTGTATACGCGAAAAAAATCGCAAGTTTACCAAAAGAAGAACAAGCTGCCTTTATCCAAGAAAAACGTAAAGAGTACGCTGAGGATATCGATATTTACCGCTTAGCATCTGAGCTAGTAGTAGATGTAGTCATCCAACCAGAAGAACTACGTGCAGAGCTTATTAAACGTTTTGCATATTATTCAGAGTCGTATGAAACTCCTGCTACGAAAAAGCATGGTGTTTATCCGGTATAATAGATGAAGAAACGGTCCTAGAAATAGGGCTGTTTTTTTGTTTGAAAAAATCTTTTCTCATTAATTGGATTAATAATCAAATATTTATGGAAAATTAGATTTGCATACAGTTTACAATGTGACAAAATCGTCACTTTAGTTCATGTTAAATCGATGGTTTACATCTTATGGTCAGTTTATAGTTAACATGAACAGGAGGTAATAATCATGAAAACTGTAATCCAAGCTAAAAATTTATCAAAAAACTACGGTAAAACAACCGTATTAAAAAATATTGATTTAACAATTCAGCTAGCTGAATTTACAGCCATTATGGGGCCATCAGGGTCAGGGAAATCAACATTAATGAATGTTTTATCAACAATTGATCAATTATCAGGTGGGGATGTTTGGTTAAATGAACAGTCTCTATTAGATTTAAATAAGAAAACTTTGCGCAAATTTAGACAAGAACATATGGGATTCATCTTCCAAGATTATAATTTGTTAGATACTTTAAATGTAAAAGAAAACATTTTGCTACCTCTTTCATTACGAAAATTCTCGATTGAAGAGATGGAAAAGCGACTTGGTCCAATAGTTAGTGCTCTAAATATTGAAGATATATTACAAAAATATCCTTATGAAATTTCTGGTGGTCAAAAACAAAGAGCAGCTTCTGCTAGAGCTATTATTACGAATCCGGCTATTGTATTTGCGGATGAGCCGACGGGAGCACTTGACTCGCGATCGGCAACGCAACTGTTAGAACAACTAGTCAATTTGAATGAATTATTTCAAACGACTATTTTAATGGTCACACATGACCCTTATGCTGCTAGCCATTGTAAGCGAGTGATTTTTCTTCGAGATGGAAGTATTGTGAATGAACTATATAGAGGTAATCAAGAGCAAAGGACGTTTTACGATCGAATTTTAGACACACAAAGTATTATGGGAGGGAATTAAAATGAACCTCCTAGAGTTAACAAGTCGGAATATAAAACGAAACTTTCGCTTATATACAATTTATTTAGTTTCAATGATTATCGGAGTGATTATTCAATTTACGTTTTCGGCTTTAATGTATAACGATGACATTATTAATGCACTTAAAAACAAAGAAAGTTTCAAAACTGGCGTCAGCATTGCAACGGTTGTTATTTTCTTATTCATTATTTTTTTCATTTTGTATTCAAATTCATTTTTTATGAAACAGCGAAAGAAAGAATTCGGAATGTATTTATTGTATGGGATGAGTGAAGCTCAAATCACACTTATGATATTTTATGAAAATCTTTTTATCGGTGGGATTTCTCTTGTAATTGGGATGTTAATTGGGGGCTTATTATCTAAATTCTTCGGAATGTTATTAATGAATTTAATGAAATACAATGAAGTCATTTCATTGAATTTTCCGATTGAAGCGATTGCCTCAACAGTTGGTTTGTTTATTTTACTAGCGATCATTATTAGCATTCAAAGCTTTTTTATGATTCGCAGAGTTCAAATCGTTGAACTATTCCATGCACAATCAAAAAAAGAAAAAACATTTAAATCTTCACCTTTTTTTGCGATTTTATCAATCGTATTGCTAGGAATAGCTGTCTATCTCATTACTAGCGGAAAAGAATCAGTTTTTTGGAAGGAACATGTAAGTTTTACTTCAATCACTGTAACAATTGGTTTAATAGGTGGAACATATTTATTTTTTCGCCAGTTTACCGGTTGGCTATTACAAGTTTTTTCTAATAGAAAAAGGTTTTATGAAGGAAATACAGTCCTTTGGGTTTCATCATTAAGATTTCAAATTAGAAGTAATACGTTAAACCTAACATTTATTACGCTATTTAGTGCAGTACTAATCTTGTTAATCGGATTTGTTACAATTAATTATAAAGTGCAATTTGAAGCTGTTGGAATCAACTTACCTAATGATATTGCTTTCCAAACAATCGATAAAAATACAAGCAATCATATTCATCAAATGATAAAAAATTCAAACCATCCTATTGAAGAATACAAACAAATAGAAGGATTAGTTTCAAAAACCAAATCAAACAGAGCAATTGCTTTTGAAAACCCTCAATATTTTACGAAAGAAATCCTGCTATTTTCAGAGAAGGATTATAATAAAATTGTAACGATGCATGGTAAAAAAGAAAAAGTTCATTTGAAAGGGATGGAAGCTGTTTCACTATCTCAAGGATCAGACTTTCCAAAAGTATATCCTGTAGACCATCAGCCGAAATTTACGATTACAACTAAACAAGACCAAACCTTTAATCTAGTAGAAAAAAAAGACTATGCGTTGCTTGGGTGGGGAACAGATCCGGGTAAATCAATGATAATAAAACCTTCGATACTAATTATTTCAAATGAGGCCTACGGTAATATAAAAAAACAATCGGTTAAGCAGGGATTTGAAATTTATCAAATTAAAGACGTGAAAAATGCTGAAGAGCTTTCCAAAAAGATACATGCAATTGTAACAAAAACGCCCAATGCGTATTACTCCTCATTTGCTGATGTGTATTCAAAACAAATTGAAAGCTCATCTTTAGTTCTGTTTTCGGCTTGTTTCTTAGCCATTATTGCATTATTTGCTTTGGCGAGCGTTATTTATTTTAAGCAATTACGTGAAGCTACAGAAGAGCAAAGATTATATGCAATATTACGTAAAATCGGTACGACAAATAATATTATAAAGAGTGTAATAAGAAAGCAATTATTATTTGTTTTCATGCCTCCATTACTACTAGGAGTAATGCATAGCTGGCTAATATTAAAATATTATATGTTAGATTCAGTGAAGGGCTTTCCTGGGCTCACTAGCATTATAATAGGTGTATTAATTTCATATACATTGATCTATATATTGTTTTATTTATCTTCGACGAGTATTTATTATAAGATCGTTAATCAGAAGAGGTAGCTTCCCAATTAAATTTCGAGATTCTTCCACTAATCAACAAACTAACAGAATAGGCTAATAAAAGGAGCTCCCGTTCGTCGATTTGTCCGACTTAAAGGGGAGCTCCTTTATTATGTGCTAAAGAGTTTTTCTTTGTAGCCCAAAATGGGTCAATATTTTTTGGAAAGTGGATGACAAATTGAGTATAGATATTTTCTTCTGAAGTACAAGTAATAAAATGCCCCAATTTATTTGATAGCTCTTGGGCTAAATATAAACCCATACCAGTGGATTTAGTGAAAATGCGTCCATTTGTTCCAGTAAAGCCACGATTGAATATACGCGGTAAGTCCTCTTGTTTAATTCCGACACCATTATCTTCGATGATTAAAAGCTTTTCCTGCTGTGTTTCATTTGTGGAGATTGCTATTTCTCCGTTTTCGTTCGTATACTTCAAACTATTCGTAATTAGTTGGTTTAAGATGAATTGTAACCATTTTGAATCGCTTTGGATAATTGTAGGTTCTATGGACAAGTTTAAACGAATTTTTTTAGCAAAAAAGGCTTTAGAGTGGGTTTTCAAAGTATCTTTAACGAGCCGATCTAAGTTGCAATTTTTAATTTCATAGTCTTGATTAAAGTTATCGAGCTTAGCATAGTAAAGTGCTTGGTCAACATATTGCTCAATCTTAGTAATTTCTTCTATTAAACTTTTAGGCTCGAAGTCAGTTTGTTGCATCAATCGTAATACAGAGATAGGTGTTTTTATCTCGTGAAACCAAGAGACAATATAATCATGATATTCTTTTTGCTTAGCTTGAACATCATTGATTGTTCTAATGTGATTGCGCTTTAGTTCTTCAATATATTGTTCATAGAAGACCCCTTCAAATGACAGGTTTTCATAATCCTCTTCATCTATATGACGTATCGCCTGACTATTTTTCTGAAAGCGATATAGAAGAAAGGCTATAAAAATGAGTATATTCAGTGCAAAGGCATAAATGAATGTATCCCACCGAAATGAAATGGAAGGGTCGGTTGTAAGTAAAGCGACAAAGATGATGTTGCTTATAAAGTATAGAAACAAATATGATTTTTCAAACTTAAGGAACAGTAAAAACTTCTTCATATGATATATCCTTGACCTTTGCGAGTATGAATAAAATCATCAAGCCCAAGTGAGGAGATTTTTCGTCGTAATCGATTAACGTTGACAGTCAATGTATTATCATCTATGAATTGGTCATCATTCCAAAGCGCCTGCATTAAATCATCTCTGGACACGATTTTACCAATATTACGCATCATAATTTGGAGAATAATAAATTCGTTTCTTGATAGCTCAGTTGAATTTTTCATATAAGCAACTGTTGAATTATTTAAATTGAATTGTAGATTACGATGAGTGAGATTCGTATTGCTCTCATCTTGATATGTATAATTTCTTCTTAATAGCGCACTAACCTTCGCAACTAAAACACCTAAATCAAATGGCTTTTGAACAAAGTCGTCGCCGCCCATATTAATTGCCATTATAACGTCCATATTTTGAGTTCTAGATGAAAGGAATATAATTGGAACCTTAGAGGCTGTTCTAATCCGTTGGCACCAATAAAATCCGTCTAAAGTAGGGAGGTTAATATCCAATAAAACAAGGTGAGGTTGAGTATTCTCAAACTCTAAAAGGACTTGTTCAAAGTTTGTTACTTCAATCACCTCGTATTGCCACTTCTTCAACGTTTCGGAGACGATTTTGCGAATTTTTTCATCATCTTCTACAATCATGATTTTAAACAATAAAAAACCTCCTTTTTGAATTATTTGGTAAGTGATTAAACTGATCGAATTTATCAACAGACTATCATAATAGCCAAGAGGGGACAATACGATGCTAATTATTAAAGTCAATTTCTTAAGCCATAGTAAAAGAAATAATGAATTAAACAAACGTTTAATTAAAATATTGTGTAGATTAAGAGACAAATTTTTAAAATATAAAGGTAATTAATGCTTTCTTGATAAATTATAATAATAAAAGAAGTGGCTTTAAGAGCTACTACTAAAGGGGGGAGTTAATGAGTAAATTAGAACAAAAGTTAAAGGAGTGGCACAAGCTCAATTTACTAGATGATGATTCATTAAATCGAATACTTGACTACGAAAGGCATCAAGGCAAGGTTGAGAAGCAATCATTTTTAGGGAATATAGTGCCATTTTTAATTGCTTTACTTGTAGCATTCGCGATTCTAGCACTTGTGGGTAGTAATTGGAATGAATATAGTCAAACTATGAGATTAGTTATTATTTTTGTAACGCTTTTTGTTTTCCATGCAGTAGCATTTATAAGTTATCAAAAAGGCAAAGAGTTGTTTGGACATTGTTTAAATTTTATTAATGCGATTGGGTATGCATGTGCATTTGTTTTAATTGTACAAATGTATCAATTTTCTAGTGATAGTCCAGTATTTCTTATTACGTGGACTATGCTTGCGTTTCTTTATTACTATGTCCTAAAGCACGATATGTTTTATTATCTGTTTTTAGGAATTGGATTTTTTAGCTTGAGCTATAGTGCAGGAATAGATACTGTACATGTTTATCTACTTCAAATTCCATTGTTGCTTTGCTCAATATATTTCTTGAAAATCATGAAGAATCGTTGGAGTGTAAGCTTTAATTATTCGTTTCTAGGTTATATCATCATTATGTTTTTCCAGACAATTTCAAATCGCCAATATTTTATACCTATTATTCTAGTCGTTTTTATTCTTTGGTATTTGAATGAACGCGGAGTAATTGACTATGTACTCCTGCCAGTATTTACGATTTTTGTATGGTTCTTCACCTATTTCACTACAACATTTGGGGGATTGTATGATGTAGCTCATGAGTTACAAAAGGAATTTTCATATGGGTTTTTGAAGCCGGTAGCAGTGCCATTATTTGATGCTATTATTCTGTTAATCCTTATACTAGCAATCTACACTGCATACAAAAAGTGGAAGAATAATGTGGCTATGAAAAATCAGCTATGGATTTTCTTATTTATATTTTTATTACCAATTTTAGGTGTTCAAGATAAATTAGCCAATATGATTGTAGGAGTTTTGATCTTATTTGCTTATTCATGTATCCGTTTATTTAATGGCGTTTCAGGTCACGAAAGAGGCAGTATCATTATAGGATTTATAACATTTGCAGCTCTTGTAATTGGCATTTACACGGGATTAGCTGTTTCATTTATAAGCAAATCAATTGTATTTATCATCCTTGCAATTGCTTTATATCTGGTATTTCTTCAATCGAAAAAAGCAAGAGGTGATGAACATGCAAAATAAGAAAAAGTTACTTCTTCTTTCACTTATCCAGTTTGTTCTATTACTAACTTTGATTGGAAATATTATGTACTTTAAACAGTCGGCTGAAACTTTTAAAATCGAATCAAAAAGTTTAGATCCGATAGAACCATTATTAGGTCACTATGCATCCCTGACATACAGCTTCGATACGATTAATATGAAAGATTGGCAGGGAAAATCAGAACCGAAAGATGGGAAGGCAGCTTATATCGTTTTTAAAGAGGATCATCAAAATAGTATATACGTATTTAACTATGCATCGGATCATCGCCCAACACATGCAAAATATATTAAAGCAACCATTCAATATTCATATGATGATGGAGAGGACGGCAAAAAAATAGTCCTTAACCATAATTTAAGTCGTTTTTATATTCCAGAGAGACAAATGGATAAATTCAATAATGAAAGTGATTTCATTGTTACAGTCCAACAAAAAGGAGATCGATCAATCGTTAAATCTGTTGATCTTCCACATTAGTAGCCACTCATTTAATTGAGTGGTTTTTTAGTACACGGCAAAAAAGGTTCGAAAATAAAACAACTCAAAATTGGATAATTATGGTATGTTTAATAAAAAAATGGTGTGGAGATTTAAACATATGTATAAATTGATAAAGACAATCTTAATTCTATTATTCTGTTTCTATTTGATGATTTTGACGCAAAATATTCTTTTCAAGTATACACCGGTTACACAAGTAATAAGTCAATTGGATTTTAGCTTAATTAGAGAGAATTGGTGGAGTTTTAATAACCTTATTCCATTTAAAACAATCATTTTTTACTTGTTTTTAGCAGATATCAACTTAGATATTAGAATTAATAATTTGGCTGGTAACATTATCGGCTTTATGCCCTTTGGTTTTATTCTTCCTTTAATCCTTAAGAAGTATTTTAACTTTAAGTCAATTCTAAAAACGACGTTCATTTTAAGTTTAACTTATGAAATACTTCAATTGTTATTTGCCCTAGGTAGCTTTGATGTTGATGATTTAATCTTAAATACACTCGGTGGAATATTAGGTTATTTCGTTTTAAAATTGATAAAGTTCATCTACGATTTGATCGGTAAACGTAGTAATAATACAATGGGAATGAATTAAGAATATAAAAAAAGCTCATTTCAACGAATGAGCTTTTTCTATATTATGCTGAAATTTCATCACGTTTTAGTAAATTTGCTTTTACTAAACGTTTACCGATCATAACACCTAGTGCAGATGCAACATAGGCTTTAACTAATCCTAGAATAATGAATGGATAAAAACCAAAAACCATTGCGTCGTGCCAGCTTAGAGAAGCTGCTATTTTTAACCAGACAGTACCAAAAATTAATGTAACAAACATTCCGATCGTGTTTGCAATCATTGCATTTAATACTGTGAACTTTGTTTTTTCAATAAAGTAAGCGATGATAAAAATAGTTGGAATAAATCCAATTAAATAACCACCAGTTGAACCGACTAGTACCCCAAATCCCGCAGCACCTCCTGCGAAAACCGGAATTCCGATTGCGCCAAGCGCTAAATAAAGAAGTAACGAGATTGTTCCGTATTTTTTACCTAAAATCGTAGCCGCTAAGCCGATTGCTAATGTTTGTCCCGTGATTGGAACAGGAGAAAAAGGCAAAGGAATAGATACTTGAGATAGAATACCAATAATTGCTGCAAATAAAGCTGAATTAATAAGCATTTTTAATCTTTCTTGTTGCATTACTAAAATCTCCCTCTCTTTATGTTAACTTATTTATTTTCATGGTTAACATATTATAAATTAATTATATTTTATATAAAAAGATTGTCAATATGAATAAAATGAAAGATAGAGAATTGATAAAAATTTAATGAGGAAGATGAGATGAAGTGACAAGTCCAAATGTGATATTAAAAAATTATGATCCTAATTGGGAATTGCAATTTGAAGAAGAAAAGAGGAAAGTTTTATCTGTATTATCAGGTCAACAAATTCAAATCGAACATATTGGAAGTACGTCAGTAAAAGGTTTAGGAGCAAAACCAATCATAGATATTATGATTGGAATCGATCAATTAGATGAAGTTGATGCACTAATAAAACCATTAAGCACAGTTGATTATGAATATGTCCCCAAGCCTGAATTAACAGATAGAAGATTCCTTAGAAAAGGAGAATGGGGACAAGGGACAGTTCATTTACATATTTGTGAATTCAAAAGTAATGAATGGATTGAAAAATTATTGTTTAGAGATTACTTAAGAGAAAATCCTAAAATTGCAGAAGAATATATGAATCTTAAAAAGAATCTCGCGAAGGAATTTCAATTTGACCGTCAAACGTATACAAAGAAAAAAGAACCGTTCATTAGGGAAGTTATTACGTGTGCTAAGAGTAAGTTTTACTAATATAACATCGCTTTCAATACTTCTTTAAAAGATGTAACTAATTAAAATAAGTGTGAGTTTCGATTGTAAGAAATATAAACAATAAAGATGAAAACAGCTTTGTCTCTATTAAAATTATTTTGCTTTAGAATCTATAGGATCCATCTAGCAATTCTATGTAAAAAATCATTTGGATGAATTAAGCTTTTATTATAATTGAAGTTCAATTTTTTCGTTAAGTTTGGAAGGGAAAATAGATGATTACGATTATATTTTTCTAGAGGTTAAGATTAAAATTATATCTGAATAATAAATCGCTCGAAAAAATAAGTGTAAAAAGTGTTGACATTTATGAGAAATAGGAATAAAGTATGTATTAATTGAATGACGAAAAGCAATGATAGGAAATTTAGTAGTGGAGTTTTCCCTGTAACAGAGAGCTGGTGGTAGCTGCAAACCAGTACATAAAACACATGAATTACAGTCCTAGAGCATCTTCTTCGAAACGAATAGTGAGGGGAAGACGGTGAAGAGCCGTTATGAAATGAAGATATTAGTATCGTTTTGAATACTAATAAATTTAGGGTGGTACCGCGAATACAATATTTCGTCCCTACTGTGCAAACAGTAGGGACTTTTTTATTTTTAAGAACAATTTAATAACGAAAAGCAATGAATGGAATTTAGTAGTGAAGTTTTCCCTGTAACAGAGAGCTGATGGTTGGTGCAAATCAGTACAAAAAACGACACGAATTACAATCCACGAGCATCTTCTTCGAAACGAATAGTGAGGGGAAGACGGTGAAGAGCCGTTATGAAATGAAGATATTAGTATGTATTTAATACAGCTAATAACTAGGGTGGTACCGCGAATTAACCGTTCGTCCCTACTGTGCAAACAGTAGGGATTTTTTTTATGTTTTTAAATATTTTAATTGCCTGAGTGAGTGCAGCGCGTCTTTCTCACTAGCCATTGGAAGGGGTGATGTATTTGGTTGATTATGACTATAATTACCGAATAAAAAAAGATTTTGTAGAAAGAAGGAGTAACTTGGAAAAAGTAGAAATGGATAAATGATGGAAACTTGCTTAGAAATGCTCAAAAAAGCTTTTAGCAAGAATAGATAGAACGGGTATTTTTAAGAAAGTAGTGTAATAGATTTTTAAGTGAAACAATTATAAAAAAGGGGAATTGATGACATGAAAGAAGCAGCTTTTGAAACAAAAATTATACCACCTCATTTGAAGCAATACTTATCGGAGCAAAATTATGATCTATACACGCCGATTGACCATGCGGTATGGCGTTATGTTATGAGACAAAATCATCATGCATTAAAAGATAAAGCACATGCTGCATTTGTAGACGGCTTAAAGATGTCTGGAATTGAAACGGAAAAAATTCCAAATGTAGCTGAAATGAACGAGAGCTTATCAAAAATTGGTTGGGGCGCAGGGATCGTTAATGGATTAATTCCTGGTGCAGCATTTTTTGAACTTTTAGCTAATGGTATTTTACCAATCGCAACTGAAATTAGACAAATAACGAATATAGAATATACACCTGCTCCAGATATTATTCATGAGGCTGCAGGACACGCGCCAATCTTATTTGATCCTGTATTTAGAGAATACGTTCAAAAAATAGGCTCAATTGGTGCAAAGGCATTTGCTACGAAAGAAAAACAAGAATTATTTGAAGCAGTTCGAAGTTTAACGATTGTAATGGAAGATCCAAAGTCGACTCCAGAAGAAAAAGCTGCTGCGCAAAAATTAGTTGAAGAAAGACAAAAAGCGATTGTTGGAATTTCAGAAGCTGAAAAAATTTCACGCGTATTCTGGAGAACAGTTGAATATGGTCTAATTGGTGAAGTAAATAATCCAAAAATTTATGGTGCTGGTTTATTATCATCAGTAGGTGAAAGTACACATTGCTTTACAGATGCAGTAGAAAAACTTCCTTTTTCTGTTGAAGGTGCTACAGAACAACCGAAAAATATAACTGAAATGCAAGCACAACTATTTGTATGTAAAGATTTTGATGAGCTAATGCAAGGTGCAGAAGAATTAGCAAGTACTATGGCGTTCCGCGTTGGTGGTACTGAAAGCTTAGATAAGGCTCATAAATCAAAAAGCGTTGCTACATTTGAATTTAATTCTGGATTAAGTGTAACAGGTATTGTTCATGCGATCATAAAAGATGAAAAAGGTGAAGCAATTTACGTTAATACAACTGGTCCAACAGCACTATCAATTAACAATAAACAATTAGATGGTCACGGAACAGACTACCACGCTAAAGGATTTGGTACTCCAATCGGACTTCTAAAAGGAGATATTAAGTTAGAAGAATGTGATGATGCAGCACTTAAAAATTTAGGTATTGTTGTAGGAAACTTTGTTGATTTAGAATTCTTAAGCGGTGTAAGCGCTTCCGGTAGGGTTGTGAATATCATTAAGAATGAAGAAAAGATTGCATTAATTTCATTTGAAGACTGCACTGTTACTTACGAAGGAAAAGAATTATTCAAAAAAGAGTGGGGAACATTTGATATGGGAGTTGGTTCAAGCGTTGTATCAGCATACCCAGGTGCGGCTGACCCAACATCTTACTTCAGTGATTCAATTAAAGAGATTGAATTCGTAATGGAAACACCTGCACCATTAACTGAATTAGAAAAATTATATAAAGAAGTTAGAGTGATTAGAGAAAAGAATACTTTCTGCGATGACTGCATTTCTAAATTAATTGCTGTTCATGGTGAGCTTAACCGCGACCACCAAAGTGATTGGTTATTACGTTTAGAATTACTTGAAATTGCTACAGTTAATCCTAAACTAGCTCAACTTGTGGAGCCACTTAAAGCTGAATTAGAAGCATTAAGAATAGAGGATTCATTAAAGAATTTAATTACAAATGGTTTAAAATTAGTTTAAATAAGTAAAATAGCGTTGCTTCAATAGAAGTAACGCTTTTCTTATTTGGTAGTTCTGGTAATCTAAAGATATAAAAAAGATTCTTTTATAATAGGAGAGGTGTTTTTTATGGCATTTGAAATAAAAGGAATTGACCATGTTCAGTTAGTTTGTCCAAAGGGTGGCGAGGAAGAAGCTCGAAAATTTTATAGCGGCATTTTAGGCATGGAAGAATTGCCAAAGCCAAAAAATTTAAAGGGCAGAGGTGGATGTTGGTTTATTTGTGGAAACCAAGAGATACATATTAGTATTCAAGAAGACTTTGTACCGCCTAAAAAAGCACATCCTGGATTAATTGTTACAAATATTGAGACATTAAGAGAACAACTGATTACACTTAACTTTGAAATTAAAGAAGAACCACCAATTGAAGGTAGAACTAGATTTTTCGTTAATGATCCGTTTGGAAATAAAGTCGAGTTTTTAGAATTTCATTAATAAACTTAGTCCAAATTAGGATTGTTCTGAATAATAACATGATGAAAGCGAGCATTATCTTCTATAAGCAGGAAGTAATGCTCTTTTTATTGAAACTAGTTATATGTAGATTAAAGTATTAGTAAAATAGTCGCACTATTACTAGTTAAAGTTTATGTACTATTCGGGAGGTTTGAGATGAAATTTATCGCGTTTGAAAATAGACATTTAGATGAAGCGGCTAGTCTTTTGGCTAACCGTCATATGTATGACCGAAATATGAACCCGGAATTGTCACCTAAATTCGAAGGTACTGAGACTGCTAAAAAGGCTATTGAAGTGCTTTTTAATGAAAAAAATAGCTTTGGCGTCGCCGCAATAAATGATTCCAAGCTAGTTGGTTATATGATTGGATCAATCCATACAGATAAAAATCGCGAGCGACATACTTGGGTCAAGTATGCAGGTATGGCAATCGCGGAAAGTGAAAGTACAGAATTATATCGTGAATTATATGCAGAGTTTGCTAGGAAAATGGTTGAGAATGGCTCTTTTAATCACTACGTAATGGTACCGAGTGGAAATAAGTCCGCACTAGATGCTTGGCTTCATTTAGGGTTTGCTTATGAACAGGTCCATGCTATACGTGATTTGTCAGTATCGACGGATCGAGTTTTTTCAGATGTACAAATTCGAGTATCAAATAATGAAGATGAAAAACGAATTCGTGAATTGGCAACTGTCATTATGGAACACCAAGCGAAATCGCCAGTATTTGCACCAGGTTTCATTGAAGAGAGAGAAGATTACCAAGAGGGTTATGCGGAGTTAATTAATGATGAGACTGCAACTTTATGGTTAGCACTCTATCAAAATGAAATTGTAGGTTTTCAAGTATTTGAATCGGCAGAAGCATCTGATGAGAATTTATTAACGCCGGAATCTTGTATTAGTTTAGTAGTAGGAGCAACGGTCGAATCTTCCCGTGGTAAGGGTGTTAGCACGGCCTTATTAGATCATGGACTTACTTTTGCTAAAAAGGAAGGCTATCAGTTTTGCGAAACTGATTGGAGAATAACCAACTTAGAATCCTCAAGATTTTGGTCAAAAAATGGTTTTAAACCTATAGCGTATCGGTTAGTTCGTAAAATTGACCCTAGAATATTGTGGGCAACAGGAATATAGACTAGTGGGAATCACTAAAAAGCAGTAATGACAGGGGGAGTAGTGGAAATGATGAAGTTAGTTGGTAATAATATACATATAAGACAATTAGAAGTTTCTGATGCTGAGGAATTTTTGGCGTACGAAGTTAGAAATAGAGAGTTTTTTAAACCATTTACATATATAAAAGATGAAAGTTTCTATACTTTAGAAGCTCAAGTCGATCGTATTAAATCCTATAAAGAGAAAAGTGACAATGATGTGTATTATGGATTTGGAATCTTTTTAAATGAAACGAATGCTTTCATAGGATTTACGATGCTAGCAGAGGTTTTAAGAGGAGATTTACAAAGTTGTTTTGTTGGTTATTCTTTAGATGAGGATCAAAATGGAAAAGGCTTTACAACAGAAGCTGTAAAGTTGGTTGTTGAATATGCGTTTAATGAATTAAAATTACATCGCATCGAAGCGGGAGTAATGCCGCATAACATTGGTTCAATTAGAGTGCTGGAAAAGTCAGGCTTCCATAAAGAGGGTATTGCTAAGAAAAATGTCCGAATAAATGGAAAATGGGAAGACCATCAAGTACTTGCAATTATTAACGAAAATGAATAACTTTAAAATATTTTGGAGGTATTAATATGACCATTATTAGTTATCCAGATTTATCGAGTAAACCATATAGTTTAACAGTAGAGCGAGTGATGGATAGTTCGATAGAAGTATTGTATGAAGCGTGGACAGAACGATTCGGTGATTGGTTTGCTGCGCCGGATTCGGTCATTATGAAGGCAGAGGTTAATTCTGTATTTTTCTTTGAAACACAGTTTGAAGATAAGCGTCATCCTCATTATGGTCGTTTTTTAAAGCTTGAACGCAATCAACTTGTTGAGATTACATGGTTTACTTCAGGATCAAAAACAGAAACTGTTGTTACAGTGGAATTTTCTACAAATGAGAGTGGAGAAGCAGTTGTTAAGTTAACGCATGCAGGGTTCTCAGATGAACTATCGAGAGATCAGCATGAGCAAGCATGGCCAATGGTGCTTGAACAACTTGATCGACGTATGAAGGAATTAGCATAAGCATGAAAAAAGAATCATTTCTTTTAGAGCTACAAGTATTAAAGGAAATAGCAGAAATATTAAATGAGGGTACTGATTTATACAGTACCCTAAATTGCGCCTTAGCCAAATTAATTCAAGTAACGGGCCTAGATACAGGGTGGATTTTTTTAATAGATAATAATGGAGATTATGAATTAGTTGCATCACATGAGTTACCCCCAGCTCTTATGAACGAAGAAGCTAAACCAATGTGTAATGGCGATTGTTGGTGTGTAAATAAATATAATACAGGCAGACTTAATAAAGCATCTAACATAATGGAATGTAAAAGATTAGAGGATTCATTAATTCATAATTGGGGAGAAACGAATGGTGTCACACATCATGCGACCGTACCACTACAAGCAGGCGAAGAATCGTTTGGCTTATTAAATGTTGCGGCTTCTAATAAATTAAATTTTGACCGAGAAGAGTTGAATTTACTAGGAGCAGTCGCACTGCAAATTGGAACAGCAATTAAACGAATTCAATTAACTGAACAGGTAAAAGAATTTGAGTTGATTCAAGAAAGAAACCGACTTGCGAAGGACTTGCATGACTCAGTTAGCCAATTATTGTTTTCTATTAATGTAACTGCAAAAGCTGGTGCAAATGTTTCGGAGAGTACTAAGTTAAAAGATACATTTAATCAGATCCAACAAATTGCCCAAGAAGCACAAGCAGAAATGAAAGCTCTAATTTGGCAACTTAGGCCACAAGGAATCGAAAAAGGAATCGTTAGCGCGCTAATTAATTATGGTGAAATGCTAGGATTGACTGTAAACAGTCATGTAAAAGGTACAACAATATTGCCATCTAAAATAGAAGAAACATTATGGCGTGTCGGTCAGGAAGCCTTTAATAATTGTAGAAAACATTCAGGTCAAAATGCAGTATTTTTACAGTTATCAATTAGTACAAAGAAAGTAAAAATGACGATTCGAGATGAAGGTGTAGGTTTTATCTGCCCAAAGGATGTACAAATTCCAACATTAGGATTGAAGAGCATGAAGGAAAGAGTCGAATCGATAAAGGGATCGTTCTTAGTTGAAAGTGATTTGAACAAGGGAACAAAAATTACGACGAGGATCCCTTTTTAAGAAGGAGAATTTTATGTCTATTAAAATATTAATTGCTGATGATCATCATGTAGTTAGGAGAGGACTAATTTTCTTTTTAAATACACAGGATGGTCTTGAGGTCATTGGTGAAGCGTCAAACGGAGAAGAGGCATTAAACTTAATAAAAGAGTTAAAACCAGATATTGTAATCATGGATTTAGCGATGCCAGTTCTAGATGGGATTGAAGCAACAACACGTATTCACAATGAAGGCTTAGCTGTAAAGGTAATGATTTTAACTAGTTTTTATGATCAAGATCATATTTTACCTGCTATTGAAGCCGGTGCAGCTGGATATTATTTAAAGGATAGTGACCCAGACGAGCTTGTTTCGGCTATTCGAAAAATTTATGATGGGGAAAAACAATTTCACTCTAAGGTGACAACGCAATTAGTTTCTGTGCTTACTGGTAAGTCTGAAGCAAAACAGGAACAATCATTTCAAGATAAATTAACTAAACGAGAAATGGATGTTTTGAAGGAGATTACAAGTGGTAAGAGTAATAAAGAAATTGCGGCATCACTATTTATTACTGAAAAAACAGTGAAAACCCACGTTTCGAATATATTGGCTAAGACGCAGCTTCAAGATCGTACGCAACTAGCTCTTTATGCAATTCGAAACGGAATTTCAAAATAAACGATTGTTCAACCATTTGAGTTTTAAATTTGGATAGAGAGGGTGTTTTTGATGCGAATTCTTGTATTGGGAGCTGGAGGAGTTGGCGGCTATTTCGGAGGACGCTTAGTAGAAAAAGGAGAAGACGTTACTTTTTTAGTACGAGCTAATCGAAAAAAACAGCTTGAGGAAAACGGTTTGATCATCCGTAGTTTACACAGCGATTTTTCATTTCAACCAAATCTAATTACTACTGAGGATCCGGCCGAGATTTTTGATATCATTCTTTTTTCAACTAAGTCATATCATTTGGAAAACGCAATTAAAGATGTAAAACCGTTCGTAGGTAATCAGACTGCTATCATACCTCTTCTAAACGGAATTGCTCATTTAAATCCATTAAAACTGGCCTTCGGTGAAGATCAGGTGATTGGCGGTTTATGTTTTATTGAAACAACTCTAAATGAAGCTGGTGAAGTTGTTCAAACAAGTAAAGCCGCTAGACTTGTATTTGGAGAATTTCTTGGAAAGGAAACTGACCGTATAAGAAGAATTGCCGAAGTATTTAATGGTTCAAAAGCTGATTTCATCCAAAGTAAACAGATTGAGCGTGATATGTGGCATAAATATTTATTTATTACGGTAATGTCTGGCGTTACATCTCTTATGCGTGCCCCAATTGGTCCGATAAGGGAAAGTGAAGGTGATAGAGCCACTATCCGAGAATTATTTGAAGAATGTACTAATATTATGATTGCTTACGGTGCCCCGATAGCTGAAAATATTGTCGATGAGCATATGCGATCAATTGATGCTCTTGGGTATGATATGAAATCTTCTTTGCAGCGCGATATGGAAAAGGGTTCCCAGGTTGAGGGGGATCATTTGCAAGGGTATTTATTAGAGCTTGCCAAGAAAAAGGATATAAATGCTAAATTGCTTGAGATAGTTTATCAAAATATAAAAGTTTATCAAAAAATGCAGCAAGATCGATTCAAACAAGACAATACAATAAGCGAGCATCTCTCGGTCTGAAATCTACAACTTTAGTTGTAGATTTTTTTTATTTATATATACAACTAAACGTGTAGAAAAGTTCTATCATACGACTGAAGTATCCACTTTATTCATTGACTATACTAAAAGTACAAATCTAAGGAGTGGAAAATATGAATATTATAATGATAAATGGAAGTCCAAGAAAGGAAGGACGTACAGGTAAATTAACTTCAATTATTTCAAAAAAATACAATTTAAAAACAATTGATTTAAGTGAACTAGTATTACCTATTTACAATGGACAAGAAGAGCAAAATGAAATTGTGAATATCCAAAAATTAAGATCACAATTAGAAAATGCTGATGCAATAATCGTTGCAACACCAGAATATCATGGTGGAATGAGTGGAGCATTAAAAAATGCCTTTGACTTTTTAGGGAGTAAGCACTTTAAAGATAAACCAGTTTCAATAATGGCTGTATCCGGTGGTGGAAAAGGTGGAATTAATGCGCTTAATAACATGAGAATCGTTTTAAGAGCTTTATATGCAAATATATTATCGAAACAAGTTGTCATCGACCCATCGGATTTTGTCTCAGAAGGGACAGGATTGGGAGAAAATATTTCTTATTTAGTAGACGGATTAATTCAAGAATTGAAGCTTTACACACAATTATCTAAAAAACTAAACGAAGAATGGGCAGCATCAAACTATTAAAGGATAAAGGTGATGACAATGAGAAACTGGGTTCAATTTAGAATTGCAAGACCTACCGATCAGCTAGCTGAAATAAACAAGTTTTATGGTGAAGGGCTTGGCCTAAAATGCGTAGGAGGATTCCAAAATCACGATGGTTATGATGGAATCATGTTTGGTTTACCGAATGTTGAATACCATCTAGAGTTTACTCAACACATTGATGGAAGTCCATGTCCTGCTCCAACTAAGGATAATCTTTTAGTATTTTATATGCCAGATCAAGCTGAAATTAACCTAGTTAAATCGCGATTAAATAACTTGGGATACTTCGACGTTGAACCTGAGAATTCTTATTGGCTTGGCAAAAGTATCACATTTGAGGACCCGGACGGTTGGAGGATTGTGTTAATGAATACTGACGGGTTGAAGGATACATGAGTCCATATTTACCTGTAAATAGAAAGCATACTGAAAGGACCTTCTAAGAAGGTCCATAATTTATTCTAAATAAAAGTTATGTATATGCACTATACATAAGTTGAATTTTAAAGTTGCACTAAACCAATGGTCGATCTATTAAAGTTGCAAATTCAAGATCATGTTCATGATCATCATTAATCGTTGTCATGCCTTTAACAAAGTGAACATGCTTACCATTTCCTACAGGTATAGGAGGACCAGTTTCAATAATAACCTCGTGATGATGATCTAGAAAATCTGTATTTACTACAATGCGGTGTACATGGCTGTGTCGACCTTTGGGAATGACTTCACTTGTGACTCCAGCAAATCGATGGTTATGCCGATCGTCATTTTCTTCTGCTAATTTAGTGCTAGCTACAAATTCATGTACATGTGTTTGAGGTTTTTCTTCTGACCGTTTTAATTCTTCCTCTTCGTTTGACACTTTTTCTGCTTCTTCATTAGATTCTCTTTCTCTTATTCTCCTCCGATATTCAAACGGGTCTCTTTTCATAAAATGGAGCCTCCTTCAATCAAGATTGTCTACCTTTTTCATCTTATTAGTGCAAGTAAACAAATATGTTTTTTTTAGGTCGAAAATTAGAAGGTATTTATTGAAAAACATTGATTAACTTTCAAAAAATAAGTAAAATTAAATAAAACTTACAAAAAGAAGGTTTTAATATATGGATACTTATGATTTGAAGATAATTAATCACTTAATGGATAATTCTAGAATGAAGTGGGCGGATTTAGCTAGTGAGGTTGGTTTATCAGCACCAGCTACTGCTGAGCGTGTAAACCGATTAGTTGAACAAGGTGTAATCAAAGGATTTGGTGTATTAATCGATTCAGAAAAAGTCGGTAGCGAATTAACAGCATTTGTAGCTGTCTCGCTTGAACGACCTGAAAATAGAGCACCATTTTTAGAGCTTGTTAATCAATTAGAGGAAGTACAGGAATGCCACCATATTGCAGGTGAAGATGATTATTTACTAAAAATAAGAAGTAGAAATACGAAGGACTTAGATCGAGTAATTAGTCATGAGATAAAAGGGTTAAAAGGCGTAGTAAGAAGTAAGAACAAAAACAACAATTGTAATGGATACAACGAAAGAAACTTTTCGACTACCCTTGCAAAAGCATAAATTTTCGATTGAGTAGGAGGTTAATATGAATTTTGAAATTTACATTAAAGGATTATTAATCGGCTTATCAATTGCTGCACCTGTAGGCCCAATTGGAGTGCTATGTATACGTAGAACACTGGCTCATGGAAGAATGGTTGGTTTAGTTTCTGGACTTGGGGCAGCAACTGCAGATGGTATTTATGGACTTATCGCAGGCTTTGGTTTAACGGTCATTATGAATTTTTTAATTGGTCAGCATGTTTGGATTCAATTAATTGGTGGTTTTTTTCTATGTTATTTAGGTGTAAAAACACTTATTTCAAAAGCTAGCTATACACAATCTGATACACAAAAGAAAAATATGATAAATGCATTTCTATCGGTTTTATTTTTAACGCTAACAAACCCAATGACAATTTTATCATTTATTGCCATTTTTGCGGGTTTAGGTATTTCGAATTCAGCTAGTAATATTGGAACTTCTATTATTTTAGTATTAGGCGTTTTTAGTGGATCAAGTTTATGGTGGATCATTTTAAGTAGTGGTGTAGGATTATTTAGAAATCGAATTAATAATCAATCTTTAACACTAATTAATCGTCTATCAGGTATTATCATTATTATTTTTGGTGGCATAGCTTTATATGGACTAATGTAATATTAATGAGCTCAAACTTGGCAGCCATTTCAACATAAAATTACTCTTAAAATAGGAAAGGAAGCTATAAACTACTTATAGCTTCTTTTATTTATAGTTTTATTAATCCCAGTTTTCGATCTAATGTTTTAATTTTAGTAAAAAAATAAAACATACCATTTATTTAAAATAAGTATTATAAATTGCTTATCTTTTAGGAGTAATAAAGGTTATTTTATATAAAAATATAAACACCAATCGGATTGTGTAAAATAAATATTGTTGACATTTTTTTATGGTTGTAACTATAATGGTTACATCGGAGGTTGAATCCTATGAAAATCAGTAGTCGTTTTACCGTTGCTGTCCATGTTTTATCTCTTGTTACGATTGAAAATAGCACACTTTGTACTTCTGAATGGATTGCAGAAAGTGTGAATACAAATCCAGTCGTAATAAGGAGAGTGATGGGAAAACTTAAGAATGCTGGCTTAATTCAAGTTCGACGAGGAACAGGTGGAGCTACACTTCAAAAGTCTTTAAGTGAGATAACTCTTCTAGATGTTTATCGAGCAGTTGAAGTAGTTGAAGAAGGTGAACTTTTTCAATTTCATGAGAAACCGAATCCGAACTGTCCAGTCGGTGCAAATATCCAGGCAGTGCTAGAATTAATATTAAATCGCGCACAAGAAGCAATGGAAAAAATACTGGATGATGTTACAATGGAAGAATTGGTTACAGTATTAAGTAAAAAAATTGGATAACAATATTCAATTTTTTTTATAAATGATGTAACTAAAACAGTTACATCTATAAGAAGTTTTATTTTTTTGAAATAGTTGTAACTATTCATGTTACAACGAGTGAGTAATGAATCTGGATTTTAATCCAAATAAATAATTAAACCTTTAGGAGGAAAAAATGATGAAGATTGGTATTATTGGAGCTACAGGGAAAGCAGGAAGTCTTATTTTGAAGGAAGCTGTTGAAAGAGGTCACGAGGTAACAGCAATCGTAAGAGATGCTTCTAAACTAACTAATAAAACAATATCTGTTTTAGAAAAGGATTTATTTGATTTAAATTCAGCAGACTTAAAGCAATTTGACGTTGTCGTTAATGCATTTAAAGCAGCTAATGGTCAAGAACATCTTTATCTGGAAGCTGGAAATGTTTTAATTAATGCTTTAAAAAATGCTGAAACTAGATTAGTAGTTGTTGGTGGTGCAGGAAGTTTATTTGTTGATGAAGAACAAAAGATCCAGCTAGTTGACACTCCTGAGTTTCCAAAGGAATATTATGCAACTGCATCAAAAATGACAAAAGGTCTTCAAGATTTACAAAAAACAACGGATGTAAATTGGACGTTTATTAGTCCAGCAGCATTTTTCGATCCAAACGGAAAAAGAACTGGGACTTATCAAAAAGGAAAAGACAATTTTATTGTAAATAAAAAAGGTGATAGTTACGTAAGCTATGCCGACTATGCAATTGCATTAGTGGATGAAATTGAAAATCCTCAGCATTTAAATGAACGTTTTACGTTAGTTTCTGAAGCAGAATAATTTTTGAAAAGCGATTCTTTTGAAGAGTCGCTTTTTTATATTATTAAATATAAAATCTCTGTTAATTTAGATTGTTGATCTCTTATCTAATACGACATCGCTGTGAATTTAAGAAAAATTTAAGATTTACCCCACTCTTTCTTTAATTTGTTTCCACTATCCTTTAAGTTAGGTTTGCTACATTAATAAAGTAGTTATTTAAAAAATATGACCTAACTACATGATAACAGCAAGAACTGGGGGAGAAATTTTGGGAAATAAAAAATTGACATTCGTGTTATTCATAATCTATTTATTAGCACTTAATTGGTTAGTCCTATTTAAGTTGCAGTTTTCCTTTGATCAAATAACTAGGGTGCGTGTAATTAATTTGATTCCACTTAATGGGTCTGTCTTTTCTGAGGTGTATAACAATATAAGGATTTTTGTGCCGTTTGGTATTTATATATGTATGTTGAAAAGTAATTGGTCTTTTAAGAAGAAACTACTTTCGTTTTTTGGTTTAACTCTGGCATTTGAGGTTATACAGTATGTTTTAGCAATCGGTATAAGTGATATTACTGATATACTGGCCAATACCCTTGGCGGTTTATTCGGGATTGGAATCTATGAATTTTTATTTAAGATATTTAAGCATAGAACAAATAAATTTATTAATTTACTTGCATTGGTGTTAACGTCTTTTGCATTATTATTTATTATCTTTATATTTAAAAGGCACAGGATCCTTTTTATGTAGTGTATAGTAGCCCGTAGTACGGTAGAGTGGCTTAATTTCACAATATATGATTTTGGCATTCTTAATTGCTATGTATTAATTTGAATTTTATTAATCAAACTAAAATTACTTTAAAGTTCGGTATCTGGAATATAAATTTTAATTTCATATTACCGATTATCTCGAAATCTTAAATTAAAGTGGGTGCAGTTTGATGAAAAGAATAATAAAGTACAGCGTTATTAGTATTGTTGTGATACTATTACTTGCATTTGGAGGATTTTATATTTGGTCTCAACAGACGTATAGTCCATCAAAGGAGTTGTATTCATTAGTTGGCAATGTGAATACTGATAATAAACACCATTGGGAAGTTTTTAAACCTAAAGTGAATAAAGAAACTGGAATCATTTTATATCCTGGAGCTAAAGTTGAGCCCGAAGCTTACAGTTATTTTGCAAAAGGACTAGCAAATGATGGATATACGGTTATTATTCCAAGTGTTAAGTTTAATTTTGCAATTTTTGATGTGGATAAGGCTGAGCAAGTAATGAAAAGTTATTCTTCTATAAAGAAATGGTATATTAGTGGGCACTCCCTTGGCGGAGCTTCTGCAGCTGCTTATGCCTATAAGAATCCGAAAAAGATAGAGGGGATCATCTTTCTAGGATCGTATCCAGGGAATTCTAATGACTTTTCTAATTCGAATTTACCTATGCTATCGCTATATGCGGAACATGATGGCTTATCTACAATGTCAAAAATTAAAGAAACTAAACATTTATTATCACAGGATGCTACTATGTATGAGGTGCTAGGTGGTAACCATGCTCAATTTGGGATGTATGGAAAACAAAAAGGAGATAAAAAAGCTACAATTACAGCGAAACAACAACAAGATAAAATAATTGAAGTCACAACGAAATGGCTAGATGCTCAGAGGAAATGATGATCTTAATCCTTTATTATTTATTTGAAAGTGTACCATTAGAGTACCTGGGTCAATAAAGGAAAAATAAAAAGGACTTCTAATTTGAAGTCCACTAAGCTAAACGTACAATTATTCTCTATATTTGCTTCTTTTTATATCCATAAAAATACATGCTCAGCGGCCACCAAATGACTGCAAAAATTGGATATACTGCCCAAATTGTATTAGGAGTAGAAATGATATTTACAATAATAAAGAAAATACTAATAAAAATGCTAGCCGTAAAAGAAAATGCGACAAACGCTTTGAGTTTTGCATAATAAACTGATAGCGGCCACCAAATAATCGCAAATGCTGGATAAATCACCCACGGATATTCAGGAGATGCGATCAAATTTAATAAGCCATAATAAGCAATTGTTATGATACTACCAATAAGTGCGATCGATAATGTTCTAGCTTTCTTACCTAAATGCAAGAAGATAGGCCAACTTATAATTGGCAAAGCGGAATAAAAAAACCAAAGATAATCAGGTGAATGAATTAAGTTTTCTGTTAGCAAAAATGCAAGAAGTACAATACTGCCGAAAACTGAGAATTGTTTTAACGATCTTTTCCCAATGAAATATAGGCTAACGGGCCAAAATAAAATGAAAAAACATGGGTAAATGAACCAAACTGTACCAGGTGATGTAACAAAATTTACGATCATGAAAAAGAGCATAGTCATAATGCATCCAGCTGTTGCGAAACCAAGATAATTTTTCACTATTTATTCACCTCACTTTTTTCGTTGCCAGTAGAAGTACATAGAAAGTGGCCACCATAATAGTCCAAACGTTGGGTAGACAAACCAAATTGTCTTTGGTGTGTAGTAAAAATTAATAAATAAGAAGAAAGCGATTAGTAAGCCACTTCCCCATATTGAATAGGCTAAATTTAGCTTTGCAAAGTTACCTTTTTTTCGATCTGGTTTCTTTACACCAAGTTCTTTCTTTAATTCGTCAATGTCTCCAAATTCAACGATTGCTTTATTTATAGCATCTTCTTCTTCTTTGCCATTTTCCATTAAATACATGACTTTTTCTTCTAGATTTTGAATGATTTCTTGTTTCACTATTTCTGACTGTTCCGTTTTTGGAACATCTTTAAATAGTTCTTCAATATGATTTCTAATTTTTCTCATCGTATCTCCTCCATAAATAAATCGATAATTTCTTTGACTTCCTGCCATTCTTTCACTAGTTCACTTAAATATGCTTTACCTAATGTAGTAATCTTGTAATATTTTCTTTTTCCACCGTGTGTAATATCACCAAAATAAGCTTCCACTAGTTCCTTTTTTTCTAAACGTTGAAAAACTGCGTATAAAGTAGCTTCCTTAATTTGAAACCGATTATCTGTACGTAGTCCAATTTCTTGAGATATTTCATAACCATATCGATCCTTCTCAGAAATTAGTTTTAATATGATTGAGTCAAGATGCCCTCGTATGATGTCACTTCTAACCATAATTCACCTTCTAAATTATATTATTCTATCTGATAGAGTAATGTTAACAATAATTACTCTATCTGTCAAAGTAATTTTATGTTTTTATCATCATTACTATTCCAAAATGGCGCACAAAGCCCGTCCGAAGAATAAAATAAGCTTTTAGTTTATTTTTCTTTGTTCTGCTCTACTATATGTCACGTTTTTTATTTTTCATTCGTCTTAATTAATGAACGATGGAAAGGGAGCTGAAATAGGATGTTAAATCAAATAAATAATAGTCAAAAATGGGATGTTGTTGTATTAGGTGGAGGTATCGCTGGTTTGACTGCAGCGATTTATTTAGCTCAAACTGGAAAAAAGGTATTAATTTTGGAAAAAGGATCTAAAGTAGGTGGTAGAGGTATTTCTAATCAAGTCGGGAACGCTCAGTTAAATCTTGGAGCACATGCGTTATATACAAACTGTATTGAGATTTTAAATGAAGTAGGAGTTAAATTGTCTGGCAAAATTCCAAAATTGAGTGGTTCATTTATTTTTGGAGATCAGTTTGAGCAAATGAAAGTGATTGAGGCATACAATTTATTTTTGGGGAATCATTTAAAGTGGAAAGAGAAAATGGAATTTATTCGCTTTTATCGACAAATCCGTAAAATGGATATAGATGAATTAAATTGTATTAGTTTAGAAGAGTATTTGAATAATAATATAACGAGTAATCGCGTGAAAAATTTAATATTAGCGTTCATACGTTTATCTACTTTTACTTGTAACTCTGAACTTTTAAGTGCTGGAGTGGCGATAGGTCAACTTCGTAGCGCAAAAGTAATGTATATAAATGAGGGATGGCAAGCAATTGTTAATGACTTGGTTAAAACTGCAGAACAACATGGTGTTGCAATTCAAAAAAGTTCATCAGTATGTAAAGTTAATGGCACTTATCCAAATATAAATCTCGAACTACGAAATGATACTAGTATTTCCACTAAATGTTTATTATCAACGATTAATCCAGTTGATTTAGTTAAGCTAATTGATGAGCCAGTCTCAGATTCATTTTTACAGAAATGTAGTCAAATGATCCCGATAAAAGCTGCATGCTTAGATCTTGTCATGCGTGGTTTACCAAATCCAAAACTCAATTTTGCTTTAGGTATAGATCAGCCATGGTATTTTTCGAATCATTCTACAGTTGCTAACCTAACGACTGAACAAGGAGAAGTTGTTGTCCATCTAATGAAATATTTAAACTCGGTTAACGAAACAGATCCGTCAAAAGATGAGGAAGAGCTAGAGGGCTTGCTTGATTTACTTCAACCTGGATGGAGAGATTATGTCATTTCACGTCGATATCTTCCTAAGTTAATTGTTTCTAATGATATAAAAAAACCATTGGAAAGCTTAAATAGCAGTTTATTAAATAGAGAAGTAGGTGTAGATGGCATTTTTGTCGCAGGAGATTGGGTTGGTCAAATGGAACTTCTATTGAATGCATCATTGACTAGCGCAAAAAGCGCTGCAAATTTAATAAATGAAAAGCTTGCTTTTCAACTAATTTAATAATAGGGGTGAGAAAGTTTATGGAGGTAGACGATCTATATTCTCAATATAAGCCACTTCTATTTTCGATAGGTTATAGTATGCTTGGTTCAATTGAGGATTCGGAGGATTTAGTACAGGATACATTTCTCGCAGTTCAAAAATTGAATCACGCCGCAAAAGATGAGCCAAATAATATGAAAGCTTATTTATGCAAAATTATGACCAATCGCTGCCTAGACGTATTAAAATCATCTAAACATAAAAGGGAAGTCTACATTGGACCGTGGCTACCAGAACCAATCATTCAAAACTTACCTGAGGATCTAAATAGAGATCCAATCGAGAAGATGATTTTGGATGAAACGATTACCTATGCGTTTTTAGTATTAATAGAACGGTTAAATCCAACCGAAAGAGCAGTATTTGTATTACGTGAAGCCTTTGACTTTGATTTTCGTACAATAGCGAACATTTTAAATAAAACTGAATTAAATTGCCGGAAAATATTTAGTAGACTTCAACGTAAAATCCAAATAAAGGATGCAGCTACAAAACAAAATCTTAATCATGAACTAGACATTGCTAAACGATTTATAGAAGCAGCGGAAACTGGTAATTTAGATATGTTAATATCACTTCTAACCGAAGATATTATACTAATTACAGATGCTGGTGGTAAAACGAAAGCTGCTCTACGTCCAATAAATCTACAGAAAAATGTGGTTGCATTTCTGACCGGAATAAGAAAGAAAATAACTACCCCTTCTGAAATTCAATGTGTTTTGGTAAATAATCAAATTGGCTTAATGGTAAAAGCTGAGGGAGAAGAAGCAACTGTAATTTGTTTTGAAATAGAAGATGACCGTTATCGAAGAATTTATATGATTCGAAATCCGGATAAAATCAGATTTTTAGATTAAAGTTCAATTAGAGGGAATCCCATAGGTTTATGGGGACCCTCGTTTTTTTTCAAGAGAGAAGTTAAGCGGAAATAAGTAAGTAAATGAGTATGTCAGAAATACTAGCTCATTAGACATTCTCATTTAGATTTTTGTATTATTAACGTTAAGCAATATAGTTTAATGATTGAATATGTTTAAAGAATAATTGTTAGGAGTGCATATGGAAACGAAAGAGTACTTAATAAGGCAGCTTAATGAAATTGAAAAATGGGAAAAGGATCAAAAAAGCGCATTTTTTTGGGAGAAAATTGGCAGAATTCCTTTTATGATTTTAGATAAAATAACGCCGAAATTTGTTCATGATAAAATTGGTCTAATTTTGGATGAACTATCAAAATATGTTAATGCAGGTGGTCAATATTTAGTTAGTGTTCCAGCAACTCTTACGAAGATGAGCAGGGAACTTTCTATTCAAGAGATATCTGATGTAGAGATGGTAAATCAGCTTAGTCTTGAACAAATGGATCAGGTTTCAAATGCTTTTATTTCTAGCCGTAAACAATTCGCAAAGGTTCAAGGAGCGACTACAGGATTTGGTGGAATGTTTACGATTGCTATAGATATTCCAATATTGTTAGGTCTTACACTAAAGACACTTCAAGAAATAGCAATTTCTTATGGTTATGATCCAAATGAACAAACGGAGAGAGTTTTTATTATAAAATGTTTACAGTTTACGTCAGCGGATATAGTTGGAAAAAAGGCGATATTAGAAGAGTTAACAAATATTGAAGGAAAAAAAGCATTTTCTCAAATAGAAGGTTGGAGAGAAGTATTCTATACATACCGTGACAATATGGGTTGGAAAAAGCTGTTCCAAATGATTCCAATTGCTGGCCTAATATTCGGTGCATATGTAAATAAGCAGGCAATTGAAGATGTTGGTGAAGCAGGTAGAATGTTATATAAGAAGAGACGCATTCTTGAGAGACTGAATCATGTAGAATAAACAAGAAAAAGATGAATTTAGTTTAGAGCTAAATTCATCTTTTTTTTGAATTCATAAATCAAACGTTTGTTTAATTTTTAAACTTATTTGGGAATTGCTTAATTATCCCTGCAGATAATGCATCTGCTAAAACGTTTATGTGGTGTAGACCATCATCAAATGCTTTTACATTTCCGGCCCAATCCATTTTTATTCTAGTTACTACTTCATTTGTTACCATTTTTAAGTGTACGTATAGTAAATTCTTTAAAGCTTGATTTGACCAATTAGGATTTGCTTTGCTTAAAAACGCAGCAATATCGTCTGCATTTTTGAACCATTGATCATTTAGTGTTTTTAATGTTGTCATATCATTTGCTTTGGCAGCATCAACAATTTTACCAGCTAATACGATATGGTCGGTTAATAATTTAGCAAGTTGATCCCCAGCGGCATCACCATAATATGGTTTAATTGCATTTCCAATATCTTGTTGGTTCCTTAAAAGTCGAGCAAGTACGATATCTTTATCAGGTAAGCCCGCAACTGCACTTACAATATATTTGCTAGTCCAAATTGTGTGATCGTTCCAAAGCTTTCTCATATCACCTTGGAATTTACATGCCGAGTTACTTACACATTTTCCGTGAACTCGAGTATCAACCTCCTCAGCACCTGTTTTAATTGGAGCTAAAAATAATGCAAAACATAAAAAAACAGTTGTTAATTTCAGTAATTGTTTCTTCATCTAGACGTCTCCTTTGAGAAATATTCAAAATGTACCAATATTATTTTGGATTTTTTTTCTAGTAATATTCATAAATTTTTATGTCTTTTTGTTTGGGAAATCGAAGAACATCAAAAATAATACTATTTTCATATATAAAAAATAGTGATTTTAATATAATATTAAAATGAACTAATGGTTAAAAATGGAAAAAACTTTCAACGATATTAATTTCTTTGAAGATGAAAGGGGCGTTGATTTGTTAAATTATTTGTATCCTAGTATTTTTGTTATGTCTTTTTTTATTTTATACTTTGGCTATAGATTCCTAAGGAGTTATATTACTTTACAAAAATATTTATATTGGATAATCTTTGGAGTCTACTTTACATTCCTCATTGATTTAACTTTGTTTCCATTTCCCTATCAAAAATATTTAATACAAATCATGATTGAAGACAGATTAGGTGATTTAAACAATTTTGTTCCCTTTAAGGGAGTAGTAGATATTATAAGGAGTGGCTCATTTACAATTGCTCTAAAACAAATTGGTGGAAATATTTTATTATTTATTCCATTTGGATTAGCATGGCCGATTCTCTTTCCGAAGATTATGAAACGTAAAACGATTTTAATTGGTTTTTCTTTAAGCTTAGTAATTGAATTAACTCAAGGGATAGCTGGATTATTCTTAGGTTACAATTATAGATCTTGTGATATCGATGATTTAATCTTAAATACGCTTGGCACAGCATTAGGAATCTTTATCTATTGTGTAAGAACAAATTTTTATATTAAATCAGACCTAGTTGAGGATAAATGTTAAAAAAAAGACAAGTTGCAAAATGCTACTTGTCTTTTAGTTTCTGAAGTTCATTCACCGTGACAAACTTATATCCTTCATTAGATAGTAAATCTAAAATCCCTTTAATTGTCGCCAATTCTTTACCAGTTTTATCATACATCGGATGAATTAAAATAATTGAACCTGGTTTAATATTTTTCTTTACATAATTCAATTTGTCTTCGGTATTCGTGTAAAAAGTATCTGGTTCTATATTCCACGTAATTGTATCTCGATGATGCTTATGCAAGTAATACGGTAAACCAAATAGTTTTTTTCCATTCGGAGGACGGAAGTCGATTTCACCTTTATAGCCTGCTTTGCGGATTAATTTGTCTGTTTTTTCAATTTCGCTTTTAATGTAGGAAGGTGATTTTAGCACCATTCTGTTATGAGAGTATGTATGGTTACCAACTTGTTGTCCTGCATCTACGATTTTTTTAGCTTCCTCTGGATTCTTTTTAATTTCATTGCCGATTAGAAAAAAGGTAGCTTTCGCATTATATTGGTCTAGAAGAGGTAGAATTTGATCAACATTTTTAGTTGGACCGTCATCAAATGTAAGAGCCACTACTTTTTGGTTTGTATGTACCTCGTTAGTTAATCCCCCAAATAGTTGAAAAGATCTTGCGTTCATTAGTTTATACAACCCGTATAAGACAAGAAACAAAATGACAATACTTACAATTATTTTTAGTAGTCGTTTTTTCATATATTATACCTTTCTTTCTAGTTAGTAAAAATTAAACATAATTATATCATCAAAAATTATAAAAAGAATAAAAGAAGGAAATTAAAGGGAATTTATATATGTTGAAAGAAATAGTGTAATAAAGCGCTTAAAAGTTTATTTATGAAAACAAAATTAGCCAAAACCATTTACTTGCTAATTTATCAGTTTAGTATTAAACTGATAACAAGATCGATCAAAGAGGTGCAAAAATGTTAAATAGTCATAATGAATCTTCTACAAGTAAATCAAAAAATTTAGCAGTTTTACTTTGGTTTCGATTAGCGCGTTTTTATCTTAAAAATGTTAGAGAATCAAATACTCAATTGAAAAAATGGGGACTGACGACTGCTCAATTTGATGTCATTGTTCACGTGGGTAGAAATAAGCGTCTTACTCAGCAAGAATTAGCAGATAAATTAGTTGTTACAAAAGGAAATGTAACGCATTTATTAAAGAAAATGGAAGAGCTCCAGTGGATAAAAAGAGAAGTAGAATGGAAAAACAAATACCTCTCTTTAACAGATTTGGGTCAAAAAATGTATGAAGAAATTGTTCCTACACAAGAGGAGTTTCAACAAGTTCAATTCAGCAAATTGACTGAAGAAGAACAATTACAATTACTTAACTTATTAAGGAAATTAAATAAATAAAGTGAAATGGAGGAGAGTTAATGGAAAAAATGAAAGGAATACATCATATTACAGCCATAGTTGGTGACCCACAGGAAAATATGGACTTTTATGCGGGGATTTTAGGATTACGTTTTGTGAAAAAAACAATTAATTTTGATGATCCAGGTACGTATCACTTTTATTTTGGAAATGAGGGCGCTGAACCAGGGACTATTATAACGTTTTTCCCTTGGGCAAATGCATACAGAGGAAAAGTTGGAAGTGGTCAAGTAGGGAAAACAACATTCTTAATCCCAGCTAACTCGATGGCTTTTTGGGAAACTCGTTTAGCTTCTTTTAATATTAATACAAATAAAGTTAGTCGATTTGGAGAAACATTTCTACAATTTGAAGACTTTCACGGCCTACAGCTTGAATTAGTTGAAAGAGAAGAGGGTACAGAAAATACTTGGGAGTTTAATGGAGTTACTAAGGATGTAGCGATTAAAGGGTTTGGTGGAGCAGTTTTATATTCTGGTGCACCTCATAAAACAGCAGAGCTATTGGAAAACGTTATGGAATTAGAAAGTTTAGGCCAAGATGGAAATTATTTACGCTTTAAGGCTGCTGGAGCTATTGGAAATATTATTGATATCGAATTAGCAGCAGTAGGAAGAGGAGCTATGGGAGTAGGAACTGTCCATCATATTGCATGGAGAGCTAGTAACGATGAAGAACATGTAAAATGGCAGCATAAGATACATGACCATCAATATGGAGTAACTGAAATAAAAGATCGAAATTACTTTAATGCAATCTATTTTCGTGAAAATGGTGGATTACTATTTGAAATCGCAACTGATCCACCTGGATTTATGATTGATGAGGAAAAAGACCATTTAGGAGAACAGCTAATGCTTCCAAAATGGCAGGAACCTAATCGTGAAACAATCGAAAATCATCTACAACCGATAATTATCAGAGAAGTGAAAGGAGAATAATGATGAAACACGTATTTATTAAAGGAAGTAATCCTTCTAAGCCAACATTTTTATTACTGCATGGTACTGGTGGGAACGAACATGATCTATTACCTATTGCGGGTATGATTGATGATGAAGCTTCAGTTTTATCTGTTAGAGGAAATGTGAGTGAAAATGGAATGCCTCGTTTTTTCAAGAGATTAGCTGAAGGGGTATTTGATATGGAAGATTTAGTTTTCCGTACAAAAGAATTGAAGGACTTTATTGAATCAGCTTCTTCAGAACATGGATTTGATTTAAATAATATTATTGCGATTGGTTATTCAAATGGTGCTAACATTGCTGGTAGTCTACTGTTCCATTATGAAAATGTATTTAAAGGCGCTATGCTATTACATCCAATGGTACCAATTCGTGATTTAGAATTACCTAAAATGAAAGAAGTGTCAGTCTTTATTGGAGCAGGTAAAAACGATCCGATCTGTTTGCCACAAGAAACAGAAGAACTAGCATCGTTGTTAGATAGTGCTGGTGCAGAAGTCGTTACTCATTGGGAAAACATGGGTCATAGCTTAACAAGATCTGAAATTGAAGCAGCAACTGATTGGTACAAAAATAACTTTTAAGGGGTAACCAAAAATGATGAAGTCTTTTTCTCCAGCAGATTTAAGTGATCGTGATAATTATAAATTCTTAATTGGTGGGATTATCCCAAGACCAATTGCTTTTGTAACAACTGAATCAAATGAAAATGTATTAAACGGAGCACCATTTAGTTATTTCAACATTGTCACATCTAATCCACCGATGATTTCTGTATCTGTTCAACGACAAAACGGTAAACAAAAGGATACAGCTAGAAATGCGATCGAGAAAAAAGAATTCGTCGTTCATATAGTTGATGAATCAAATGTAGAAGCGATTAATAAAACAGCAGCTGCACTACCACCAACAGAGAGTGAGGTCGAATTAGCGGGACTTACTCCAGTTGCAAGTGTAAAGGTTTCAGTGCCAGGAGTAAAAGAATCGAAAATTAGAATGGAATGTGTTTTAGAACAAGCAATTCCGTTAGGTAAAGATAATGAAGCGTGTGATTTACTTATTGGAAAAGTCGTTCATTTTCATATAGAAGATGAAATTTATGAAAACGGACGTATTGATGCGAATGGTTTAAAAGCAATCAGCCGTTTAGCAGGAAATGATTATGCTAAAGTTGGGGAAATGTTTACGATTGAACGTCCGGTATAAGTTTATAAGAGTGAAGAGTAAAGCCGAATGTGCTTTGCTCTTTTTTTATGTAAAGGAGCAAGCTAGACTGTCATATGAGGGCAGTCTTTTTTTGTACAAGCTATTTTAAATTTGAAAAAAAATAAAAGAAAAATGAACGATTTGCAGAACCTAATCGTATAACAAATGAAATGAAACAAAAATTGTATAAGCAAGGTAGAAAGGAGGAAGAAATGGTTGATTTAGATGAACAAGAAATAATAAAACATGCTCAGCAAGGTGACCAAGAAGCCTTCGCTAAACTCTTTCAAATCCATTACTCCTTTTTATATAAATACGTATTAAAGATGACGTTAAATCAGCAAACAGCAGAAGATTTAGTGCAAGATACGATGCTGAAAGGATATGACAATATAAAGAAGTACAACGGTCAATCAAAATTTTCAACATGGTTAATGACGATCGCTACTAGACTTTATTTAGATCAACAAAGAAGGAAGAAGCGTGAGTGGTTTTGGCAGAAAAATGAGGCAGAAGAATTATCACGTTCCTTAAATTGGCAGCTATCTTATAAAGGATTTGAGTGGAGTGATATTATGGAAGGCTTTGAAAAACTTAAATCTGATGTACGAACAGCTATTTTATTAAAACATTACTATGGGTATACAAACGAAGAAATTGGAAATATGATGGGAATTCGTGAAGGAACGGTTAAATCAAGAATCCATAATGGGATGAAGGAATTACGAAAGGAGTTAGTGCAAAATGGATAAAGAAGAAATAGTATCGGCACTGAAACAGTTTGATGAATTAGTGGATATTCATGAGCCATCAATCAGTACGATTACAGAAAAACTTCAAATGCATCAGGAAAAAAAGAAAACCATTTTTTTAAAAGAACTAGTTCTGTTCATTTGTGTGGCATGCAGTTTGTTTGTAAGTATACTTCTCATAGCGCAAAAAGTACCAGTAAGTATCGTTATTTTTCAAGGTTTAGGATTTATTGCACTACCAATTATTTTTAAACGAGATAAAAAGAAAATCGAAAGTGAGTGGAGTTAGTATGGAATGGACAATGAGGAATATCATTATTTTAGTTTTAGTATTTATCGTTTTAATAACTCAAAGTATCATGCTTTTTACAAAAGCTAAAAAGAGAAATCGTTCGGCGTGGTTATGGGGCTTATTAGGAATAATCCAATTTCCTTGGCCAAGTATATTTTTTTACTTTTTAGTTGTTAGAAAGGATCGAAAAAAACTAATTTAAAAAAGTGTATTTAAAAATACTAGACTGATTGGAACGGTACAATGAAGTCTAGTATTTTTATTTTTGTGTTTGACATCTTTAGTGTATTACGTGTATAGTACACGTATAAGGTGTATTAATTGAGTAATACACGTAGTCATGTAGTATGTGTATGAACTATGTAGTACACACACATACTATTTAAATTGTATTAAGAACGAGGAGGTGGATTGATGGAATTTATAGTGAATAACCGTGAACCAGTTTATCTACAGGTTGTTAGGCATTTTAAACAGCAAATTGCAAAAAGACTATTAGAAGCCGGTCAAGAAATACCATCAAGAAGAGAATTAGCTGTTCAATTTAATATAAATCCAAATACTGTACAAAAAGCATACAAGGAAATGGAGGAACAAGGATTGATTACGACTGAACGAAATTTCCCTAGTAAAATTACGACAGATATACAAGTGTTAAATGGTGTAAGAAATGAACTGATTATGGAAGCTGTAAATGAATTCGTAGATTCAATTAAAGTAATTAATGTCCCGGTAGAAGAATTACTTACAATGGTTAAGCAAAACTATGAACAAAAGATAAAAGAAGAAAAGAAAGGAGGGGCTTAAATGATTCAAGTAAAAAATGTTTCAAAAAAATTTGGTCGAAAAAATGTATTACGTGATATTTCCTTCACTGCAAATAAAGGAGAAATAACATGTTTAATAGGTATTAATGGTGTGGGGAAGTCCACAACGATGAAAGCAATTATGGGAATCACGCCAATTGATCGCGGTGAAATTTTAATAGATGATAAGAAGATGAATCATTCGATGTATGAGAATATCACGTTTATTCCAGATACACTTACAATGCTTCCAAGTTTTACAGTTGGTGAAGCAATGCAGTTTATGAAGGATTTTTATGTAAATTGGAACGAAGAACGTGCTAAAGAATTACTTGGATTTTTCCGTTTAAAAGAAGATGAAAAACTAGGTGAACTTTCAAAAGGTAATGCCGCAAAAGCCAATTTACTATTCGGTTTAGGGTTAGATGTAGATTATGTTCTAATGGATGAGCCTTTTTCTGGAATCGATATGTTTAGTAGAGAGCAAATTGCAAAAGTGTTTACGAGTCACTTAATTGAAGATCGAGGCGTGATCATAACAACACATGAAATTAGTGATATTGAGCACTTAATCGATAAGGTCGTTTTATTAGATAATGGGGAAATTCTTAAAGAGTTTTATACTGAAGAGTTACGATTAGAAGAAGGTAAGTCAGTGATGGACGTAATGAGAGAGGTGTATCATTCATGAATCGATATTTAAAACTAGTGAATTTTGAAGTGAATCGATTGGTTAAATTATATATAGGGTTATTAATTATAGTAGCTATTTCACAGTTTGCAAGTTTGTTTGCCGTAAAGTCTGCCTATATGGAGCAAGCTAATGAAGCAAATTACGCAAGCTCAGTAAAAGCAACCCAAGAGTTTATCGCTTCAAGTGGGTTACTAAACTTTAACCATGTTGTTAATCATCCATTATTTATTGGCCCAATCTTAATATGCATAGCGTTAATGATGTTTTATGTGTTTATTATTTGGTATAGAGATTATTTCGGAAAAAACACATTTATTTACCGCTTATTTATGCTACCAACTTCAAGAATGACAATTTACTTTGCTAAAGCAACTACGATCTTACTTATGGTTTTAAGTTTACTCGCATTTCAATTAATACTTATACCAATAGAAATAAAAGTATTCCAAAGTATAGTTCCAACTGAACTTTTAGGGAAAATGAGTACTGTTGACCTGTTTATGAGCCCTAATATTTTTGTAATGGTTTTACCGAATAATCTTGTAGATTTCATTTTTAGATATCTTGTTGGAATGGGACTAGTGTTTACCCTATTCACATTCATATTATTAGAACGTAGTTATCGATGGAAAGGCATATTATTTGGAATTTTATATGCGATGGGGATTGCAGTTTTATTATTTTCACCAGCGATTATTCAAAACTATATTATTGGAAATGATTTCTCATTTTATCCAAGCGAAGTCATTTATATGGAATTAGGTCTTTTTGCAATCATCATTACAATTTCAATCTTATTTAGTAAATATTTATTAAAAAACAAAGTTTCGGTGTAAGGAGGAGTTCATAATGAAGCGATATCGTAATTTGGCAATAATAGCTGTTGTAACGACAATTAGTATTGGTACGTTTTTTACTAAAGTAGCTATGTCAGAAAGTAAGTTACCTAAATTTTACTTGAAGACTGAAAAAGGAGACTCAAAATACGTTAAAGATTTAATGATTAACGCTGGATATGGCCAGGACGGAAATAGAGGGTTAAGTATTACTACTGCTGGAAGCGAATATAATAGTAATTCTATACTTAGTGATCTGAATAATGACCACTATGATTTAAAGAAATTAAGTGATTTGCAAAAAGAAGAAAGAAACTTCATGCGCGGAAAAGATTCTTCTTCTTCTCAATTTTATATTGATAAAGATTTTGCATGGTATGCTAATGTAAAAGGTGGAAGACTGGATGGTGCTTACACAGATAAAAATAATCATTTTAAATTGTATATAGATGGTCTTGATCGTCAAAGTAAAGATCGTTATACATTTAAACTTGATATTCCGGGAGAAGAAAACTTCTCTTATATCTCTGTACAAGACGTGCAATTAATTGGAAAAGATATAGTTGTTACTACTTCTCAAAATAAAACATATAAGAATACAAATTCAGGAGCATACGTTGATCAAAATGAAAATGTGGTTTATAGAATTAATGTAAATCAAAAGAAAATTGTTAATCAAACAGTAATCAGTAAATCCACAAATGACCCAAATAATCATACTCATACTGAAATTCAAAATATAATACAAGAATCAGATCCAACAGTTCCTTCTAAATACGCTATATACAAAAAAGCAAATTTAAAGGACATCACCCAAGAGAATGGTGAAACAACGTCTGAAGAAATTAATAGCGAACTTGTTTTATTTAATTTAGAAACTGGTAAAAATGAAGCTTTAAATTTATCGAAAGAGCAAAAGGAACAGGTAAAGCAGAGTAATGAATTAATTGATAATGGCAACCTTTATTTTGTAAATCAGGATGATAAAGGTTTATCGATTTTAAAGTATAATTTAAACGACAAGAAAGTCGAAGGTGAAGCATTATTAATTTCTAAATTGAGCAATGACCCTTCTAATTATAAAATCTTTAATGGGAAATTATATGCATTTACATCTAATGATGAAAATCAAAAAGAGATAAATAAAAAATTATTAATCGCTGATTTATCGAACGGACATATTATTTATGAAGGCAAAATTGATGTCAAAAATGTAAAAGATAATTCTAGTAAAGCATTAAAAAAATTACAAGTTTATGATTTTTTAACGAAATAGTGTTTGGATAAGGAGCTGTCTCATAAGTAATGAGACAGCTTCTTCTTATTTACAGCATGAATGAAGTAATACGAACAAATTATGTCTTTTGTTGATAAAGTTGTGAACTTTATTGATATAGTCATTATTTTTGTTGATAAAGTACTGAGATTTGTTGATATAGCTTTGATTTTTGTTGATAAACCACTAGGTTCAATTTTTGTGATAGCAACTTTCATCGTTCAATTTGATTTCTAAAGAATATACGTTCTAGTTTCATTACTTGATTTCGGACTTGCACATCGATAATATGAAAGAACTATTAAATTTTAAAGTACGTTTGTTCTGTTTTTGATTGATTTTTGAAATTTTGTGGTAAAATAGAAGGATAGGTATGTTTTGGAAATGGAGGCGGGGAAGATGGAGCAGAATTTCGAGGTAGTTTCTAATTATTCACCTCAAGGTGACCAGCCAAATGCGATTAAGCAACTTGTAGATGGGGTCAAAAATGGTAAAGAGCATCAAGTTTTATTAGGTGCGACGGGTACGGGAAAAACGTTTACCATTTCAAATGTAATTAAGGAAATAGGAAAACCTACATTAGTATTTGCTCACAATAAAACATTAGCTGGACAATTATATAGTGAATTAAAAGATTTTTTTCCTAATAATGCAGTTGAGTATTTTGTAAGTTACTATGATTACTTTCAGCCAGAAGCTTATGTACCTCAAACGGATACTTATATTGAGAAAGATTCAAGTATTAATGATGAGATTGATAAATTGCGTCACTCTGCGACTTCCTCCCTTTTTGAACGTAAGGATGTCATTATCGTAGCGAGTGTTTCTTGTATTTACGGTTTAGGTTCTCCGGAAGAATATCGTGAATTAGTTTGTTCTCTTCGTATTGGTATGGAAATTAGTAGGGACGAATTATTACATAAACTAGTAGATATTCAGTATGCACGTAATGATATTGACTTCTCTCGTGGTACATTCCGAGTTCGTGGAGACGTTGTAGAAATTTTTCCAGCTTCACGTGATGAACACTGTATTCGTGTGGAGTTTTTTGGTGATGAAATTGAGAGAATTAGAGAAGTTGATGCATTAACGGGTGAGATTTTAGGTGATCGTGACCACGTTGCAATTTTCCCTGCATCCCACTTCGTTACACGTGAAGAAAAAATGAAAGTTGCGATTAAAAATATTGAACTTGAGCTGGAAGAACGTTTAAAGGTTATGAGAGAAAACGGTAAATTACTTGAAGCTCAAAGACTGGAGCAACGTACTAGATATGATCTTGAGATGATGAATGAGATGGGATTTTGTTCAGGTATTGAAAACTATTCCCGTCATCTGACTCTTAGACCAGCGGGTTCAACTCCTTATACATTATTAGATTATTTTCCGGAAGATTTCTTAATGGTTATTGATGAGTCACATGTTACAGTTCCGCAAATTCGAGGAATGTTTAACGGAGACCAAGCGAGAAAGCAAGTACTAGTAGATCATGGATTCCGTTTGCCTTCAGCATTGGATAATCGACCTTTAAAATTTGCTGAGTTTGAAGAAAAAGTTCAACAAACAATTTATGTCACTGCTACGCCTGGACCATACGAGTTAGAATTGTGCCCAGAAAAAGTAGAGCAAATCATTCGTCCAACGGGTCTGTTAGATCCAACGATTGATGTACGACCGATTGAAGGTCAAATCGATGATCTTATTGATGAAATACGAAATCGTATTGCTAAAAATGAGAGAGTACTAATTACTACTCTTACGAAGAAAATGTCTGAAGACTTAACAGATTATTTAAAAGAAATTGGTATTAAAGTTAACTACCTACATTCTGAAATTAAAACGCTTGAACGAATTGAAATTATTCGTGATCTACGTTTAGGGAAATATGATGTATTGATTGGAATTAACCTTTTACGTGAAGGGATTGATATTCCTGAGGTTTCTTTAGTCGTTATTTTAGATGCAGATAAAGAGGGATTCTTACGTTCAGAACGATCGTTAATCCAAACAATTGGTCGAGCAGCAAGGAATTCAAATGGTCACGTTATTATGTATGCTGATAAAATGACGAACTCGATGAATATAGCTATTAATGAAACAATGCGCCGTCGTGAGATTCAAGAAGAATATAACCAAAAACATGGCATTACGCCTAAAACGATTATAAAACAAGTACGTGATGTGATTCGAGCTACTGCTGTTGCTGAGGATGAAGAAGTTTACGAAAATGACATTAGTGCTAAATATAAGAAAATGAACAAAAAAGAGCGTCACCTATTTATCCAATCAATTGAAATGGAAATGAAAGACGCAGCGAAGGCGCTTGACTTTGAACGAGCAACAGAACTTCGTGACTTAATATTAGAATTGAAGTCTGAGAGGTGAAGAACTTGAAAAGTATGAATGAAATTATTATTAAAGGGGCCAGAGCGCATAACTTAAAAAATATCGATGTAACGATCCCTCGTAATCAATTAGTTGTTGTAACTGGTTTATCTGGATCAGGTAAGTCCTCTCTAGCATTTGATACGATTTATGCTGAAGGTCAACGCAGATATGTGGAATCACTATCTGCCTATGCTCGTCAATTTTTAGGGCAAATGGATAAGCCGGATGTTGATTCAATTGAAGGATTATCACCTGCGATTTCGATTGATCAGAAAACTACAAGCCGAAATCCTCGTTCGACAGTTGGTACTGTAACAGAGATTTACGACTATTTACGCCTTTTATATGCTCGAATTGGTACGCCAATTTGTCCAAATCATGGCATCGAAATTACTTCTCAAACAGTGGAACAAATGGTAGACCGTGTAATGGAATATCCTGAACGCACGAAAATCCAAGTACTTGCTCCTGTTATATCTGGTCGTAAAGGTACACATGTAAAAGTGTTTGAAGATATTAAAAAGCAAGGTTTTGTTCGTGTTCGAGTTGATGGTGAGCTATACGATGTATCTGATGAAATAGAATTAGAGAAAAATAAGAAGCATTCAATTGAAGTTGTAATTGACCGTATTGTTGTAAAAGATGGAGTAGCTACGCGTTTAGCTGATTCGCTTGAGACGGCATTAAAGCTAGGTGAAGGTCGAGTAATTATAGATGTTATTGGTGAAGAAGAGCTTCTTTTTAGCGAGCATCATGCATGTCCTATTTGTGGGTTCTCGATTGGTGAGTTAGAACCACGAATGTTCTCGTTTAATAGCCCATTTGGTGCTTGTCATTCATGTGATGGATTAGGGACGAAATTAGAAGTTGATTTAAGCTTAGTAATCCCAAATGAGGAATTGACGCTTAGAGAGAATGCGATTGCACCTTGGGAATCAATTAGCTCAATGTATTATCCTCAGTTGCTTGAAAGTGTATGTAACCATTATGGAATTAATATGGATATTCCATTTAAAGACATCCCAAAAGATCAACAAGATAAAATTCTTTATGGTAGTAATGGAGAACAAATTTATTTTAAATATGATAATGAACAAGGTCATGTGCGTGAAGCGATGATTCAATTTGAAGGTGTTATTTCAAATGTTGAAAGACGTTATAAGGAAACATCTTCAGATTTTATTCGTGAGCAAATGGAAAAATACATGGCACAACAAAATTGTCCAACTTGTAAAGGGCATCGTTTAAGACAAGAAGCTCTTGCAGTATTTATCGGTGGTTTACATGTTGGTGAAGTAACTCGAATGTCAGTTAAGGAAGGATTCGACTTCTTTAGGACACTTGAATTGACTCCAAAGCAGGAACAAATAGCAAATCTAATTCTTCGAGAAATTAGTGAGCGTATCGGCTTTTTAGTTAATGTAGGTTTAGATTATTTAACACTGAACCGAGCGGCGGGTACTTTATCAGGTGGAGAAGCTCAACGAATTCGTTTAGCAACTCAAATTGGTTCGAGATTAACAGGCGTATTATATATTTTAGATGAACCGTCAATCGGACTACACCAACGTGATAATGATCGATTAATCTCAACATTATTAAATATGAGAGATATCGGAAATACATTAATAGTTGTTGAACATGATGAAGATACAATGTTAGCAGCAGATTACTTAATTGATATCGGACCAGGAGCTGGTATTCACGGTGGGCAGGTCATTTCACAAGGTACTCCAAGTGAAGTAATGCATGATAAAAACTCGTTAACTGGAAAGTATTTATCCGGTGAGAAGTTTATTCCAGTTCCACTTGAACGTAGAAAAGGTGACGGACGTCAAATAAAGATTGTTGGAGCAAAAGAAAACAATTTAAAAAATGTATCGACTTCTTTCCCATTAGGTACATTCGTTGCTGTAACAGGTGTATCAGGTTCAGGAAAAAGTACATTAATTAATGAAATTTTATATAAATCATTAGCTCAAAAGTTAAATGGTACAAAAGTGCGTCCAGGTGAGCATAAAGAGATTAAAGGGATTGAACAATTAGAAAAGGTTATTGATATTGATCAATCACCAATTGGTCGTACTCCACGTTCAAATCCTGCTACTTATACTGGCGTATTTGATGATATTCGTGATGTGTACGCAGCTACGAATGAGTCGAAAGTACGTGGTTATAAAAAAGGTCGCTTTAGCTTTAACGTTAAAGGCGGTAGATGTGAAGCTTGTCGTGGCGATGGGATAATTAAAATAGAAATGCATTTCTTACCTGATGTATATGTACCATGTGAAATTTGTCATGGTAAACGATATAATAGAGAAACATTAGAAGTTAAATATAAAGATAAATCAATCTCAGAAGTTTTAAATATGACTGTTGAGGATGCAGTTTCATTCTTTGAAAATATTCCAAAGATTAAACGTAAACTTCAAACGTTATTTGATGTAGGTTTAGGATATATTACATTAGGTCAACCTGCTACGACTTTATCAGGTGGGGAAGCTCAGCGTGTAAAACTAGCTTCTGAGCTTCATAAACGTACAAACGGAAAGACTTTATATATATTAGATGAACCTACAACTGGGCTTCATGTTGATGATATCGCTCGATTATTAGTTGTTTTACAAAGACTAGTAGATAATGGAGATACTGTGCTTGTAATCGAACATAATTTAGATGTTATTAAAGCGGCAGACTATCTTATTGATTTAGGTCCAGAAGGCGGAGACAAAGGTGGAACGATTGTAGCAACTGGAACACCTGAACAATTATGTAAAGTCGAAGCGTCTCATACAGGTAAGTATTTAAAGGTTGTATTAGAACGTGACAAAGCTAGAATGGAAAAACGAATGGCTTTGATGGAATCCTGAAGACAAAATTAAAGTAAAAACGTGATACAAAGAATGGGAGGAAACTCCTTTTTCTTTGTATTTGTTTTTAGTTAGGTTTTTTTAAGTAGTTGCTTTTACTTGAAAAGTAGTCCACATTTCTTTAATGTTTTAACATAGAATAAATAATGAAATAGAAAAATTTGTGAATATAAAAATGAGGACTTATCGATAGAGAGGAGATTTCCCGTGAAAAAACTATATCGATCTTCAAAAGATTCTATGCTTGCAGGAGTATGTGGCGGATTAGGAAAGTATTTTAATCTAGATAGTACATTAATAAGGTTACTTTTTGTTATATTATTTTTTATAGGATTTGGAGCACTTCTATTTGTATATTTAATTTGGATATTTGTTGTTCCAAAAGAAGGTGACGTGATTTAAATGAGATGGTTATTTTCACTAGCTATTAATAGCTTAGTTTTTATTGTAGTAGCCGGATTTCTACAACCAGATTTTTATGTGAAGAATGTTGCAACAGCTATAATTGCAGCGTTAGTATTATCAATCTTAAATACAATCATTCGTCCGGTCTTAATTTTAATAACTTTACCAGTGACCATTTTTACAATGGGCTTATTCCTATTTATAATTAATGCTTTTACGCTAGAGATTACTGATTATTTACTAGGGGATGCACTTAGGGTAAATGGTTTTGGAACAGCTATTATTGCATCAATTTTAATTAGTACATTCAGTATGTTAATTCAATACTTTATATTTGGCTCAAAAAACAAAAATAAGAATAGTCAACGCTAAAAATGGGAGTCTCTTAAGTTCAATTACTTTTGAGAGTCTCTTTTTTGCATTTATTAAAATGTGTCAGAAATATGAACAAAAATACGGTTAGAAATCCTAAAATTCTCATTACGGTAAGACGAACAAAATGTGAATAATTTTGAAAAAATTTTGAACTCCGTTGATAAATGACTGGTTTTTGTTGATATAATGCTAAAACTGATTTGTAATTTGTTAAATCCCACTGATCACAGTTTCATTTTTAAATTAATAATTTTTAATTTTTTGCGTGCAGTTATTAGCTTATCGACATTTTCCCACAAAGTTTAAAAATGGTACAATATGAAAGATAGTACATAATTATTAATCCTTAGGAGGCTTGTATGGCTAAATTACGTACAAAGAATTTAGTTGAGTATTTTAAATTAGAGGTTATTAGTGGAAGTGCGGGTTTGAATAAATCGATTAACACTACTGATTTATCTCGCCCTGGAATAGAGGTTGCTGGTTTTTTTACTTACTATCCATCGGATAGAGTGCAAATACTAGGGAAAACGGAATTAACTTTTTATCATAGTTTAACTGATGAAGAAAAGCATGATCGATTAAGAAAGCTTTGTGCTGACGATACGCCTTGTATAATTGTTACACGAGGATTAGAGATACCAGCGGAACTAATTGAAGCAGGTGAAGAAACTGGTGTACCTATACTACTATCAAATAGTAAAACGACTAAGATGTATAGTAGACTAACGAGCTATTTAGAGGCAAAACTTGCTCCAACTACAGCATTGCATGGTGTACTAGTTGATATTTATGGGGTAGGGGTATTAATCACTGGTAAAAGTGGAGTTGGTAAAAGTGAGACTGCTCTTGAACTAGTAAAGCGTGGCCATCGTTTAGTAGCGGATGATTCAGTTGAGATTCGTCAAACTGATGAAGATACGCTTATCGGTTCTTCGCCCGAATTAATTGAGCATTTATTGGAAATTCGCGGATTAGGAATTATCAATGTAATGACTCTTTTTGGAGCAGGATCTGTAAGAAATTACAAACGTATTACGCTAAACATCGACTTAGAGACATGGGACTCACAAAAAGTCTATGATCGAGTTGGTCTTGATGATGAAAAACTAAAAATATTAGATACAAGTATTTCGAAGATTACATTGCCGGTTCGTCCTGGACGAAATTTAGCAGTTATTATTGAAGTAGCAGCTATGAATTTCCGTTTGAAAAATATGGGTGTAAATGCGGCACAGCAATTTGCGGACCGTTTGGAAAAGGTAATTCAAGGTGGTAATAACGTAAGTGATTTAATTTAAAGATAAAGTGGGGAAATTGGAATGGAATCAAATATTCAGCCATTAAATAAAGTTTTTTTACATTTAGGTCCACTTTCAATAAAGTGGTATGGGGTATTGATTGGACTAGGTGTTGTTTTAGGGTTATGGTTGGCAATTCGTGAAAGTAAACGACGCGGTATACCAGATGATACATTCTTAGATTTAATTTTAGTAGCTCTACCTTCAGCAATTATAGGGGCTAGAATATACTATGTACTCTTTGAGTTAGACTATTATTCTAAGCATGTAAGTGAAATTCCAGCAATTTGGCATGGTGGATTAGCAATTCATGGTGGTTTAATTGGTGCATTTATTGCTAGTTATTTCTTTGCAAAGAAAAGAGGAATTTCATTTTGGAAGCTTGCAGATATTGCAGCACCAAGTATTTTAGTAGGACAAATGTTAGGACGCTGGGGAAATTTTATGAACCAAGAGGCTCATGGTGGACCAGTAACTAGATCGTTTTTAGAAAGTCTTCATTTACCTACATGGATTATTAATCAAATGTATATTGATGGAACATATTATCATCCAACATTTTTATATGAATCACTGTGGAGCTTACTAGGAATTATCTTCTTACTTATTTTAAGAAGAGTGAATTTAAGACGTGGAGAAATGTTTTTAACTTATTTAATTTGGTACTCAGTTGGACGTTTCTTTATTGAAGGTTTAAGAACAGACAGCTTAATGTTAACACATAATATTAGAATGGCTCAGTTTATATCAGTAGTCATAATTATCCTCTCAATTATCATTCTTGTTTATCGTAGAGCTAAAGGATTATCAAATGAACGATATTTAGATGCTTAAGTTTGTAAAGCAGGAGTGGTGAACACGGTGGAAACTTTAAAGAGAGGCTTACTAGTTGGTTTACAAACTTCTTGGAAAATAGGGAAAATCATTTTCCCTATTTCTTTCATTTTAACGATTATTAAGGAAACAGCACTAATGGACTGGTTTGTTAATTTGCTTGAACCATTAATGAGTTTTATTGGTTTAAAGGGAGATGCAGCATTAGTATTAGTGTTAGGTAATGTTTTAAACTTATATGCTGCACTTGGGGCTATGCTACCTATGGATTTAACTGTTAAGGAAGCATTGATCCTTGCTGTTATGTTAAGTTTTTCTCATAATCTATTTGTTGAAACGACTGTAGCAACTGCTGTAGGGGTTAGAGCATCATTTGTTGTTTTAGTAAGGATAGGATTTGCAATATTATCTGCTATTTGTATCCATTTTCTTTGGTCTGGTGGAACAGAAATTGTTCATAAAGGCATTGAAGTTGCAGAAGCGGCTAATCAATCAGGATGGGAAATAGTTTATACTGCATTCGTTTCGTCATTAATGGGTGTGTTAAACCTTGTTAAAATAGTTATTCCATTAATGCTAGTGATTCAAATAGCAAAAGATTTTGGATGGATGAATTATATAACTAAAGCATTATCGCCTTTTACTAAACTTATTGGTGTTGAAGCAAAAGCTGGAGTTACTTTAGCTGCGGGATTGTTTTTTGGATTAGCTTTTGGAGCTGGTGTTATGATTCAAGCTGTAAAAGAAGATGGTGTTTCGAAACGTGATTTATATCTCGTTTTCTTATTTTTAGTAGCTTGTCATGCTGTGGTAGAAGATACGCTTATCTTTATTCCTTTAGGTATTCCAGTTTTATATTTATTCTTAATTCGTTTCTTAGTCGCTCTAATTGTTACATGTATAGTTGCAAGAGTAGTAGGAAAAGTAGGAAGGAAAACTGAATCAAGTTTAAACGTTGATGTGAAATAGAAAGGAAATATCTATGAAAATAAATACGATATTATTTGATTTAGACGGTACTTTAATCAATACAAATGAATTAATTATTGCTTCATTTTTGCATACTTTAAATAAATTTTATCCTGACCAATATAAACGTGAACACGTTATTCCTTTTATGGGTCCGACGTTAACTGAGTCTTTTTCTACAGTAGATGAAGGCAGAGTTGATGAGTTAATTTCTGAATACCGCCGTTTTAATATGGAAATGCATGATGAATTTGTTGAAGAGTATGAAACAGTTTATGAAACGATTGAGACTTTACACAGATTAGGCTACAAAATTGGAATTGTAACTACAAAAGCGAGAAATGTAGTTGAGATGGGCTTAAGCTTCGGTCGGTTAAAGCAATTTTTTGACATAGTTGTTACAATCGATGATGTCCAAAATGCAAAGCCACATCCAGAGCCAATTCAATTAGCTCTAAAAAAACTTAATTCGATCCCTGAAGAGAGTTTAATGGTAGGTGATAATTACCATGATATTGAAGGTGGTAAAAATGCTGGAACGGAAACAGCGGGTGTTGCTTGGTCATTAAAAGGGAAAGAATTTTTAGCAACGTATAAACCTGATTTTATGCTTGAGAAGATGAGTGATATCTTATCGATTCTGGGAATTGAAGAGCATTGAGAAAAACGAAACGCTATCCAATTGAGGGTGAGAATTCACTTTGGCAATTGTACAAGACCGTTTCGTTTTGGAAAACATTTCGAAATGTTTTTGTAATTGAATTAGCCCGATACGTCCCATTCTTTAGATTGAAAAACTGGATGTATAGGAATCTAATAGGAATGAAGGTTGGAGATTTTACATCCTTTGCATTTAAAGTGACACCGGATTTAATGTTCCCTGAGTTAATCTCGGTAGGTAGAAATTCGATAATAGGCTATAATACGACAATCTTAGCGCATGAATATTTAATTAATGAATACCGATTAGGGGAAGTCATTATTGGTAATAATGTGTTAGTTGGTGCAAATACGACGATCTTGCCTGGTGTCACAATTGGCGACGGCGCAAAAATTTCAGCCGCAACACTAGTGAATAAAGATGTTCCAGCTGGTGCTTTTGTTGGAGGTAATCCTATGGTTGTTATTTCTTTGTCACAATCTGAAACTCTTTAAAAAAGTGGTTTCCATTATTTTTTTTTTCGGTTAGAATAATACTTTGACAACTTTATTTAGATAATGTGGAAATTGTACGTTCGTTTAAAATTCTTATAATTTGGACGGCGACTATTTCCTCTTTTTGTGTGATATACTGTGATAAGCTGGAAAAACTGGAGGATCGAATGTCAGAAAATTTGGGGAATCAAACAAATCAATTTCATAATGTCGTTTCGTTCTCGTTACCGAAAGATTATTTCTACGAAAAGGGTATGAAAGCTTATAATAGTAACGATACTGAGCAAGCGATTTATTACTTGAAAAAAGCTGCTGAAAATGAAGAAAATCAAACTGTTCTTGTTGATATTTCTAGGAAGCTTTTATCATTACATCAATATCAAACTACGATTACTATTTTAGAATATATTTTAGATAAATATCCAACTAATGAGGATGTATATTATTTATTAGCATTTGCATTTTTTGAGTTAGGGTTATTTCAAAAAGCAAATCTTTATGCTCAAAAGTATTTAGAAATTGGAACAGATGAAGAACAATTAGAAGAGCTAGAAGATTATTTAGACATCATTCATAGTGAAGAGGATGATGATTTAAGTATTAATGATGATTTACTAGTACTTCAAGAGAGAGTTACTAGCTATTTAGCAAATCATGATTGGAAATCAGCTAAATCCACTTTACTGAGCATTGTTGATAAATATCAAGAATTTTGGCCAGCATACAATAATTTAGCTTTAGTAGAGCTTCATTTAGGACATCACGATGAAGCTGAAAGAGTATTGGAGTATGTTTTAGAACAAAATCCAGGCAATTTATCAGCGTTAATTCATTTAACGATGCTAAAAAGGATCTTAAATGAACAAGAAGCTGCTCATGTTTATCTTGAAGGCTTATCAAATATCGTTCCGATCTCTGAAGAGCACCGTCATAAGCTTGGAGTACTTTTTTATCAATTCAAAAAGTATGAAGAAGCATATAAATTATTTAACTTACTTTATATGGAAAGACCTGATCGTGAAATTCAATTTTATTATATGTTATGTGATGCAGCTTATCGTTCAGGACGAATTGCGATTGCCGAGCGCATTTGGAATCAAGAAATGTCAAATGAGTTTGAAGAGCATGAAGAATTAGCACCATGGGCTGATAAAAAGCATTCATCGAACGAAATCGAGCAGTTAATGGCGGAAACTGAGTATCAAGCAAAACACTCTAATTCCAATAGTGAAAGATGGGGATTAATCTATTTCATGAAGGAGTATTATTACGAACAAAAGTTTAGTTCAATCCTTCAAGATATCGAACCGTTAGAAAATATTGGAATCGATGAGCAATTAGAACAAGTTCTTCTGAATAATATGTGCTATTTAGAGCCTCATCCATCCTTAAATATTGCGATTAATGGAGCGAAAAAAGTTCAAGCAACTTGGGAAGAAGAATATATCATTCTTCGTAATCATCTTCAGTTATGGTTTTTCTCGATTTGTGAACTTACTTTAAAATATAAAGAGTTACCTGTAAATGAAGAAGTTTTATTAGCTGCTACACATTATCTTGTTGAAAATGAAGTAAAACGTGTATCACAAAAGAAAATTGCAGCAAACTATAATATCTCTACCTATTTATTAAATAAAGGCATCAGCGCCATTCGAAGCTTGTTTTAATACCAGATGGTGTTAAGCAAGCTTTCTTTATTTCACAAGAGATTAAGTATAAAGGCTCGTCAATCAACGAGTTTTCTATATTATGAGCATATGATTTGTTGTTTTATGTTGTCGCGTATTAGGATAGTGGTAGTTAAATGAACTAGGGCAATTAGCCATAAAAGTACAAGGAGTGATTAAGAAATGGAAGAAAAAATTTATGATGTTATAATCATTGGAGCTGGTCCTGCAGGGATGACTGCAGCTGTATATACATCTCGTGCTAATCTTTCTACATTAATGATGGAACGTGGTATTCCTGGTGGACAAATGGCAAATACTGAAGAAATTGAAAATTATCCAGGGTTTGATAGTATTTTAGGTCCTGATTTATCAAATAAAATGTTTGACCACGCGAAAAAATTTGGTGCTGAATACGCTTATGGAGACATAAAAGAAATTATCGACGGCAAAGAATACAAAACGATCGTTGCTGGTAAAAAAGAATATAAAACACGTGCAGTTATTATTACTACTGGTGCAGAGTACAAGAAAATTGGCGTTCCGGGTGAACAAGAACTAGGCGGACGCGGTGTATCTTACTGTGCTGTTTGTGATGGAGCATTCTTTAAAGATAAAGAATTAGTTGTCATTGGTGGAGGAGACTCAGCAGTTGAAGAAGGCGTATATTTAACTCGCTACGCTTCTAAAGTTACAATCGTACACCGCCGTGATCAATTACGTGCTCAAAAAATTCTTCAAGACCGTGCATTTGCAAATGAAAAAATTTCATTCGTTTGGAATTCAACAATCAAGGAGGTTAACGGAACTGACGGTAAAGTTAGTAGCGTAACACTTGTTGATACTCAAAATGGAGAAGAATCTGAATTTAAAACAGATGGAGTATTTATTTATATCGGAATGCTTCCATTAACAAAACCATTCTTAAGCTTAGGCATTACGAATGAAAATGGATATATCGAAACAAATGATGTAATGGAAACAAAAGTAGCAGGAATCTTTGCTGCAGGTGATGTTCGTGAAAAAACATTACGTCAAGTTGTAACAGCTACAGGAGACGGAAGTATTGCTGCTCAAGCAGTACAACATTATATTGAAGAATTAATGGAAGAGTTAGCTAAAACGAAGTAATCTACCATTAAAATACCATTGTTGCCAATTTATTTGAATTGTGTATACAATTGTAATATTCTGAAACTTACATGTAATTAGGGTGTAACTCTACTGAAACATAGATACTGTAATATATTTAATAACCAGAGAGCCCCCTAATATATATAGGAACATGGATATGCGCTTGTCCATGTTCCCTTTTTTTGTGTAAATTTAGTTCCCCAACACTATATCCAATTCTTGAAATTATTTCCAAATTCTAGAGCTTTTCCGCCCCTAATTCCTGCTCCTAACAAGTTGTTGTTAGACAGGTTAAACGGTATAATATAGATTGGGCAGTTTCAACCAACTGCAAGTCGAAATTGTAAGTGAGGTATAAAAAATGCAAAGAGTTACACATTGTGTTTTGTTAAATGAAAATAATATCCTCTTGCTACAAAAACCTAGAAGAAACTGGTGGGTTGCACCCGGCGGCAAGATGGAGCCAGGTGAAAATATTAGAGAAGCAGTTGTACGAGAATATCGTGAAGAAACAGGTGTTTACTTAAAAAACCCAAAATTAAAAGGTGTTTTTACAATTATTATAGAAGAAGATGCTAAGGTAGTGAATGAGTGGATGATGTTCTCATTTTTGGCTACCGAGTATGATGGTCAAAATCAAGATGAATGTGAAGAAGGCATTCTTCGCTGGCATGCAATAGATGAAGTGAAGAAACTTCCTATGGCTGAAGGTGATTATCACATTATTGATTATTTACTTCAGGGTACAGAAATCTTGCATGGTACCTTTGTATATACGCCAGATTTTGAATTATTAAGATATCGATTAAATCCTAGTTAACCTAAATTCATAGAAAGGGTTGAATTAAATGCCTGCAAAATCACATGTGAAAATGGTTATAATAACTGGAATGTCAGGTGCTGGAAAGACTGTTGTTGTTCAAGCGTTAGAAGATATCGGTTATTTCTGTGTTGACAATCTTCCTCCGGCTTTACTTCCAAAATTTGTAGAGCTATTAAAGGACCCAGATCATAATACAACGGATAAAGTTGCTCTTGTAATGGATTTACGAGGAAGAGAATTCTTTGATCAATTAGGGAATTCGTTAGATCAATTAATGTCTACTCCTTCGATCATCCCTCAAATATTATTTTTAGATGCAACGAATGCTGCTCTTGTTACTCGCTATAAAGAAACGCGTCGTTCACATCCACTTTCTCCAACTGGTTCTCCGTTAAAAGGAATTGAGATGGAACGCACACTTTTAGCGGAAGTAAAAGGACGTGCACAATTAATTTATGATACTTCAGATTTAAAACCTAAAACATTAAGAGAAAAAATAATAAAACAGTTTAGAGAAAATGAGCAAGAAGGTTTTTCAGTAAATATTCAGTCATTCGGTTTTAAGTATGGCATACCGATTGATGCGGATTTAGTTTTTGATGTACGCTTTTTACCAAACCCATTTTATATTGAATCAATGCGTCCACTAACAGGCTTAGATGAAGAGGTCTCCTCTTATGTACTTAAATTTAATGAGACAACTGAGTTCATGCTGAAATTAATTGACTTAATTAGTTTTATGTTACCCCAATACAAAAGAGAAGGTAAACGTCAGTTAATAATTGCGATTGGATGTACAGGTGGACAGCATCGCTCTGTTACTCTAGCGGAGTATTTAGCTAACTACTATAAGGACCAATATGATACGAATATTAGCCATCGAGATGTTGAAAAAAGGAGCCATAAGTAATGGTTAGCCAACGTTCGAAAATAGTAATAATTGGAGGCGGAACGGGTTTATCTGTTTTAGTTCGTGGGTTGAAAAAACATCCCGTTGATATTACCGCAATTGTAACTGTCGCAGATGACGGTGGAAGTTCTGGACGATTACGTGATGAATTAAAAATTCCACCCCCTGGTGATGTAAGAAATGTATTGGCCGCATTATCTGATGTGGAACCGATGTTGGAAGAATTATTCCAACATCGATTTGCTACATCTGGAGACCTTTCTGGACACTCACTTGGGAATTTAATGTTAAGTGCAATGACTGCCATTACAGGCGATTTTTATCGTGCAATCATTGAAATGAGAAGAGTATTAAATGTAAGAGGGAAAGTTATTCCTGCTGCTAACCAAAGTGTTGTATTAAAAGCGGAACTAGAAGATGGCACAATTGTTTCGGGTGAATCTAAAATCCCGTATTCAGGTAAAAAAATTAAGAGAGTATTTTTAGCTCCAAGTAATGTTGAACCTTTAAAAGAAGCCATTGATGAAATAGAACGAGCAGATTTAATTGTAATTGGACCAGGTAGCTTATACACGAGTATTCTACCAAATCTATTAGTTACTAAAATTGGGAAGGCAGTTGTAGCCTCAAAAGCTAAAAAAGTATATGTATGTAATGTTATGACTCAAGCTGGTGAGACATTGTATTATACGGCTAGTGATCACGTAAAAGCTTTGTATGAACACTTAGACTCAAGCTTTATCGATACAATTATCGTAAATGAAGGTACAATGCCAAAGAACATTTTAGAACTTTATAAAGAAGAACATGCTCAACAAGTAAAACCGGATTTGGATGAGCTAAATGCTTTAAAACTAGAAGTCGTTCATAAGTCAATCGTTAAATATGATGATAATGTAATCAGGCATGATACTGTAAAGTTAGCAGAAATTTTATGTGACCTTATCCCGACTAAAATAAAAGAATAATGAAAAATATTTAGTGTTCGAAGGAGGGGGTGATTCAAATGTCCTTTGCATCAGAAACGAAAAAAGAGTTAACAACAATAGAAATTAAAGATTGTTGTTCAAAATCGGAACTGTCTTCTTTAATTCGTATGAACGGTTCATTATCATTTGCAAATCGCCAATTTATTGTAGATGTAGTTACTGAAAATGCAGCTATTGCTAGAAGAATATATGTATTAATTAAACGTGTTTATGATGTGGACGTTGAATTACTCGTTCGTAAAAAAATGCGTCTTAAAAAGAACAATGTCTATATTGTTCGAATAAAAGAAGAAGCTAAGCATATTTTAAATGATCTTTATATAACAGGCGAAGGGTTTACTTTTACGAATGAAATAGCAAAAGAACTAATTGAAAAGAAGTGTTGCAAACGCTCCTACTTAAGAGGTGCTTTTCTAGCTGGTGGTTCAGTGAATAATCCAGAAACATCTTCATATCACTTAGAAATTTTTTCGCTTTATAAAGAGCATACAGAAGAAATTTGCCGTCTAATGAATGAATTCGGGTTAAATGCGAAGACATTAGAGAGGCGAAAAGGCTATATCACTTATTTAAAGGAAGCAGAAAAAATCACTGAGTTTTTAAACATTGCTGGTGCTCATTCAGCCTTATTAAGGTTTGAAGATATCCGTATTGTAAGAGATATGAGAAACAGTGTTAATCGTCTAGTAAATTGTGAAACTGCGAACTTAAATAAAACAATTAGCGCAGCCTTCAGACAAATCGAAAATATTCGTTATATCCAAAGCTCCGTCGGTTTAGATATATTACCACCAAAACTCCGTGAAATTGCTGAGCTTAGAGTAGCGTATGAGGATGTAACATTAAAAGAATTAGGAGAAATGGTTTCTAGCGGTGCAATTAGCAAATCCGGAATTAATCATCGTTTACGTAAAATTGATGAAATTGCTGATAAGCTAAGAGCTGGGGAACCAATAAAAATAAAATAAATAAGTTAAGAGGTAAAAAAATGATTGAGAAAAAAGGGAGAGTACTATTAGAAACTGGAATACAGGCTCGTCCAGCGGCACAATTTGTTCAAGTCGCTACAAGATTTCGTTCAGAAGTATTACTAGCATATAAAGGTAAACAAGTGAACGTAAAAAGTATTATGGGCGTTATGAGTCTTGCTGTACCACATGGAGAAGAAATAGTAATTACTGTTACTGGTGACGATGAAGTTGAAGCAATGGAAGCAGTAATGGACTTTATTGGAGAAGAAATTTAATGATATTGGACATTCGCTTAGGTGGATGTCCAATTTTTTTATACAAAAAAACTAGCCGGAAAATCACGACTAGTTTTTTAATTATTATTTAATAGCTGCAGTATTAGAAATTACTTTATCGATTAATCCGTATTCTAAAGCACGGTCTGCAGTCATAAAGTTATCACGCTCAGTATCACGCTCAATCGTATCTAATGGTTGACCAGTACGATCAGCAAGAATTTTGTTTAATTTATCGCGTAAGAACAGGATACGTTTAGCTGCAATTTCGATTTCAGTAGCTTGACCTTGAGCACCACCTAATGGTTGGTGAATCATAACTTCTGCATTCGGAAGAGCATATCTCTTACCTTTTTCACCAGCAGATAATAAGAAAGCACCCATTGAAGCTGCCATACCAATACAAATTGTAGATACTTGAGGCTTAATGAAATTCATCGTATCATAAATAGCCATACCAGCAGTAATACTTCCTCCTGGGCTATTAATGTATAATGAAATATCCTTATCTGGATCTTCTGCTGCTAAAAATAAAAGTTGTGACACGATCGAGTTAGCTACGTTATCATCGATTGCACTACCTAACATGATGATGCGGTCTTTTAAAAGACGAGAGTAAATATCATACGCACGCTCACCACGACTTGTTTGTTCAATAACTGTAGGGATTAAATTCATTTTTTCTCCTCCTTGTTTAAAACAAAAGATTGATTAATACAATAATACCTTTAAGGTCAGAAAAGGTCAAATAAAAGAGATGCTTTATTTATGTATTCTTTTACCTAAAAACAATTGACCTTTTATAACATACTGATTATCTAATACTTCAACATCATTAACGACTTTTCCTATTATTAAACGTAACTTTATTTAGTTTTTCTTTTGAGTAGTATAAATTCTAATAAACTACGAAGAGCAGGAGAGGTAGGACTAGATATAGAAATGATTCTAAAAGGATTTTTTTAAGTATAATTCAATTTCTTCAGGAATGCTTCTTAGAAAATACGATCGAGTTAAAGTAGACAAAGTTACTAGAGGAGGAGAGCCAAATTGAATAAGTTACATTCCGCATTTCCAACAAATTTTCTTTGGGGTGGTGCAATTGCAGCAAACCAAGCAGAGGGTGCTTACTTAAAAGGTGGTAAAGGGTTAACGACTGTAGATTTATTACCGACTGGTAAAGAACGATTTTCGTTTATGTTAGGGAATATAGACTCTTTAACATTAAAAGAGGGAGTATACTATCCTTCACATGAAGCAATTGATTTTTACCATCGTTATAAAGAAGATATTGCACTGTTTGCGGAAATGGGATTTAAATGTTTAAGGTTATCAATTGCATGGGCAAGGATTTTTCCTAACGGAGATGAAGAATTACCAAATGCAGAGGGTCTCCAATTCTATGATGATGTTTTTGATGAGCTATTAAAATATAATATTGAACCAGTTGTCACGACTTGCCATTTTGATGTACCAGTCCATTTAGTAGAGAAATACGGTAGTTGGAAAAATAGAGAAATGATCAACTTTTATGAGAAGTATACAAGAACAATCTTTGAAAGATATAAAAACAAAGTTAAGTATTGGATGACATTTAATGAAATAAACATGCTATTACATGCACCTTTTATTGGAGCAGGGATTATTCTTAAAGAAGGTGAGGATAAAGACCAAGTTCTTTACCAAGCGGCACATCATCAACTTGTAGCTAGTGCTTTAGCTGTAAAAGCATGTCATGAAATTATTCCAAATAGCCAAATGGGCTGTATGCTAGCAGCAGGTGCAACCTATCCTTATACTTGTCATCCAAACGATGTATGGAACTCAATCGATAAAGACCGAGAATCCTACTTTTTCATTGATGTTCAATCAAGAGGGGAATACCCAGGGTATGCTAAACGATATTTCAGAGAAAATGATTTACATATAGTAATGGAAAAAGATGATGAAGAGCTATTAAAAAATAACACGGTGGACTATATTGGTTTCAGTTATTATGCAAGTCGTTGCACTAGTACTGATCCGGAAGTATTAAGTCAATTAACTGAAGGAAATATCTTTGCCTCCATAAAAAATCCATATTTAAAAGCCTCAGAGTGGGGATGGCAAATCGATCCTAAAGGATTACGAATAACATGTAATCTATTGTACGATCGTTACCAAAAACCATTATTTATTGTGGAAAATGGCCTAGGAGCAATTGATATAATTGAAGACAACGATTCAATTAATGACGACTACCGAATCGACTATTTAAACTCACACTTTAAAGAAATGTCAGAAGCAATCCAAGACGGCGTCGAAATCATTGGCTACACAAGCTGGGGACCAATCGATCTAGTAAGTGCAGGAACCGGTGAAATGAAAAAACGCTACGGATATATATACGTAGACAAAGATAACGAAGGAAAAGGTACATTAAAAAGACTCAAGAAAAAAAGCTTTTACTGGTACCAACAAGTTATCAAAACAAACGGTGAAAACCTATAAAATAGTAACCAAAGAAGAGGATGCACCAAAAGCACATCTTCTTCTTTTCATATTCTTAGAATATTTTCATACCCGAAAACAGACCTAAAACATTGCAGTCAGAACTTTCTAAAGATATAATTGACCTAGGACTAACCAATACAAAATACATCATGTAGCTTTATAAGAAATAAAACGCTCGTAGCTCAGTGGATAAAGCACGATTGAATAAGCATCCATGAATCTACTTCAAGCGCACTTGCCGAGCCACTACTTGCAATTACATTCTGAGGCAAGGGTGGGGCCAGAGTGAACTTGTTTCTGCTGAACAACGAATCGAGCCGCTACTTGCTTAAGCTTTCTGAGATTGGGGCGACCAATACAATATACTTATCTACCCTTATAAAATATGCGTTCGTAGCTCAGTGGATAGAGCACGTCCGAATAAGCTTCGTAGCGAAACATCAGCGCACCAATCGAGCCACTACTTGCATAAGCATTCTGAGATTGGGGCGGGAATTACAAAATACATCTTTTACCTTTAATAAATATGCGTTCGTAGCTCAGTGGATAGAGCACGATCGAATAAGCTCCAAAGAGAAACATCAGCGCACCAATCGAGCTGCTCCTTGCATAAGCTTACTGAGATTGGGGCGACAATACAAAATACTTATTTACCCTTTATATAATATGCGTTCGTAGCTCAGTGGATAGAGCATCGGTTTCCGGTACCGTGTGTCGCAGGTTCGAATCCTGTCGAGCGCGCTTAAATAATATAAAAACAAGTTGAGAATCAAATTCAAAACTATAAACTTTCTAACCAAATGCAAAGATTGCTATTTAGTACTCTACAAATTAATTTACCACGCGTTGAACTCCATCATGTTTATCAAAAAAACACTTCAAGTAATATGAAAAAATCAAACTAAAAAAACTTACAAATAAAGAAGAAGTATAAATAATACTTTTTGTCTATCATAATGTTCCAATCATTCGATAAATCTAAAATCCTATATTTGAGAAACTATAAAGTTAATGTGATCAAGGAAAAGGAGTGAAAAAATGGCATATATAACATTAGAGGAGAGACTAATGACAATTTCTGCCTTAGGCGTAGCGAAATGGTTTTTAATGAAAAATAATGAACTTATGAAAGAATATGATAGTGAATTTCTGACTCCATTCAAATTACAATCGTTACTCTATTATGCGCAAGGAACACACCTAGCATATGCAGGTGAAGAATTATTTGCTGATGAAATATTTGCATATGAAGAAGGTCCAGTAGTTCCTAGGGTTTATGAAATTTTTCAGAAATATAAAACTGGAATCCCTTTTAAACCTAAAAATGAAGATATTTCTGTATTTAAATTTGTACAAAAAAGTGAATTAACTAAAAATGTGTTAGAGTCGGTGTTTAATTATTATGGGAAGTATTCTACATGGCAATTATGTAAAATGACAAATGAACAAATTACTTGGACATTGACACCTGAAAATAAAGTTATCGAAAAAGAATTCATCAAAAAGTACTTTGAGGATGAAGTGTTAGAAGGTGAATAAAATTGAGTAGACAACAAAAAATTGGTGGATTGAATTTTAAAAAGCAAAAAGAAAATGGAACATTAAAAGAAGAGTTGGAAAAGTTCAAACCAACTCATCTAAAGTTTAATTTCTCTTTTATTACTAGCAATAATAACTATTCATTTAAAAATCAGAAGTTTACATTAGTACATAAAGCGCAATTAATGGATAGAATATATGCTTTATCGGATGAAGAATATACAATAATAGCTAATCGACCAAAAAGTATAGGGTTTGAGTTTATTCCTATTAAAACTACCGTCAAATACAATGAAGCATTCGATCAATCAGGTTTTAGAAAAAGGGCGAGTCATAAGTATATGGTAATTAGATTATATCCAAACTGTAACCCACTACCATCTAGAATTATTGGTAAAATGGTTGATAAAATCTTTTATGTTCTGTATATCGATATGAATCACAGTCTGTATAAAGGTTAATTAGTTTTTAAAGAATCCTTTTTTTAAGGAAAAATCCCCTATTCGATTACTCCTTCTAACCTACAACTAAAGATGTATCAAAACTCCATCCAATGAAGAATGGGTTCCCTTACCTTACTGTCATATATTTAAAGTAAGAAAAAGGAGGCCTTCAAAATGGATATAAATTCATGGTTTTTTGAGGAACTAGCAAAATTCAATAAAGAAGAAATGGAAAGAGAACTAAAATTCACAGAAACATATAAACTATACTCAACAACTAAGAAGAAAAAATACTGTATCGACCTAAAAATCATTAAATTCTGTATATAAAATTGAGGATGTTTAAAGCCAAAACAATACTAAGGATAATAGTGTCGCGTGATTCTAAAAGATTTGGCATGGGGTTTTAAATAGCTTGAATTTTTTTCCTCTACCATTTTTCAAAAATATATGTTATATTACTTATTGCGATGAGCTAATTTGAGTAAGACGAGAGATATGCGCAAGCTAAACGCGCGGATGTGGCCGCCCGGTCTCTCGCCTCAAACGCATCAAGACGTCTGCTGCGGCAGGCGTCTTTCTTTTTGTTCATTTCTTTGTGTATAATAGTACATATTAATATTGAAGGGAATGTTTTTGTGTTAACTATTGCAGAATACACTGTAGAAGAAATAAAAGATCCATTTGGCATCATTGAAGGGGAGCGATATGAATTTATTCTTTATATTGATGTACCAGAAGATGATGAATTATATAATGAAAAAGGAATATACATAAAAGCACTTTTTGGTGTAAATGGTGAAGAGTCTAGATTAATAAAATATGACTTGTTTGAGGTTGAATCAAATAGTTATTTAGATTTTGATTTGGAAGAAGATGAAGAGAAAGAAGTATTTGAATTTTGTAAGTCTCATTTAACAGTTGAAGAATAATTTTAATGTGTTGTAGTATAACACACTTTCGGTTTAATTAGGGTGTTTCGCATTAATTCGCCAACACACTACTATCTTTTAGCTAACACAGTACGATTTATGGCTACACACAAATGAAACACTAAAATTTAATAAAAATGATTAGTTTTAAAAACCTTGATTTCTCAAGGTTTTTTTATTGGGTTTTAAAATAAATAGATTTTTTAGAAAATTGGCACAGATTTTGCAATATTTAAATTGATTAAAAAACTTGTCCTTGTATCGCGTAATTCTTTTGTCATTATTTGTAAAAATGTAAGCGCTACAATGGCTGGGTAAATTTTGTAGGAGGTGGAGAATGAATATTCTATTAGTATGTTCAGCAGGTATGTCAACTAGTTTACTGGTCACGAAGATGGAACAAGCAGCAAAGGCAAAAGGGATTCAGGCCAACATATGGGCTGTTGCTGGTGATGAAGCGAAAGAAAATTTAGCTAAAGCGGATGTATTACTACTTGGACCACAGGTTCGTTATCTTGCCTCAGAGATGAAGAAGCTGGCTGAACCTAAGGGGATTCCAGTAGATACTATTAATCCGGTACATTATGGATTGATGAATGGTGAAGCTGTGTTAGAAATGGCTTTAAATTTGAAAAAATAAAACGGGGTATTAAAAATTTAGAGAGAAAAGAAGGTGTATCAGAATGATGCGTTTTGCTGAAAAGTATATAATGCCTGCAGCAGCGAAGTTTGGAAATCAACGTCATTTGCTAGCTATCCGTGATGCGTTAATTGGTATGATTGCAATTACGATGATCGGAGCATTTGCGACTTTAATTAATAATCTAGGTGGAGCAATCCACGGCTACGATCACATGATGGAAACTGTCTTCGGTGCTAACTGGAAAACATTAGGCGGCGATATTTGGTGGGGAACTTTTGCATTTATGACCGTGTTTGCAGTTGTAGGGATTGCCTATAAATTAGCACGTTCTTATGGCGATGAAGGTTTTGAAGCTATGCTTGTTGCATTAGCATGTTATTTTGTACTTGTTCCACAATCATTAGCTGCAGTTTCTGTTACATTAGACGGAGGCAAAACAGCTACAGGTAGTGCTTGGGGATTTATTAGCTGGAATTCATTAAACTCAACAGCTTTATTTACAGGTATTATCGTAGCGATTGTTGCAACTGAAATTTTTGTACGATTAGCTAGAGTAAAGCAATTAGTTATTAAATTACCTGATGGTGTTCCACCAGCAGTATCGAAAGCGTTTGCAAAACTATTACCAGGTATGCTAACAATCTTCATTGTAGCTTTAGTTGGTTTATTATTCAGATTGTATTTATCTGATGGAGTATACTTTAATGATTGGTTAAACTCAGTTCTTGTAAAACCATTAACTGATGCAGCTGATTCATTAGGATTTGCAGTTGCAATTGCATTCTTTGTTCATTTCTTCTGGGCACTAGGACTACATGGTCCGAATATTTTAGGTGGTATTACGACACCATTATTAACAAGTTTAGGAAATCATAATATTGACTTATACGCAAAAGGAGTTACTGATTTAGATAAGTACTCAGTTTTAGCAGGACCATTCTTAGATGCATTCGTGTATATGGGTGGATCAGGAACAACAATTGGTTTAATTATTGCAATGTTTATCGTTAACCGTAGACGTCATAAACAGATGATTGCTTTAGGCACACCTCCTGGATTATTTAATATTAATGAACCAATCATTTTCGGTTTACCGATTGTATTAAATCCAGTATGGTTAGTACCATTTATCCTTACTCCAATTGTATTAACAATTATTTCTTATTTAGCTGTTCAATCGCATATCGTATTCCCAGTTGTTTCAACTATTCCATGGGTAACTCCACCGGTTATTGGCGGATATTTAGCAACGGGTGGTCATTGGAGCGGAGCAGTTTTATCGTTAGTTAACGCCGTAATCTCTGTTATTATTTACTTGCCATTCGTAGTAGTTGCAGAAAGAATGGAAGCTAAAAGATCAACGGAAACTACGAGCAGTAACTCATTAAATGTTTAATAGAATGTAAAGGAGAAGAGTGCAGATGCCTACCGACACAAACAATGAACAAATTGCATTTCAGCTTATATTACATTCAGGTAATGCTAAAAGTTTATTAATGGAAGCGATGTACAAAGCTCGAGAGGGGGAGTTTGAGGAAGCTCGTAAGAAAGTAAGCGAAGCTAATGTTGAACTTAGGCTGGCTCATCATTCCCAAACTTCACTTATACAAAGTGAAGCGGGCGGGCAACACTATCAAATTAATATTCTTTTAGTGCATGCACAAGATCATTTAATGAACACTCTTACAACAAGGGACTTAGTGGAAGAGATTATATACTTGCATGAGAAAATCTCAAAATAAACAAAAAGTGGTGTAGACAAGCTCTACATCACTTTTTTGTTCTATAAAAGTATATAATTTAAGAAGAATTCAATAGAGTTTTAAAACACTAAATTATTTGTGTGTCTATTTTGCAACACACTAACGTGAAGTTAACACACTAATTCATTTTTAGAAAAATTATCAATTTTATACAACACACTAAGAAAATTAAGCTGCAGCCTTGTAAGGTTTAGAAAAAACCATTAATATTTTAAATCCTTGTAGGACAACGACTTTCAGCTAAAAATAAATATTTTTAAATAAGTAAGTAAAAGTTGGCACGCCATTTGCTATATAAAGAGTGTACAAAATAAAAAAATTGGTAGTTCCTTACTAAAGATTGTAAGCGCTACACATTAACTGATACTGGAGGAATTATAATGAATATTTTATTAGCTTGTTCAGCAGGGATGTCTACTAGTTTACTAGTAACTAAAATGGAGGATGCAGCAAAAGCAAAAGGAATTGAAGCGAAAATTTGGGCAGTATCAGGTGATGCTGCAAAAGAAAATTTAGATAAAGCCGATGTTCTTTTATTAGGGCCACAAGTAAGATATTTAGCTTCAGAGATGAAAAAAGTTGCAGAGCCAAAAGGAATCCCAGTTGATGTGATCAATCCAGTACATTATGGACTGATGAACGGTGAAGCTGTTTTAGAATTAGCTCTTAGCTTAAAAAAATAGCATTTATTGTTGCATGAATTATTAACAAAAAGGAGCCTTAAAAAATGATAAATTTTGTAGAAAGATATATAATGCCAGCTGCAGCAAAGTTCGGTAACCAACGTCATTTGTTAGCAATACGTGATGCGTTAATCGGTATGATTGCCATTACAATGGTAGGTTCGTTTGCAGTTTTATTTAATAATCTAGGCGGAGCGATAAAAGGCTACGACAAGATGATGGAAGCACTTTTTGGACTAAATTGGAAGACACTAGGTGGAGACATTTGGTGGGGAACATTCGCATTTATGACTGTGTTTGCAGTTGTAGGGATTGCATATAAATTGGCTCGCTCATATGGAGATGAGGGATTCGAAGCAATGCTTGTAGCGTTAGCATCATATTTTGTGCTAGTGCCACAAACTTTAAATACAGTGACAGTTACATTAGAAAATGGAAAAACAGCTACTGGTAGTGTTTGGGGATTAGTAAACTCAACATATACTAATTCAACTGCACTATTTACTGGAATAATCGTCGCAATTATCGCAACAGAAATTTTTGTCCGCTTATCTAAAGTGAAAAAATTAGTCATTAAATTACCTGATGGTGTACCACCAGCGGTTTCTAAAGCATTTGCGAAACTGTTACCAGGTATGTTAACAATTTTGGTAATAGCAATTGTTGGTTTGTTATTCCGATTATATTTATCTGATGGAGTATATTTTAATGATTGGTTAAGCTCAGTGCTTGTTAAACCATTAACAAATGCTGCTGACTCATTACCATTTGCAATCGGTATCGCATTCTTCATTCATTTCTTCTGGATGCTTGGCCTACATGGACCAAATATTTTAGGTGGAATTACAACACCATTATTTACAGCTTTAGGGAATGAAAATATTGATTTAGCAGCAAAAGGTGTTACTAAGTGGAGCGAATACAATGTAATGGCTGGCCAATTCTTTGATGCATTTGTTTTCTTAGGTGGATCAGGTGCTACGATAGGGTTAATCATTTCAATGATCTTAATTAATAGAAAACGTAATAAACAAATGATTGCATTAGGAGGAGCACCAGGTTTATTCCAAATCAATGAACCAGTTCTTTTCGGATTGCCAATCGTATTAAATCCAATGTGGTTAATTCCATTTATAGGTACACCAATTATCTTAACAGTTATATCATATTCAGCGATTTCCCTTGGATTAGTTCATCCTGTAACAACAAGCATTCCTTGGGTAACTCCGCCAATTTTAGGTGGTTGGTTAATTACAGGTGGACATTGGACAGGTGCAGCTTTAGCCGCATTTAACTTAGTTATCTCAGTGGTTATCTATCTACCATTTGTGGCAATGCAAGGAAGAGTCGAAGCTAAAAAAATGAGAGAAGCAGCAAATAATCAAAGTGCTGCCATGTAACGCAGTTTGAGGAGGATACGAAATGAGTACTTTAATGACGATCGAGCAAACAGCAGTTCAATTAATCTTACACGCAGGAAACGCAAAAAGCTCATTGATGGAAGCAATGCAAGCTGCTCGAGCGGGTAATTTAGAAGAAGCAAACAGTAAGATTGAAGAGGCAAAAGTAGAATTAAATCATGCTCACCATACACAAACATCATTAATTCAAAGTGAAGCACGTGGAGAGAATATTCAGTTGAGTATTTTATTAATTCATGCCCAAGATCATTTAATGAATGCACTAACAATGAGAGATTTAGTAATGGAAATTCTTTTCTTACATGAAAAATTAAACAAATAAGAGAAATTAGAAAAGTAGTTTTGTAGAATGAACGAACTACTTTTCTTCTATTAAATAGAAGGAGTGAAGAAGATGAGAAACGGTATTAAAATAGCAACAATTGGTGGCGGTTCAAGTTATACTCCAGAATTGATTGAAGGATTTATTAAACGTTATGATGAGTTACCTGTTAGGGAGCTTTGGTTAGTAGATATTGAAGAAGGTAGAGAAAAACTTGAAATCGTAGGAAGTCTAGCAAAGAGAATGGTAGAAAAAGCGGGAGTTCCTATGGAAATTCATTTAACACTTGATCGTCGCGCTGCTCTAAAAGACGCTGATTTTGTTACTACTCAGTTCCGTGTAGGTTTACTTGAAGCTCGTATGAAAGATGAGCGAATTCCATTAAAGTATGGAGTCATTGGTCAAGAAACAAATGGTCCAGGTGGTCTGTTTAAAGCACTTCGTACAATTCCAGTTATTTTAGATATTGTAAAAGATATTGAAGAACTTTGTCCGAATGCTTGGTTAGTGAACTTTACGAATCCTACGGGCATTTTAACTGAAGCGATTTTAAGATATACAAGCTTCCGTAAAGTGGTAGGTTTATGTAATGTACCAATTCATATTCATATGAATATAGCAAAAGGTCTAGGTGTAGAGCCTGAGCGTGTCCATATTGATTTTATGGGATTAAATCATATGGTTTACGGAACGAAAGTATTGTTAGATGGTGAAGATGTTACAAGTCGTGTTGTAAGTGAGTTTGCACGACCTACTGAAAGTATGACGATGCAAAATATTAAGGCAATGGATTGGAATCCAGATTTCATTGAAGCACTAGGAGCGATTCCTTGTCCGTATCATCGTTACTACTATCAATCTAAAGTAATGCTAGAGGAAGAACTAGAGGCTGCGAAAAAAGATGGCACTCGCGCTGAGGTTGTAAAAAAATTAGAAGAATCATTATTTGAATTATATAAAGATCCTAATTTAAGTATTAAGCCACCACAATTAGAAAAGCGTGGGGGAGCATATTATAGTGATGCTGCATGTCGATTAATATCATCTCTATATAACAATAAAGGTGATATTCAACCTGTTAACACAATGAATAATGGGGCGATTGCTTCTATACCAGATGACTGTGCAGTTGAAGTAAGTGCAGTCATTACAAAGGATGGCCCGAAACCACTAACAATGGGAGATTTACCAGTGGCTGTACGTGGTTTAGTTCAACAAATTAAATCATTTGAGCGAGTTGCTGCAGAAGCTGGTGTAACTGGCGATTATAAAACTGCTTTACTTGCAATGTGTATTAATCCACTAGTTGGGTCTGATAGTTTAGCAAAACAAATTTTAGATGAAATGTTAGAAGCGCACAAAGAGCATTTACCTCAATTTTTCAAAAACGAAAAAGTAGCAGCGAATTAACATTTTAATCGATTAAAGTGAGGGATGTAACTCGAATGTGCGAGGACATCCCTTTTTAATTAGTAAATTGAAGAAAAGGGGATTGAAGAATGACTAAGCTTATTGTAAATGCAGATGATTACGGATATTCAAAAGGTGTAAATTTCGGTATTATTGAAGCACATTTGAATGGCATAGTGAATTCTGCAACGATGATGATGAATATGTATGCGGTGGAGCATGGAATTGAATTAGCAAAATTGCATCCTACGCTGGGACTAGGTGTACATCTTGTCTTAACAGCGGGCAGGCCATTATTAACTGATTTACAAACAATTGTAGATCAAAATGGCGTTTTCCTTAAGAACAGTTATTGGTACGATTATCCAGTTGTTAATGTAGAAGAAGTAGAAAAGGAATGGGATGCGCAAATTCAAAAGTTCCTTTCGTTCGGTTTGAAGCCTACGCATCTAGATAGCCATCACCATGTACACATGATTCCTATTCTCCACCCAGTTATTGCGAAACTATCTCAAAAATATGATCTTCCAGTCCGTGTTTCTCCTGAAAGCCAAATAGTCGGAATTAAACCATTTACTGATCAATTATTAACTGATTTTTATGGTAGTGAAATTCCAGCAAACTATATCGAGACAATAAAAGAAAGAATAAATAAAGGTGTAGAGTCAGTAGAAATTATGGTGCATCCTGCATTAGTTGATAATCATTTGAAAAATGGTACTTCATATTGTTTTGAACGATTAACAGAACTTGATATTTTAACGAACTCAAATCTTCCAGAGGGAGTAGAGTTAGTAAAATATTAATATAGAATGTAGAAAAGCCAGTTCCTTCTAATTGAAAGAACTGGCTTTTCTAGTCTATTTTAACAAATTGCTTTCTTTTTTCTGCTCCTCTTGTTCTTTGTCATTTCTAGAATAAAATTCCATTAAATAACATATTTCATCATCAGGTATGATAATGTCACAAGATTCCTCAATTTGTTGCAGTATTTTTTTTATTTTTAAATATAGCAGATAGTCACTGTTTATTTTATCTTCTTTGTCTTTAAACGGAATTAAAGGCTGTGAGTTTTGAATTCGATCAATCATGCAGCTCATATGAATAACAATACCCATCAAATCCTCATTTTTGAAAAACTTATCTGTTTGGACTTGAATATCATTTAGGGCGCGTCTAATCACACTGATTACCTTTTTAGCATCCTTTAAAGAAATCGTTTCTTGTAATGTTTCAGCCATTTTTAAGTACGTCTCTTCATATGTTATTAATTCCTGTATTTTCTTTGTAGCCTTCATGTTTAATACATCTTGTAAATGGAATGTGTTGAATGGAACGCTTATATCAAAATTTGAAACGATACAAACGATACTTCGTTCTTTAGAAATATCATTTAGCATTTTTTGTAATTCTTCTTTATTTAAAAGACTAATTGGAACGATTTCTAGCATCTCTTTATCATAGACCAAGTTATTCGCTAGTATATTTTTAATGGCTATTGCACTTCCTTGACCAGTCAGACATGCAGTTAAAATGACTGAACGATTAAATTCTGGTTGTTTCGTTTTATTTGCATGTGAATTGATGAAGAAAGTAGTTAGGTTTCGTACATCTTGGTATAGTTCGTCCAAACTATAGCCTAATGTCGCTTTTCTAGATGCTTCTATTACATGTGCGGTACTTACCATTTGAATCACACGTACAGGGATCGAAAATTCGGCTTCAATAATATCACCAATATAAGCTAATGAACCCATATCAATACAAAGTAAAATGCCATTTAATTTACCTAATGATTTTATATAATCTTTTACGCGAATTAAGAAATCTTGTGGTGGTTCACTTAAAGGCATATCAATTCCGATAACTTCCTCGTTTTCTAGCAGTTCATTTGTTACATTGGCCATCTCTCTTGCAATTCCGCTACCATGAGCCAAAACAATTACTTTTACATTTGAACTAGGCACTTTAAAATCTTCGTTCCCATATACAAAAAACATCGTAATAAATGCTACTTCATCAAATGGAATTGAAACGTTTGAAAAATCTTCAATCATTTTTACACATTCGATTGAAACGGAAAACTCGTTTTTATATTGATCTCGAATTTGAGTTATATTTGGATGATGTATTTTCTTGTTTGACTGAATACGTTGTAATAGCGTTTGTATATGCAAGCTAAGAGCAACAAGTATTTTTTCGTTAAATCTCTTATTTAATTTTTCTTCTGCGAGTTTTAGTACTTTTTCACTTAATGTGACGATTTCAGGCTTTATTATTTTTTGGACATTTTCTTTACTAGATAGTTTTCGATTAATGGAGGTAATGTAATGCGTAAAGTAGCTTTCAATATCGTTTTCCATTAGTAAAGATAACTCGTCCTGGTTAACGCCACGTTGTTTAAGTTCTTCGTACTTTGTATCAATTCGGTCATAAATTGTATCCGCAGAATGATCCATTTGAGGATTACTGATTATGCCTTTAGTTGGCGAAAATTCGAAATACTCATTTAGCAGTGTGATTGAATGCTTTACCTTTTTTTCAATGAATAAGCCTTCTTTCACATACCAGTTTAAATCGGTGCTATGAATTCGGATTTTGTCATGCTTATGAGTGATAAAATCTGCATAGGCTTTGGCACAGGCTAACTGAATATCGGCTTTCAATTGACCGATATTATTTTGACACGGATAGAATAGGAAAGAACGAATCGTATTGGCACTTACAACGATTTCTTTGCCAAGACGAAGACTTTCTTCAGAGAAAAATCGCTTAATGAGTGTAAATCTTTCATCGTAAGTTCGATCTCTTAATGCCGGTAATGTAATGACCATAGGAATACGACGTGTAAATGTAGATAATAAAGTTGAACTAGGGTCTTCAGTAGTAGCCGAAATGATTAAAACATTTGATGTTCGCTCATTTTCAGTCTCTCCTAGTCGTCTATACAACTTATAATCAATAAATGTAAATAACATTTCTTGACCTTCAGGAGTAAGACGATGTACCTCATCTAAAAATAAAATTCCATTATTCGCTTTTTCAAGTAAACCCTTTTGTTCAGTTGCCCCTGTATATGCACCTTTTCTTACACCGAAAAGCTGTCCTAATAATAGCTGAGGATTATTAGCGTAGTCTGCACAGTTAAATATAATGAAGGGAGAATCCTTTCGCAAAACATTTGAACGAATTGCGAAGTCATGCATTCTAGCTGCAAAAGCAGATTTACCAACGCCTGTCTCACCAAGTATTAATGTGTGCATACCATTTGGTGGATAAAGAATCGCCGACCTTGCTTTTTCAATCGCTGGTCTTAAACTAATGTTTTCTTCATAAAAATATTCATACTTATATTCTGAATTTGCCGGATTGTTTTGAAAGTGATTAGTTTGTTGTAAAGTATGAGACTGAAGTTTAAAAACTACAGGTCTAGAATTCGTTTTAACCAATGAACCTTCTTTAACTAATTTATTTAAATCACTGCTAACGTTAGCTCTGTCTAAATTTAATTTTTGTGAGATCTCAATAGCAGTAAAACCTTGCTCCTTACTTTGTAGAAAAACTTCGTAAATTTGATTTTTTCTATTCATAATGGCCCCCCATCATAAAGAGTTGTATACTTTTACTATACAGGAAAAAGTAAACGGTTTCACCATTTTTTAATTAATACAACAATTCGTCAAGTACTATGAAAAAGTTAAATATAGAGTAAAATAGTATAAGGGAGTGAAGTAGTATGGAAATGAATTTAATGCAAAAACAATCATTGAAACTTGCAATGACTCAGGAACTACGACAAGCCATTACAATGCTTCAATTTAATGCCCAAGAGCTTACGGATTTTTTATCTGAACAATCATTAGAAAATCCCTTAATTGAAGTTGAAACCCCTTATAACGATTATCCTTCCTCAAAAATCAAACAACAAACTACTGTAGGCGGACAAGGAATTGAGTTATACACTCGAAGAACAGAAACGCTACAAGAGGAACTTGTTAGTCAGTTAAATGAGTTGAAAATTGAGACTGAGGAATATAGAATTATTAAATATTTAATTTATAACTTAGATAAAAATGGATTCTTGATGGAGTCAGATGAAGAACTTATTCAAGAACTGAATATCTCTTTCGTTCAGTTACAAATCTGCATTGAAATGCTTCAGAGGTTTGAACCAGCAGGAGTTGGAGCAAGATCTGTTAAAGAATGTTTACTTATACAGTTAAATGGACTTGAAGCAGAAACAACAATTGCAGACCAGGTCATTGATCTGTATTTTGACCAATTTGTTAATAAAAATTGGAAAGAGATTGCAAAAAAACTTAAGATTAGTTTGCCTGAATTACAAAAGGAAATTGATTTAATTTTGACGTTGCAACCTAGACCAGGTTTAAATTATTTCCAAGACCAAGTAAATTATGTTGCCCCTGATTTATCGGTCGAAAAAATAGGTGGAGAATTCGTTGTACTTATTAATGATAAAATAATGCCACGTTTAAAAGTACTTAGTGAATATTCCTCCATTTTAAATGGTCAACATGAGAAGGAAGTTTCAACTTATTTAAAAGATAAAAACACACAAGTTAACTGGTTAATGAAAAGCTTAGAAGAAAGAAAATCAACGATGTTAGCTGTAATGAATTGTATACTTAGAAAGCAAATTGCTTTTTTTGAAAAAGGTCCTGCTAATTTAAAAACACTGACATTAAAAGAGATTGCTGAAGAACTTTCATTACATGAATCAACGATCAGTCGTACTTGTAAAAACAAATATGTACAAACGCCATATGGTTTATTTGAAATGAAGAAATTTTTCCATCAAGGTGTAAGTGTTGATGGAGAAGAGCTTGCTTCAACGAGTGTGCAAGTATTCATAAAGCAATTAGTAGATGAAGAAAATAAAGAGAAACCACTATCAGATCAAAAACTTGTTGAATTATTAGCACAAAAGCATGGAGTGGAGATTTCCAGAAGAACTGTAGCTAAATATAGGGATATACTTAGAATTCCTGGTTCGTCAAAACGAAAGCGCTTTAGTTAAAGGAGAATTAGATGTCAATTAAGTTAACTTTATATACAAAAGAGAATTGTGGATTATGTGAAGAAGCAAAAGAATCAATTCGATTAGCCCAATCGGAATATAAAATAGAAGTAAATGAAATTGATATTTATTCTGATGACGCATTATTAGAGGAATATCAGTTGATGATTCCGGTTATTCAAATGGACGGGGGAACAATTGCATACGGCAAAATTCATAAGATTGACATATTAAATGCAATAAATAGGTAGTTATCAGTTGAAAGAAATGAATGACCCTGTTACAATGTAAATGTAGCAGGGTTATTTCACTTCTGGAGTAAATCTTGTTCAAAAAAAAACAACGTTGAAAAACGCTGTAATTTTTTTAAAACAAGTGGGACATAATATGTCATAGAGGGACATAAAAGGACCCAAGTGAATACTCTGTGAAAGAGGAGATGAAAATGAACCACATTTTAAAGCTACAACAAAAATTATTACCTGATCTAATACCGGTTATCCAAAAAAGATTTCAAATCCTACAGTATATAAGAATTATGCAACCGATCGGTCGAAGAAACTTGTCTGCAAGCGTAGGATTAACAGAAAGAGTACTTAGATCAGAAGTTGCCCTATTAAAAGAGCAAAGACTGATTAATGTCGCATCTTCGGGTATGACATTAACGGATGAAGGACTAAGCTTACTTCTAGACCTAGAAGAACCAATGCGTGAGCTATTCGGTTTGAAAAATATTGAAGACTTGCTAAAAGATACATTTAATCTTAAAGAAGTAATCGTAGTTTCTGGCGATAGTGACGAACTGGACTGGGTAAAAAAGGAGATGGGTCGAGCAGCTGTTGGCTGTATAAACCAAAGAATAGAGACAAATAATATTGTTGCTGTTACCGGTGGTTCTACTTTAGCTGCTGTAGCCGAAATGATGAAAGATGACTCTAAAGACTTAAATCCCTTATTTGTTCCAGCACGAGGCGGTTTAGGAGAAGAAGTAAGAAATCAAGCGAATACGATTTGTGCAAAAATGGCTGAAATGGCTAAAGGTAATTATCGATTACTTCACCTGCCAGATGAACTTAGTGAAGAAGCTTATTTAACAATGATGGAAGAACCAAGAGTAAAAGAGGTTCTGAATTTGATTCGATCTTCTTCAATTGTAGTACACGGTATTGGTGACGCATTTACTATGGCTAAAAGAAGGCAGTCTTCATCAGAACAATTAGAAATTCTAACTGAGTCTGAGGCTGTAGGAGAGGCATTTGGATATTACTTTAATGAAAATGGTGAAGTTGTTTACAGAGTAAGAACAATTGGTTTACAACTGAACGAATTGGAGAAAATACCTTATGTGCTTGCTGTAGCAGGAGGTTCTTCTAAAGCAAAAGCAATGGCATCATTCTTAAAGAAGGGCCATGTAAACATCCTCGTCACAGACGAAGGAGCAGCAAAAGAGTTAATTAAAGGATGTTCCCTTTAAAATAAAATATAATAAAAGCTTCTACCTATTAAAAGGAGGAAATTAAAAATGGCAACTAAAATTGGTATTAATGGATTTGGACGTATCGGACGTATGGTTTTCCGCGCAAGCTTAAACAACCCAAACGTAGAGGTTGTAGCAATTAACGACTTAACAGATGCTAAAACTTTAGCTCACTTATTAAAATATGATTCAGTACACGGTTCAGTAAACGCTGATGTAGCTGTAAACGGTGATTCAATCGTAGTTAACGGTAACGAAATTAAAGTTATCGCTGAGCGTGACCCAGCAGCTTTACCTTGGAGCGATTACGGAGTAGAGGTTGTTGTTGAATCTACTGGTCGTTTCACAGATAAAAAAGACGCTGAAAAACACTTAGGTGGATCAGTTAAAAAAGTAATTATCTCTGCACCAGCTTCTAACGAAGATATCACGATCGTAATGGGTGTAAATGATGATAAATACGATGCAGCTAGCCACAATGTAATTTCAAACGCTTCTTGTACAACTAACTGTTTAGCTCCATTTGCTAAAGTATTAGACGAAAAATTTGGTATCAAACGTGGTATGATGACAACTGTTCACTCTTACACAAATGACCAACAAATTCTAGATTTACCACATAAAGATTTACGTCGTGCACGTGCTGCTGCAATGAGCATGATTCCAACAACTACTGGTGCTGCTAAAGCAGTTTCATTAGTATTACCTCAATTAAAAGGTAAATTAAACGGTGGTGCTGTACGTGTACCAACTGCTAACGTATCTTTAGTTGACTTAGTAGTAGAATTAAACGCTGAAGTTACTGCTGAAGAAGTAAATGCTGCATTTAAAGCTGCTTCTGAAGGTGAATTAAAAGGTATTTTAGGATATTCTGAAGAGCCATTAGTATCAATCGATTACAACGGTTGCTCAAACTCTTCTACAATCGATGCATTATCTACAATGACTATGGAAGGCAACATGGTTAAAATCCTTTCTTGGTACGATAATGAAACTGGTTACTCAACACGTGTAGTTGACTTAGTAGCTCACATCGCTTCAAAAGGTCTATAATTTTAATAAAAATTAATATGAGGGTGAGGGGAAATTCCTCCCCTCTTTTATTTGATAAAAATCCTCTTTTGTCACGAATCCAACACATTATAAAAAAATACTCTAGAAATAAATTCCAATTGATATACATAATCTGTTAAAATTGCGGTGACAATATCACAGAATAGATGCGACTTCAAAATGAGACGGATCGATAAGTGGAATTGAATATGGATGAATAAAAACGTACTGGAGGCACCTATTATGAACAAAAAGTCATTACATGACATTGATGTAAAGGGAAAACGCGTATTTTGCCGTGTGGATTTTAATGTACCAATGGCAAATGGTGAAGTAACAGATGATACACGTATTCGTGCTGCACTTCCTACAATTCAGTATTTAATAGAAAACGGAGCAAAAGTTATTTTAGCATCTCATTTAGGTCGTCCAAAAGGACAAGTAAATGAAGATTTACGTTTAAATGCTGTTGCTCAACGTTTAAGTGAAAAATTAGGTAAAAACGTAATTAAAACTGATGAAGCATACGGCCCTAAAGTTCAAGAAGAAATTAGCAAAATGAACGAAGGCGATGTTTTATTATTAGAAAACGTTCGTTTCTACCCAGGTGAAGAGAAAAATGACGATGCTTTAGCAAAAGAATTTGCTGCTTTAGCGGATGTATATGTAAATGATGCATTTGGTGCTGCTCACCGTGCGCATGCAACTACTGCTGGTATTGCAAAATATATCCCAGCTGTAGCAGGTTTCTTAATGGAAAAAGAAATTAATGTTTTAGGTAAAGCACTTTCTAACCCAGAGCGTCCATTTACAGCTATTATCGGTGGAGCGAAAGTTCGAGATAAAATTGGTGTAATTGAAAACTTATTAGAAAAAGTTGATAACTTAATCATTGGTGGCGGATTAGCTTATACATTCTTAAAAGCAAAAGGCTATGAAATTGGTAAGTCTCTTTTAGAAGAGGATAAAATTGATTTAGCGAATGAGTTTATGCAAAAAGCAGAAGCAAAAGGCGTTAAATTCTACATGCCAATCGATGCAATTATTGCTGACAAATTTGGTGAAGATGCTAATACGCAAGAAGTTGATATTGATAGCATTCCTGCAGATTGGGAAGCTCTTGATATTGGACCGAAAACAACTGCTCTTTATGCAGATGTAATTAAAAGTTCTAAATTAGTTATTTGGAATGGACCAATGGGCGTATTTGAAATCGATAAATTTGCACAAGGTACTATTGGAGTAGCACAAGCTTTAGCAGATTCAGATGCTTACTCAATTATCGGTGGAGGAGACTCAGCTGCGGCTGCTGAAAAATTCGGTTTAGCAGATAAAATGAGCCACATATCTACTGGTGGTGGTGCTTCTTTAGAATTTATGGAAGGTAAAGAACTTCCAGGAGTAGCATTATTAAACGATAAATAAGTCTAATAGCTTTACAATTTTTAGTAATTGAAATAGAGTAAGATTTTATGTCTTACCAATTGTTAGGAAGGTGTTTCTTATGCGTAAACCTATAATTGCAGGTAACTGGAAAATGAATAAAACGCTTAGCGAAGCGATGACATTTGTTGAAGAAGTAAAAAATAGCATTCCATCATCTGATAGAGTAGATTCAGCAGTTTGTGCTCCTGCTTTATTTATTGCACCAATGTTGTATGGTACAAAAGGAACGGAATTAAAAATTGGTTCTCAAAATGTAAGTGATAAAGATAGTGGTGCTTATACTGGAGAAATTAGCCCAGTTGCACTTAAAGATCTAGGAGTAACTTATGCTATTATCGGACATTCTGAACGTCGCGAATATTATGGCGAAACAGATGAGTTTATTAATAGTAAAACAAAAAAAGCTTTCGAACATGGTCTTACGCCAATCCTTTGCTGTGGTGAAACACTTGAAGAACGTGAAGGCGGTAAATTTGAGGAAGTTATTCGCACTCAATTAACAGCTGATCTTGCAGGTCTTACAGATGAGCAAGTGAAGAATTTAGTTATTGCTTATGAACCGATTTGGGCAATTGGAACAGGTAAATCTGCTACAGAAAAAGATGCGCAAGATTCATGTAAATTTGTTCGTGATGTTGTAGCATGTCTTTATGATGAAGCTGTTGCAGAATCTGTACGCGTACAATATGGCGGTAGCGTAAAACCTGAAAATATTAAAGAGTATATGGCTCAACCTGATATTGACGGAGCGTTAGTAGGTGGAGCAAGCTTAGAACCAGCTTCTTTCCTTGCATTATTGGAGGCTGTTAAGTAATGAGTAAGCAACCAGTAGCGTTAATTATCCTAGACGGATTTGGTTTACGCGACGAAACATTTGGAAATGCTGTTGCACAAGCGAAGAAACCAAATTATGATAGATATTGGAATAAATATCCGCATGCACAATTAACTGCTAGCGGTGAAGCAGTAGGTTTACCCCAAGGACAAATGGGTAACTCTGAGGTTGGTCATTTAAATATCGGAGCTGGACGAATTGTTTATCAAAGCTTAACGCGTGTAAATAAAGCAATTCGTGAAGGTGAATTTGAAAAAAATGATACATTCATCGACGCAATTAAAAGTGCAAAAGAAAAAGACAAAGCATTACATATTTTTGGATTACTGTCTGATGGCGGTATTCACAGCCATATTAATCACATGTTTGCTTTATTAAAATTAGCTGCTGAAGAAGGTATGAAGAAAGTATATTTACACGCTTTCCTAGATGGCCGAGATGTTGGCCCAACTACAGCTAAAAAATATATTGATCAAACAGAAGCTAAGTTTAAAGAATATGGTGTAGGTGAATTCGCAACAATCTCTGGTCGTTATTATTCGATGGACCGTGACAAGCGTTGGGATCGTGTTGAAAAATGCTATTGTGCAATGGTATATGGAGAAGGCCCAACTTATACAAGCCCTTACGAATTAATTGAAGATTCATATGCAAACGGAATCCACGATGAGTTCGTATTGCCTTCAGTTATGGTTAAAGAAGATGGCGCTCCAGTTGCGACGATAGGTGATGAAGATTCAATTATCTTCTACAACTTCCGACCTGACCGTGCGATTCAAATTTCAAATGTATTTACAAATGATGATTTCCGTGACTTTGATCGTGGAAGTAAGTTCCCGAAAAATGTTCATTTCGTTTGTTTAACACATTTTAGTGAAACAGTACAAGGCTACGTTGCATTTAAACCAACTAACCTTGATAACACTTTAGGCGAAGTACTTGCTCAAAATAACTTAAATCAATTACGTATTGCTGAAACGGAAAAATATCCACATGTTACATTCTTCTTTAGTGGTGGCCGTGAAGCGCAATTCCCAGGTGAAGAACGTATTTTGATCAACTCGCCAAAAGTAGCAACATACGATTTACAACCCGAAATGAGTGCTTATGAAGTAAGAGATGCGCTAGTAAAAGAAATTGCTGCAGATAAGCATGACGTAATTATTTTAAACTTTGCAAATCCGGATATGGTTGGACATTCAGGTAAACTTGAGCCGACAATTAAAGCAATTGAAGCGGTTGACGAGTGTTTAGGCGATGTAGTTGATGCAATTCTTGCAAAAGGCGGAAAAGCAATCATTACAGCTGACCATGGAAATGCTGATGAGGAAATTACACCTGAGGGTGAACCTATGACTGCTCACACGACTAACCCTGTACCAGTTATTGTAACTGAAGAAGGTATTACGTTACGTGAAGATGGTATTTTAGGTGATTTAGCTCCAACAGTTCTTGCTTTATTAAAAGTAGAACAACCAAAAGAAATGACTGGTAAATCACTTATTAAATAAGTGAGCAGTTATCTATAAATAAGTTACTAATTATGCGTATAAACGCAATAAAAGGAGAGATTTTATTATGTCAATGATTATTGATATTTATGCTCGCGAAGTATTAGATTCTCGTGGTAACCCTACTGTAGAAGTAGAAGTTTATACAGAAGATGGCGGTTTTGGCCGTGCATTAGTACCAAGTGGTGCTTCAACTGGTGAATACGAAGCAGTTGAACTACGTGATGGTGACAAATCTCGTTACCTTGGTAAAGGTGTTGAGAAAGCTGTATCAAACGTTAATGATATTTTAGCTGAAGAAATCGTTGGATACGAAGTAACTGACCAAGTTTCAATCGACCGTCGTATGATTGAAGTAGATGGTACTGAAAACAAAGGTAAATTAGGCGCTAACGCAATCCTTGGTGTATCTATGGCAGTAGCTCGTGCAGCTGCTGATGAATTAGGTTTACCATTATACCAATACCTTGGTGGATTTAACGCGAAGCAATTACCAGTTCCAATGATGAACATCATCAATGGTGGTTCTCATGCTGATAATAACGTTGATTTCCAAGAATTCATGATCTTACCTGTTGGTGCTGATAGCTTTAAAGAAGCAATCCGTATGGGTACTGAAATCTTCCACAATCTTAAAGCTGTTTTACATGACAAAGGTTTAAACACTGCTGTAGGTGACGAAGGTGGATTCGCTCCAAACCTTGGTTCAAACCGTGAAGCTTTAGAAGTAATCATGGAAGCAATCGATAAATCTGGTTACAAAGCTGGCGAACAAGTATTCTTAGGAATGGATGTTGCATCTTCAGAATTCTTCAACAAAGAAACTGGTAAATATGATCTTGCAGGCGAAGGGCGTACTGGCGTATCTTCAGCTGAAATGGTTGATTTCTATGAGCAACTTTGCAACGACTTCCCAATTCTTTCAATTGAGGATGGTTTAGATGAAAACGACTGGGATGGTCACAAATTATTAACAGAACGTTTAGGTAACCGAGTTCAATTAGTAGGTGACGATTTATTCGTTACAAACACTAAAAAATTAGCTGAAGGTATTGAAAAAGGTATCGCTAACTCAATCCTTATCAAAGTTAACCAAATCGGTACATTAACTGAAACTTTCGATGCAATCGAAATGGCTAAACGTGCTGGTTACACAGCTGTAGTTTCTCACCGTTCAGGTGAAACTGAAGATAGCACAATCGCTGATATCGCAGTAGCTACAAATGCTGGTCAAATCAAAACTGGTTCTGCTTCTCGTACAGACCGTATTGCTAAATACAACCAATTATTACGTATTCAAGACGAGTTAGGCGACAGCGCAGTATACCAAGGATTAAAATCTTTCTACAACTTAAGAAAATAATTTAATCAAAACTAAGTGCATTAACAAAAAACATAATCCATTATAGACACGTAAAAAGAGAAGGATCGTCACCTTCTCTTTTTTTTTTTTTGATTTTTTTGTTTCTGTCCTTTAAATAAGAAAAAGTGAGTATATCTAAATAAAAGGATTGATTGTTAAAGAAATTTAATGTTAAAATGGGAATATACGTTCTTATAAATAGTGATTCATACGTCATAAATTTTTATTCAAAATTGGAGTGTATTAAAAATAAGAGAGGGGAACAAATGAATACAACTACTTCAACAGCTTCAAATCCTTCAATGGCTTCTTTGCTAAAAAATCCTTTCATCCAGACAATTCTTGCAGCGGGTTTGTTTATTCAAGTAGGTATTTGGATTCGCAATTTTGCAATCTTATTATTTGTTGTGGAAAAGACAAATGGCGATGCAACAGCGGTATCACTTATTTCAGTTGCTGAATTTGCGCCGATTTTTATTTTTTCTTTTATCGGTGGAACCTTCGCCGATCGTTGGAAACCAAAGCGTACTATGGTGTGGTGTGATCTTTTAAGTGCTGCATCTATTTTTGTTATACTGATTGCCCTATTATATGGGAGCTGGAAGTTTATATTTTTTGCTACATTAGTTTCAGCGATATTGTCTCAGTTTTCTCAGCCTTCTAATATGAAATTATTTAAAGTTCATGTACCAGGTGAGCAAATGCAAGCTGGTATGTCCATCTTTCAAACGATGATGGCAATTTTTATGATTTTAGGACCAGTTTTAGGTACTTTTGTATTTCAACAAGCTGGAATGTATGTTTCGATGGCAATTGTAGGTATAGCTTTTCTTATGTCAGCTTTAGTGTTAACAAGGTTACCGAAAGACCAAGAAGAAGAAAAATCAGAGCATACTTCATCATTAGTAGAAGAGATGAAGCTAGGATTCCAATACGTTTGGTCTCGAAAAATACTAGTCTATTTAGGAGGGGTATTTGCAGCAGCCGGATTAGGGATAGGTCTAATTCATCCACTAGCAATTTTTTTAGTAACGGAACGACTAGGACTAGATAAGGGATATTTGCAATGGTTATTCGCTGCAAATGGTGCCGCAATGATTATTGGTGGTGGTCTAATTATGGTAATTTCTAATAAGTTAGCACCGCATGTTTTATTATTTATTGGTATGGCAGTTAATGCAATTGGGATCTTTGTAATAGGTTGGTCTGAAGTATTTTGGCTAACGCTATTATCCGAATTTTTTATCGGGTTGTTTATGCCTGCACTGCATATCGGTATTAATACAATTATTTTAAAAAATACTGATGAAAAGTTTGTAGGTAGAGTGAACGGTATACTAACACCTTTATTTATGGGGGCTATGGTCATTACTATGAGCTTAGCAGGAGTATTAAAGGAACATTTTTCATTAGTTTCTATTTATCAAGTTTCAGCGTTATTGTTTGTTATTGGAATTATCATTATGGTACCGATGTTCAAAATCGTGAAAAATGCCGTAGTCGAAGCGAAATCATAAAGTAAGTTCATTTAAACCCTGATTATTTTAAAATAGTCAGGGTTTATTTATTTTTTGTTATTTTTATGTAAATTGAATGTAAGAATAATTGGGTATAAAGTATGATTTGACTTAGGGAAGTGAGTTTAGTCCCTATCTATTGATATAATGAAGGAAATAGAAAGTTAACTAAATTTTTAAATAAAGGATGATAATATATTGAAAGAGAAATACGCGATCATTGATATAGGTTCGAATACAATGAGACTTGTTATTTATGAACAAAGTAAAAGCGGTCGTATAAAAGAAGTCGAGAATATTAAAATGGTAGCTCGATTACGTAAATATTTAAATGATAAAGAAATCTTGAACAATGAAGGCGTGAATATTCTACTTAAAACACTTCTTATGTTTCAAGAGATTACTCGTCATCATAAAATTAATCAAATTAAATGTGTTGCGACTGCAACGATTAGACAGGCTATTAATCGAGATGAGATTATTAAACTAGTTGCGGAAGAAACTGATTTTACATTACAAGTTTTGTCGGGGTATGAAGAAGCATTTTATGGATTTCTTGCTGTTGTAAATTCTACTCCAATTCAAGAGGGAGTTACAATTGATATTGGTGGAGGTAGCACTGAGGTAACTTATTTTAAGAATCGAGATATGATTCATTATCATAGTTTTCCATTCGGAGCATTATCTTTGAAACAGGATTTTGTATCAAATGATATTCCAACTATAGAGGAAATGAAAGAACTTACTCAATACTTACAAAAGCAATTTGAATCATTAGAGTGGCTCAGAGGTAAGAAAGTTCCAATTGTTGCGATAGGAGGAAGTGCTCGTAATGTAGTGCAAATTCATCAAAGTTTAGTTGATTATCCAATTTCAGGTATACATCAATATGAGTTGAATTTTGAAGAAATTAGCTATATTAAAAATCACCTCTCAACGTTGTCATTTGATGATTTTCTAAGAATTGATGGTTTATCAAAAGATCGTGCTGATATTATCCTTCCAGCAATTGAAGTTTTTAAAGAGCTTTATTCAATCGTAAATGCTAAAAACTTTATTCTAAGTAATAAGGGTTTAAGAGACGGGATCTTTATAGAAGAGTTTGTTTTAAAGGGACGAAAATTGCTTCCTTGCGTGCTGGATAAAAGTTTTAGCGATTTAGAACAAGATTATGAAATAAATAGTAATCACGTAAATCATATAAAGATTTTAGTAAATCAATTAGTGGAACAAATTAGTAAAGCTAACCTATACCCGCTAAGGCCTGAAGATTTTTTAGATATAAATCTAGCGGCACGAGTTTATAATATTGGGCAATACATTGAAGAAGAATCAAGTAGTCAGCATACGTTTTATTTATTAGCTAATCGTACAATTGAAGGATTGAGTCATAAAGAGCGTATAAAAATAGCATTAATAGCTTCTTATAAAAATAAAAATAGCTTTAAGCAATTTAGTAAACCGTTTCTTGAATGGTTTACATCAGACGAACTTAAGAATTTACGATTTTTAGGGATTCTTTTAAAATTTGCTAATAGTTTAAACGCCTCTAAAAGAGAAGCAGTGAAGAAAATTGAACTTAAAGTAAATGGCGAGGATCTTATTCTGCAACTTAAATGTTTAGGTGATTCGACTGCTGAAGAAATAGAAGCTGAAAAAAGTAAAAAGCAATTAGAAAAATTATTAAATAAGACAATACGAATTTTTTTCGAAGAGCACAAATCTGAGTAATCGGATTGTGCTTTTTTGTTACATATTAAGAAAGTATAAATTGGCAACGGTGAAGAAATATCTGCAATTTTAGGTAGATGTATAAGTACAATTACGCTCCATCTTCTCCTAAAGGCTCGACAAACGGCGAGCTTTCTTTATAATAAAAATGGTAGAAATTAACAATTCTTTCATATATTTACAATAACTTAACATTCTATTAATATTGCATAAATTTTAGTATTGTAGGATTAATTTGTAGAAAAAATAAATTAAAAATAGAGTAATTATAACTAGAATATGTTCAAAAAAGGGTGTAAATGATGATAGCGACTAAAGAGGTAAAGGAAAAGAAGATCGAGTTAGCAGATCCGCAATATTATAATAATCGGGAATTAAGCTGGCTTGCTTTTAATGAGCGTGTTTTAGAAGAGGCTTTGGACGTACATAATCCTTTGCTTGAACGTTTGAAATTTTTGGCAATATTTAGTTCGAATTTGGATGAGTTTTTTATGGTGCGTGTTGCTGGATTAAAGGATCAAGTGAAAGCAGGGTTTAATAAGCCAGAAAATAAGGCTGGTTTAACACCGAAACATCAGCTTTCACAAATATCAACAGTTGGTCATGAACTAGTGAATTTGCAATATAAAACATTCCGAGAAACATTAATACCAAAATTAAAACAAGAGAACGTTCATTTAGTAAAATATCATGAACTTAGTGATCGACAAAAAAATTATTTAGAACAATATTTTGAAGAGCAAGTACTCCCTGTTCTAACACCTATGGCAATTGATGCGTATAGACCATTTCCAATGCTATTAAATAAAAGTTTAAATTTGGCAGTTTATTTAGAAGACTTGGCAGAGGAAGAAGAAAAACGTAATAAATTTGCGATTGTACAAGTACCTTCATTATTAAAAAGATTTATATCAATACCAACGCTTGATGAAAAGCATTGTTATATATTATTGGAAGATGCAATCACTGCATATATCCACCTTTTGTTTCGAGGATTTATCGTACGAGAAGTAGCGCAGTTTCGCATTACTAGAAATGCGGATATGACAATTCATGAAGAAGGAGCTAGAGACTTACTTCTTGAAATAGAAAAAGAATTAAAAAAGCGAAAATGGGGTTCGGCAGTTCGACTAGAAATAGGACAATCTGGGGCGAGCGATTACATTTTGAACTATTTATTGGAAGAACTAGACGTACATGGCAAAGATGTATATGAACTAGATGGACCGTTAGATTTAACATTTTTATTTAGTTTTTATAAGGAATTAGAAAAATATAAAGAGCACTTGGTTTACGAAACATTAATCCCACAGCCTCCACAAGATCTTGAATCCGATGAGGATATATTTGAAAAAATAATGGAACAAGATATATTGCTACATCATCCATACGAATCATTTGAACCGGTATTAGATTTTGTATTAGATGCTGCAAATGATCCAAGCGTCCTAGCGATAAAACAAACATTGTATCGAGTAAGTGGTGATTCCCCAATTATCGAGGCATTGAAACGTGCAGCGGAAAATGGTAAGCAAGTAACTGTTCTTGTTGAGTTAAAAGCTCGGTTTGATGAAGAAAACAATGTTCATTGGGCAAAGGAATTGGAAAAAGAGGGCTGCCATGTTATTTATGGAATGACTCATTTAAAAACCCATAGTAAAATCACGCTTGTTGTTCGCAAAAAGAATGGAAGAATTGAACGATTTGTCCATTTAGGTACCGGTAACTATAACGATGCAACTGCAAAAATTTATACAGATATGGGACTAATGACTGCTAATCGTCAAATTGGAGTAGATGCAACAAATTTTTTTAACTTTCTAAGTGGATTCATGGAAAAACCCGATTTTAGGCATTTATCAGTCGCTCCTTATAGTATCCGTCACGATTTTATTCGAATGATTGATGAAGAAATTGCATTTCATAGGCAGTATGGAAATGGGCGAATAATTGCTAAAATGAATTCTTTAACCGATAAGCAAATTATTATGAAGCTATATGAGGCGTCAAAAGCTGGTGTGAAAATTGATTTAATTGTTCGAGGAACTTGTTGCTTGCGTCCACAAATAAAAGGCGTAAGTGAAAATATTCGCGTCATTAGTATTGTCGGGCGGTTTTTAGAACATAGTCGAATCTATTATTTCTACCATAATGGAGAACAGAAAATCTTTTTATCATCTGCGGATTTAATGACTCGTAATATGGAAAAACGTGTTGAAATCTTTTTCCCAATATTTGCTGACCATATAAAAAAGCGAATTATGAACATTTTCCTTATGATGCTCTTCGATACTGCAAAAGCACGTGAGCAAGATGAAAATGGTGTTTATCACTATGTAAAAGGTATTGGAAATGAAAAATATAATAGCCAGAATGAATTGTTTAATTTGGCATATAATGTGCGGGAAGATGAAGAATAATTAAAAGTTAAAGAGAAGGGCATAAAACCTTCTCTTTTTTTGTTAGTTTACTATTTTATTAGAATTTTTGAAATCTGTGCGATTTTCTCATGATGCTCCTGATCTGCATAGTAATCATATAACTCTTTAGCAAACTTGTTTATAAATCTCGTATGTTCGTTTAACTGGAAGTATGGTAGAGCAACTTTTTCTATGTAGTCAAAATATTGATCGCGTTTATTCTCTATACGAAAGATAAGAAGCTTGAATACTAGTTGATAAAAGCGGTTTTTTAGTTGTTTTGCTAATAAATTCCCTTCTTGGGCCTTTTTCAGCATTACGCTTTTTGGCTGTAGTTTTCCTTCATAACTACTTTCTAAACAATTATGTAGACGATTAAGATATGTGAGTGAAGACTTTTCTGAAATCCGAAGTGCTTCTTTATAGTACTTGTGCGCATTTGCATAGTCTTTTCTTTTAAAGTATTCAAAGCCTAAATTGTTTAGGAGCATACCTTTTTTTTCAGGAGCATGTATTAATTCACTATGATAAATTAGGTTCTGATAGGATTCGGTCAACTCTTCTAAATCTAAATGCATATCGTTTCCAATCTGCAAAAGCAATAATGACTCAGTAGTGACTGCCATTAAAGAGTTATTAGTTTCTCGGAAGTATCGAAGTGCCTTCTCTGCATAAGCATAAGCCATTACTTTGGAATCGATACAGTAATAAGCCAACGCCAAGTCATAGTTGTATTCAAGGTTTCCATATTCATCCTTGTTGATCTTCCGTAATATTTTTATTGCTTTGTGATGATTTTCGTTTTTTGAAGTAATGCAATTACATATATAATAAATCCCGCATACATGTAGCAACAGATTTTTCTCATAAGGTGGAAGATTTTGGTGCACTTTTTGGATATGCTGTAAAATGACATTTGTCTTTTCGAAATCTTGCTTTAGTAAATAGTATCTTGCCTGCAGTAGCTGATATAGGACAGAGTATTGGGAAAAAACGATAGTAGGGATTTTTTCCAATTCGATGTAGGTTTCTTCTACTTCATTTAACCTTCTCATAATAATCGCCTTATGCCAACGATGAAGTTGGTTCTCCATATTCTCAAGACTACCAATTTCCTCTTTTATATCTATGTGCAAGCGTTTAGATAATAATTCAATAATCTCAAATGAACAAGCTGTTTGACCACGCTCAATTTTACTAACGTAAGAGAGGGTGCAGATGCCTTTACCTAATTGTTCCTGTGTCAGACCGGCTTTTTGCCGATAAAATTTGATGATTTCTCCCTCTAAAATTTTACTCACTCCTTGTTCCCTTAAATAATTAACCTCTTTATCGTAAATTTTTTAGTTAAAATGAAATTAGAAAGCTATAGTTCTGATTATTACGAACTTTAAATAAAATTACAATTGGGTTAATCAGTAACGCTTAATTATGGATTTTCCTACCTAAGCTCAATGTTTTTATTAATTTTTAATAGAAATGACCCAATTGCATTTTTTGAAAATGATTATTCCTGGAACTAAATTGCTAAGATGCAGTTTAAATGTAGGGGATGCTGGTGAAAAGGTGAATCGAAAGTAGGATACTAAGTATAATTTAATAATCCCAAAAGATTGTTTTCGTTTTTAGATTCAGGCACAGAAAGCTTTGAAAGGTTCCATAATTTTATAAAAAGTGGAAAAGCCATGATTGAATAGTATTCACTCATGGCTTTAAATATTTTAGAAGCTTAGTTGACGCCTACAGAAGAGTACGCATCCATAATTGCCTTTGTTTCTGCAGATGGTGAACTATTTTTATCCGGATACAAGTCACGGGAAGCTCGGATTGCAGCTTCACGCATTTCTTTAAATCCTGAAGAAGATGTTAAGTATAGCGTTAAAGCACGGTAATAGATTTTTTCTGCTTTAGTTCTACCAACTGGACTAATTGTATAGCCGTTATTAGTTCCGCCATTTGTAAGTAAATATGCTGCTTTGTTGTTAATACCACTGTTGATGTGAACGCCACCATTATCTAATGTACCTATGTAGCGGTCTTGATATGTATCAGGATAATGACCTGATGGCATATATGCTGTACTAACTTTCTTTGAGGCTGGATCACTCATAGAACGGAGTCCTCCGTCATTTGGAATGTTAGGAGTAGTGATGTCTTCTCCCAAGTCCCATTCTTTTACTCCTGTTGTATATTGTTGAACGAATTCCCCGAAGATATCGGCTAAAGACTCATTGATTGCACCAGATTCATTTTGGTAATCTAAGTCTGCTGTATTTGAAATAACGCCATGAGTCATTTCGTGACCAGTTACATCTAATCCACCTGACATTGAACCATATTTAATACCATCGCCATCTCCGTACATCATTTGAACACCATTCCATGCAGCATTGTTCCACTTTTCTCCAACATGAACTGAACTGATTAATGTCATTCCTTTATTATCCAAGCTATTGCGTTTGTGTATGCTTTGGTAGTATTTATTTACTTTATCTGAGTTAATATGTGCTGAAACAGCAGCAGGGTTAAGGAACATGTTACTTGCGCTATTTGTTGTCACTTCCCAACCAGTGAATCCGAAAAGGGCTGAGAAGATGTTGAATATAGTTTCATCTGTGCGATGAGCGTCAAAAGTCGCAATCGGTACAGTTGTTAGTGATGCACTAGAGCCAGTAACAGAAGCACCATACAAGTAACTTGTTCCCGTTGAAAGGTCTTTACCAACAGGGAATGTTTGCATCTTACCGTGTGCATCTAATCCTCTTGCCATTACTGGTGAAAGTGAAGCTGGATTCGCTAAATTATCAATTGCATTAAAACTATTGACTACTTGTCCAGTTGTAGCATCTACGAAATAAAAGAAATAGCCAGGTGCAGGATTTGAGGTAGAAGCTTTTACTAGATAAGTTAAGTGATATTTTCCTTCATAGGGATAAATCGTTAATTGCGTATTGATTCCATCGTAGTTATTGACAGTACCAATTTGCGATTCAATGCTTTCTTTAGCAGTAGCTACTGCATCTTCCTCAGAAATAGTCGCTTCAGTAGGAATAATTGAACGTGATAATTTTTGAGTGATATTTCCAAATGAAGCATACACATTATTATTTTCATCTAAAGCTACAGTTTGTCCTGTTCCATAGATTGGAATCCCCTTATACTGTTCAACTGTTCTTACATGGTAAGTATTTGTCTCATTATCTGCTTGCTCGCTTACAATCTTAAATTGTTCCCATGCAGAACCTGATCTAGCAAGACCTTCTACTTTTGAATTTAAATAAGCTTTTACAACCTCTTCTTTACTCAAAGCTTGATTAATAGTTGCCGCACTTGCTTTTACATTTGCAAATGAAGGTAAAGTTGTTAATCCTCCTCCAAAAGCTACTGATAAAGCCATTACAGCTGGAATTGCTGCTTTTTTACTCATTCTTTTCTGCTGCTTCTTTTTCAATAAACTCACTCCTCATGCGAAAGTAATGTTGAAACAATTTAAATTATTGTGAAAATTTGAAATAAAATCAACCGTTTTCAAGAAACTTCAGTTTGAGATAATTTTTGCCGGTTATTTAGCCGTTTGTTTAAGTTTCGAGTGAATTCATCAAAATTCTACACAGTTTTTTGATGAAAATATCTCGATTTCAATTTTCTGATAATTCGGTAATAATGTACTCAAATAGATTTGTTTTGAAGAGGGGAATCAAAATGAGGAGAGCATTTCATAAAGTCATCCTGTTTCCTTGTTTATGCTGCATGTCCTTTTATGTGGGATCACAAATAGTAGGGGAAACCGAAGCATCATTTTCAAGCCAAATTTCTCCCGAACCTATCACATTAGCCGCAGCATTTGTTTTTCCAGCAACCATCGAAGAGTTGGGTAAACGAGCAGAGGGTCTTAAAAATCAGATGCATGGAAATTATGAATCGATAATAGCAAGTACTCAGGAACAATCATTACAAAAATTACGTGACAAACTAACTGAAACTACTTTGACTGAACAAAAATTACGCGAACAATCGAATAGTTTACAGCATGTGTATGACGAAATGTCTTCTTATAACAAAAGGTTACAGGAACAAAGAACGACAGGGAATAAAACTTACAGTTATGTGCGTGAAGGGTTTCAAAAAGTAGGTAGCATCATAAAAGAAGTGCGTGACGAAATCGACTTTCAAAAAATAGCCGCTGTTCGTTCTTCTATTACGTTGCAAATAATGGACAAAGAAGAAATTGAAAAAAGCGCTCATCTTCAAGACGCTAATGAACCTGAGAACCGAGCTAGTAATCAAGTAATAGAAGTGAACTCAAATTTGAAATAGCAGAGGATGGTACATGATGAAGAAAACGTTGCGCATAGTAAGTAGTCTCGCAGGAAGTATATTCTTAGTATTTGTATGCTTAATGGCATTTGTTGTTCTTTCTTCGAGAATAGCTGGAGGAGAACCGACAGTTTTAGGATATCAAGTCAAAGTCGTTTTATCTGGATCGATGGAGCCAACATTCCAAACAGGTTCGATCATTTCTATTAAGTTACGAAACAATCATTCTTCTTATCAAAAAGGTGACGTTATTACATTCCGTAAAGAAAAGGAATTGATTACTCACCGAATACTTGAGATACAAAAAAAGAATGGAAATGTCCTATATAAAACAAAGGGGGATCATAACAACGCCCCTGATTTATGGGTTGTTTCTACAGGGGAAGTAGTTGGAAAGTACACAGGTTTTACGATTCCCTATATAGGCTACGCAATGGATTTTACAAAATCTAAAGAAGCTGGAGCTCTTTTATTAATTGTTCCAGGTATACTCCTAGTTATTTCAGCAATGCGCTCGATCATTGGTGCAAAAAAGGATCTTGAAGTACTTAATAAAATTGGTTAAATCTCGTGTGCATAGAACCAAATGCATACGAGTTTAATATATTTTTTACATATTAGAGGAGGATTTAAAAAATGGGATTTACGCAAAAAATTACAAAGGGCGTTATGACTGCGGCAGTAGGGATGTCATTAATCGGTGGAGGAACATTTGCATATTTTAATGACGCAGTTGATACACAAAATACATTTGCAGCGGGTACATTAGATTTAGGGATGAATCCTAATGCTGTTGTTAACATTAGTAATATTAAGCCGGGTGACGAAATTTATCGTGAATTTACACTTGAAAATAATGGTACATTACAGATTGGAAAAGTATTACTAGATACGAAATACTCTATTGATGACGTCAAATCAGACAATACAGAAGATTTAGCTAAAAATATTAAAGTTACAATTATGTATAACACAAGTAGTGCGACTAACACAGTTGTAGAAACAACATTATATGACTTGCAAAATCAGCAACCAGATATTACTGAATTAGATTCAGGAGTAGGAATGAAGCCAGACGGCATTGTTCCTGGTGACAAAGAGAAAATCTTCGTATTATTCGAGTTCGTAGATAATGGTAAAAATCAAAATCAGTTCCAAGGTGATCAGCTAAAAGTGAATTGGACGTTTAATGCACAAACTGAGGGTTCAACTTACCATGATGATACAGATCCGGATAGCAACTAATTTATATTGAGGAAAATGGAATAAAAAAGTGACCCACAAGGAATTTTAACTTTCCGCGTGGGTCATTTATATTTAATTTATTTTAGTCAAATGACCTTATTTTTTCCTCGAACTTCTAGCATTCCAAAATGCAATAATGAGTGCGCCGACTGAGTCTGCAATTATATCTGTCATTGTGTCAAAATTACCACCACCTTGAGTATTAGTTCCGAGGAATTGATCGCTACTGAATTCCCAAATTTCCCACATGGCTCCGCAAAATACGCCAAAAGTAAATACAAATAAAAAAATAAATCCAGCAGACATTTCACTCTGAGACTGTTTTGTTGTCAATTTTCCCATTAAATCAATTGCTAAAAACGCGACTAGTGTTCCACTTAGGAAATGTAAAAACGTATCCCACCATCCTAAATGATAAAATCTGAGCATTGAACCAAGACATAATGAGCCTATTAAAAAAGCGAAATAAGAGAGGATAAACGGTAGTGCAAACCGGACTTTAAAAATCTTATCTAATATGAGTGGAACGAGTGCACAAGCGATGCCACCTAACGCAATTGGGTATCGATAATGATCGTCTCTCACGATAAAAATGACAAATAAGACTAGCATGACAGTAGAAAAGCCAATGCTTAAAAATGTTTGTACGCCTCTTTTCATTTCGAATCCCCCATTCATTTTGTTTATTTATCTCTTTTTAAAAATTAATGCCAAACTTGTTTTCGTAAAAAATCTTCAAAAATATTACGCAACTTTGACATAAAAAATTCACTAAATGGATGAAAAATTGTTAGAAAATTACCTCAAGAAAAATAAAAATTGAATTAATATTGAATTAGGGATATGGGTGACGAATAGTTGGGAGGATAATTATGAACTTTTTCGCATACTTAAAAGATTTTATTTGGTATACTATTAAAACATATTTACTTCCATTTATTATTGTTATTCTTTCAATAGCAATTGTTTTTTGGAGACTATTAGGTGATGAATTTTCATTTATTAACATACGAATAGAAATAATCTATTTCATTTGTTTTTTCTTTTTAGTATCTTTTACAACATATGAGATGAAGGGGCATAAAAATGAATAATTGGGAAGGATTAATTTCGGCGAAGGATCGAACTAAAATCTATTTGCGAAAGTATATTCCTGCTGAACCAATTGCTGTAATTCAAATTGTACATGGAATGGCAGAACATGGTGGAGCTTACGAAAAATTTATTGAATATTTAGTTCATAATCAGTTTGCAGTCTTTATTCATGATCAAAGGGGTCATGGGAAAACAGCGGCAATTGAAGATGATCTTGGTTTTTTTGGTGAAGAAATCGGCTGGGAAGAAGTAGCTAATGATATCGTTTTTATTAGTAAGATGATTAGAAAAGAATTAAAGGATATTCCGTTGATTTTATTTGGACATAGTATGGGATCTTATTTAAGTAGAAGAGTTGTTCAATTAAAAGGAAATTTATATGATGGCCTAATTATTTCTGGAACTGGATGCGATCCTGGAATGTTAAGAAAAATGGGGGTATTTATTTCAAGTGCAGAAGCATTTTTAATTGGTGCTAGCAAGAGGAGTAAAGTATTAGATTTTTTAACTTTTGGGAACTTCAATAATCATTTTAAATTTCCAAAAACGAGATATGATTGGTTAACTAGAGATGAAGCCGAGATTGATCGATATTTAAAAGATCCGTTCTGTGGTTTTATCTGTTCTTCCAGCTTTTACCGTGAACTGTTAAGAGGCATTGGAACGATACATCGTAAACCAGAAATAAAGAAGACGCCGACTTCTCTTCCAATCTATATTTTTTCAGGAGATAAAGATCCAGTTGGTCAAAATGGCGTTGGTGTAAAGAAGGTCTATCAGCTTTATAAAGATATTGGATGTACAAATATAAAATTAAAATTATATGAAGAAGGTCGCCATGAGATGCTTCATGAAATCAATAAAGATGAAGTTCATCATGATGTAAAAACTTGGATAGAAGAAACTATATTAAATCAATAAATAAGTATTGTACTCACATATTGAAGTATAGTATTCTTCATAGTAGAATAGGAAGTAACAGTATTTTACTGTGGAGGTGAAGAAATGCATACGTTTTTATCTGTACTATTAATTATTGTTTCAGTACTTATGATTGTTCTTGTTCTGCTTCAATCTAGTAAAAGTAACGGCTTATCAGGTGCGATATCTGGTGGTGCTGAGCAACTGTTTGGCAAGCAAAAGGCTCGTGGTTTTGAGTTGGTTTTACAACGAATAACAGTTGTTGTAGCAGTTTTATTCTTCATTCTAACAATTGCTGTAACGTATTTTAAACTGTAATAAACAAGCTGCCTAAAGAGGTGGCTTTTTTATTTTTACTAAAATTGTAATAAATCGGACACCTATATGGGTGTCTTTTTTATTATACTTGAGTTAGGTAAAATGGAATTTGATTTTGTAATACGAAGCATAAAGTTAGTAAATACTTAACAACAAATAAGTAGAAAAATTAGGTGAAAAGAATGAAGAAAAAATACAGTACAGTAACGTATTTAGTATTAGCAATCGGAATATTTATAACTGGTTGTAGTAGTAATAAAATTAATCGCCCTATTCTTTCAAAAGAAGAAGTAGTATCCAAAATAGAAAAAGATCCAAATAAAGTAGTCACAGATATTGATAAAGAAAATAAATCTACATACGAAGTTGAAGTATTTGAGAAAAACCATAAAAAAACGCTAATTGTAAATGCAAAAAATGCAAAAATTAAAAAAGAAGAAAAAGACCGAGATCTTTTAGACGATCAAGCGCTAAATCTATTATATAAAAATGAATTTGTTATTACACTTTCACAAGCAAAAGATATTGCATTAGACCAAGTAAATAATGGTACGATTACTGAAATTGAAAAGGAAAAAGACGATAATGAATACCATTACAGTGTTGAAGTAATGAAGGACCATATTAATCATTCTATGGAGATTGATGCAAAAACAGGAAAAATTACTTCTCTTAAACAAGAAGATATTTTTCTTAATGACTAGGAGTAAGAAGTTGTCTCAAAAATTGATGATAGCTCGCGAGGAAGTTTTGGATTCCTAGTGGGCTTTTTGTGATTTTCTATAATTTTTAGGCAAAACAGACGCCACTATATAAGGCCAAACGGTTTATCAACAAAAATTAGAGTTATATCAACAAATTTCTGTTGTTTATCAACAAAAAAGTGGATATATCAATAAAGTTCACAACTTTATCAACAAAAGGCATAATTTGTTCGTATTTCTTTTGATAATTCCTCAGAATTTCAAGGGGAAGCAGCTACTTATCCACATATCAATTAAAAGCACGAAAAAAGACAACCGTTATAAGGTTGTCTTGATTTTCCAAAAAAATTAACCTCTCATTGCAGCCCATTCTTCTTTACTTGGACCATACATTCCTGGAACAGCTAACCCAGCTTGTCTCATTAATACAGTCATTTGGCCACGGTGGTGAGTTTGGTGTTGAATTGCCATACGTAGTAATGCGTGAATCGGCATTTCAAGGAATCCAAACGCGTTAATAATTTGTTTTAGATCATTGTCTTTCCATTCATTTTGTGCTGCTTCGATCATAGCTTTACTTACTTCAGCGTATTTTTCTGCTAATTCTTTCGCTGTTCCAGGCATATCTTCTTTATTCGTAGATGCTTCGAATTGTAAACCTGATTGTGATATGATTGCTTTAATGGCTGTCGTAATATGCCAAGCTAATTCGCCTAAAGAACTAAAATCCTCACCAATTGCTTGATCAAGAGATTCATCTGTCATAGCATTAAGTAATTTGATTGTGCTTTCTTCTTCAAGTTTCCATTCAGTAATAAATTCTTCAACATTATTAAACATAACGTATCCTCCTTAAGTTGTTTAAATTACCAACATTATTATTACCACACCTTTTATTAAATCATAACAAGTTATTTAAAAAAACTGTTTATTGGTAAATAATTGAATTGAAAGGTAAAATAAAATGACAATTTCTTTACGTAAAATTAGTTAATTCTTATTATTGATTATTTAATATTGAATTGAACGATTATAGGTAAAATATGAAGTAACGAAAGAAAAATGGATAGAAAAGTTTTGGAGTGAGTATATATGAGAGTAACAATGCCGAAACCATTTACATTTGAAGGTGGAGATCGAGCAGTTTTATTATTACATGGATTTACAGGACATTCAGCAGATGTACGTATGCTTGGACGTTTTTTAGAAAAACAAGGATATACTTGTCATGCACCACATTATAAAGGTCATGGTGTACCACCAGATGAGCTTGTTCATACAGGTCCTGAAGACTGGTGGAAGGATGTAATGGATGCTTACCAATTCTTAAAGGATAAAGGCCATCAAAAGATAGCGGCAGTAGGATTATCATTAGGTGGAGTTTTTGCATTAAAATTAGGCTATACGGTTCCGTTGAATGGGATTGTTACGATGTGTTCACCAATGTACATAAAAAGCGAAGAAATTATGTATGAAGGTGTTTTAGCATATACAAGAGAGTTTAAAAAACGTGAAGGGAAAACCCCTGAACAAATTGAAGTAGAAATGGAAGAGTTTAAAAAAACTCCGATGAATACATTAAGAGCACTTCAAGGTTTAATTAAAGAAGTTCGCGAAAATGTTGATACAGTTTATGCACCTACATTTGTCGTACAATCTACTGTAGACGAAATGATTAATACAGACAGTGCAAACATAATTTACAATGAAGTACAATCTGATCAGAAAAAATTAAAATGGTATGAAAACTCTACCCATGTTATAACGCTTGGACAAGAGAAAGACTTGTTACATGAAGATGTACTAGCATTTTTAAATGAATTGGAATGGTAGAATGATATCTTTCTGGACAAACTTAAACTAAATACCCTTTAAACGAAAAAGGAGGGAAAAGTATGAATCAGCAATGGAAAGAAAAATTATTGGAATTAATGAAAAGCGCTGACTATATGCCTTTAAATATACAAGGTATAGAAGAGGCTATGGGTTTAACAGAAGCAAGTGACTTCCGAGAAGTAGTAAAAACGCTCGTCATTTTAGAAGATGAGGGTTATATTGTACGTTCTCGAAATAATAAATATAGCTTACCTGACCAATCAAATTTAGTACGAGGTAAATTGACGGGCCATGCTAAAGGCTTTGCTTTCGTCATTCCAGAAGAAACTGGAGCAGAAGATGTATTTATTCCACCATCAGACTTAAATGGTGCCCTGCATGGAGATATCGTTCTCGCTCGTATTACAAAAGAGAAAAGTGATGCGCGTAGAGAAGGAACAATTGTAAAAATTATAGAACGTGGCCAAACAAAAATGGTTGGTACTTACCAAGCACAGAAAAGTTTCGGTTTCGTAATTCCTGATGATAAGCGATTTGGAAGCGATATTTTTATTACAAGAAGTAATTCTCAAGGGGCTGTGGAAGGCCACAAGGTTGTTGTAGAACTTACTCAGTTTCCTGAGAATGGGAAAAACGCAGAGGGTATTGTCGTTCAAATTCTAGGACATAAAAATGATCCTGGTGTTGATATTTTATCAGTTATTCATAAATTCGATTTGCCACAAGAATTCCCTAAAGAAGTAATGGATCAAGCAAATGCTGTTCCAGATGAGATTGATGAGTCAGCAATTGGTACTCGTCGTGATCTTCGCGATGAACAGATTGTAACGATTGATGGAGCAGATGCGAAGGATTTAGACGATGCTGTTACCGTTACAGCGCTTGAAAATGGTCATTATAAACTAGGTGTACATATTGCAGACGTTTCATATTATGTGACTGATAGTTCGCCAATTGATCAAGAAGCATATGACCGAGGAACAAGTATTTACTTAGTTGACCGTGTTATTCCGATGATTCCGCATCGTTTGTCTAATGGTATTTGTTCATTAAATCCTAAAGTAAATCGATTTACCCTTTCATGTGAGATGGAAATCGATCAAAAAGGTGAAGTTGTTAAACACGAAATTTTTGAAAGTATCATTAAAACAACTGAACGAATGACATATAGCGATGTTAATAAAATATTAGATGAACAAGATACTGATTTACGTGATCGCTACGAACCGTTAGTGCCGATGTTTGAAGAAATGGCTAAGCTAGCAAAAATTTTGCGTAATAGACGTATGACACGCGGCGCAATTGATTTTGATTTTAAAGAAGCAAAAGTGCTTGTTGATGAAGAAGGTCATCCAACTGAAGTCGTAATACGCGAGCGCTCAACTGCAGAAAAACTGATTGAAGAATTTATGCTTGTAGCAAATGAAACAGTTGCTGAACATTTCCACTGGCTAAATGTACCGTTTATGTATCGAGTGCATGAAGACCCGAAAGAAGAAAAACTTCAACGATTCTTTGAATTTATCGCATCATTTGGCTATACAGTAAAAGGTGCTGGTAACGAAATTCACCCGAGAGCGTTGCAACAAGTTCTTGATATGGTTCATGGGCAACCAGAAGAAACTGTTATCTCAACAGTAATGCTTCGTTCAATGAAACAAGCTAAGTATGAGGCTGACAATCTGGGCCACTTTGGTTTAGCAGCGGAGTATTATACTCATTTCACATCGCCGATTCGTCGTTATCCAGACTTAATTGTCCATCGATTAATTCGAAATTATTTAATCGAAGGAAAAATGGATAGTGAGACAAAGCGTGAATGGGATGATAAACTTCCTGCAATCGCTGAGCATGCTTCTAATATGGAACGTCGTTCAGTTGAAGCAGAGAGAGAAACCGATGACTTGAAAAAAGCAGAATACATGCTTGATAAAGTTGGTGAAGAGTATGAGGGGATTATTAGCTCTGTAACAAATTTCGGTATGTTTATTGAGCTACCAAATACGATCGAAGGATTAGTTCGAGTTGCTGATTTATCCGATGACTACTATAACTATGACGAGCGTACGTACGCGATGATTGGTGAAAGAACAGGGAAAGTATTCAGAATTGGTGATGAAGTAGCTGTTCGCGTAGTGAATGTTAATAAAGAGGAACGAGCAATCGATTTTGAGATTGTTGGGATGAAATCGAATAAACCTCGTAGAAGCGGTGGCAGAGGACCAGTTAATCTTGGCGGTGGCTCTGGTGGCGGTAGAGGACGTGGCGGTCGCGGCGGAAGAGGCTCATCAGACCGAAATGGAGATAGTTCTCGCAGTGGTCGTTCTCGTGGAAAACGAGGAGATAGTTCACCAAGAGGAGAAAGTTCACCTCGAGGAGAAAGTACTCGAAGTGACGAAAAAGATAGTGGACGTAACGGAAAATCGTCAAGGAATAAACGTGACGATCGTTTTAATCCAACGAAAAGTAAAAGTAAGAGTAAAAAGAACAAACCTTTTTACGATAAAGTAGCAAAAGGTAATAAAAAACGATAATAATCATAAAGGCAGTGGACATCTTGTCCACTGCTTTATTGACTATTTTAGGTTGAATTATGGTAAAATAAGTAAAGATAGAGAGGTGTTAATTATGCCAAAAGGTGAAGGGAAAGTAATTGCTCAAAATAAAAAAGCGTATCATGATTACTTTATTGAAGAAACGTATGAAACAGGTATCGTATTACAAGGTACTGAAATAAAATCACTACGTGCTGGAAAAGCTAATTTAAAGGATTCCTTTGCCCGCGTTCAAGGTGGAGAAGTATGGCTTCATAATATGCATATAAGTCCATATGAACAAGGTAATCGCTATAATCACGAGCCATTACGAACTCGAAAATTATTACTACATAATAGAGAAATTGTGAAGTTAATCGGTTATACAAAAGAAACTGGTTATACTTTAGTACCTTTAAAAATCTATTTAAAAAATGGCTATGCTAAGCTATTACTTGGATTAGGTAAAGGGAAGAAACAATATGATAAACGTGATGATTTAAAGAAAAAAGAAGCAAAACGTGAAGTAGAACGTGCATTCAGAGATCGTCAAAGAATCTAATTGGATAAATGTTGAAGCATTGGAATTTTAGGTTTTCTTTAGAAACAATTGTTAATTGCAACTTGAGATGGATATGCTATAATAAGTTTGTAAGTTAATCACCAACAAAAATTTAGCACGATGTGCAGATTTTATAGATTATGAAGCCTTTGCTTTATGCTTCGTAAGTCACTCATAGCGAACATGACTGAATAAGTTTTGTGAGCATTTTATATGGGGGCGTTACGGATTCGACAGGGGTAGTTCGAGCTTAAGTCGCGAGTCGAGGGGTCGGCCTCGTTAAAACGCAAAAGCCAATAACTGGCAAAAACAACAATTTCTCTTTAGCTGCTTAATTGCACTAAAGGCTCCTCCTATGTATCGCCCATGTGCATAGCTTAGAGGGGTTCACTCATTAGTGGGCTACGCCGGACCTCGCCGTCTGAGGGGAATGGAAGAGATTAATCAGACTAGCTATCAGGAAGCCTGTCATTGGGCCGAATGGTATGCGAAATTCTAATACAGTGACTACGCTCGTAGAAGCTTAAGTGCCGATATTCTTGGACGTGGGTTCGACTCCCACCGTCTCCACCAATACATATTGTTTGGTGGTTTTTTTATGTTTAAAAATACGAAAATTTATAACCTCTTAAAACATTAAGTTATAGATGTTTTAAGAGGTTTTTTCTATTGGAGAAGAAGGAAAAAACTTAAACGTTCATTTATTATTTTAATAAAATATCAATACAATTATTGGGGTTATAATGGTTTAACAATAAATTTTCTTGCTTTCTTTCTCAAATTCCCCCAAATTTGTACATTTTACTTATTATTTCGTTCAATGAAAATTCACTACTACTTTATGAGTTTATTCTACAAATTTTATTGTTTATTATTATTTTTAACTAGAATTTTATAATTTTTTATTTTACTTCGTTGAATTTTGTAAAAAAATCCTTAAAAAGGAAGTGTAAAATTGCCAAATTCCCCCAATATACGTTTTTAATGTCGTCATATATTATTAGTTTATGATTAAAGTATTTGGAAAATTTTTAATACTTTAAACGGAAAATTAATATTGATTTACTGGTAGGGGGGAACCAAATGAATATTAAGAAAAGATGGATTAAAGCCGTATCTGCTTTATCGCTTTTTGGACTAGTTATGTCGAACGTGTCTTATGTAAAAGCAGAAGATTTAGTGCAACATTTGCCAACTGTTACAGAAGATAAGGATTCCAATCAGGGTATTTTTGTAACTAACAGTGAGAACAATCTAAACTCACCAAGCATGTCAGATGATCAAATAGATGGACTTAAAGAAAAAGGGTTAAAAGCTCTAAAAGCTGAACATACAAAAGCTCAGAAAGATTTATTAAAAAATAAAGAAAGTATTGATGCTGATAGGCACAAACCAGATGATATCGTATCAGTAATTGTTCAATTAAAAGGACAAACTGCTTCTGAGATGACAAGCGGTACTGGGGTTAGCCAGATGTCTTTAAGTACTGCACAAAGTCTAGTAAAAAAGGATATTCAATCAGTTAAAAATAATATTATGAGTACTTTATCAATCGGTAAAGTAAAGAGCGATGATGGAATTAAATTCAAACAAGAATATACAAACATTTTTAAAGGATTTAGCATTGATAATATTAAGTATGGTGATATCGAAACAATTAAAGCGCTATCGGTTGTTAAAGCAGTTACGGTACAAAAGACATTTTATCCAGCAGTTAACCAACAACATGATTTAACAGGTATTAAAAATGTATGGAATGGTTCTGCAATTGGACAACCAACTGGTTACAAAGGCGAAGGAATGGTTGTCGCAATTGTTGATACAGGTGTTGACTATACACACGAAGCATTCCCTGATCCAAATGATATGAGTAAAGCTCGAATTAAAACGGGTAAATTCACACGTCCAGATGGAACGATATCACATAAAGTTGTGGATGGATATGACTGGGCGGATCAAGATAGCGATGTAATCCCACACGTAGAACTTCCGGAAAGTAACACAAGTTCACATGGTGTACACGTTGCAGGTATTGCTGCAGGTTCTGGACCTGTTATTCAAGGGGTTGCACCAGAAGCTCAAATTATCGCAGAAAAAGTATTTTCAGATTATAGCCCAGGTGCATTTGAGGAAGATATTGTAAAGGGTATTGACCATGCATCAGCATTAGGAGCAGATGTTATTAATATGAGTCTTGGTTCATCTTCTGCATTTGACACAAGAGACCCTAATGACCCAACAGGAATTGCTATTCGTAATGCAACAGATGCAGGTCATGTTGTAGTCGTTGCGGCTGGTAATGCTTCAAATGCATATGCTGACCGTTCAGGTGGAATGGGTCAATCGATTAAGACCGGACAAACTCCGGATTTAAATAAAATCGGAACGCCTGGATCATATCCAGATTCATTCACAGTTGCAGCAGCTAACAATATCGTGACAAATCATAAATATACGTTTACATCAAGTGATGCATTATCAACAGGTGGAACATTAGGTTCATTCACGGGTGATGGTCTAGATGATTGGCACTGGAATAATGACACAAGTAAAGAATATAAGATAGTGTCTTTAGGTACAAACTCAGACGGTACTCCAAAACTTGGACAAGCTTCTGATTATAGTGGACTAGATGTAACAGGGAAAATTGTTCTAGTACAACGAGGAACTCTGAATTTAGCGGAGAAAGTAATTAATGCACAGAATGCAGGTGCTGCAGGTGTCATTATTTATAATGCTGCAGGTAAAGCACCACTAGATAATCCAGTTGGTTTTGGCTTAATTCCTTACACATTCATCAGTAATGCTGACGGAGTTAAACTAGAAGATGCATATAAAAAGTTAAATGGTGGAGGAATTGGTATTGGTGGTGGAGGGCCACTTTCAGGACCACTTGCAGTAGTTGCACCAAAACCTCTTACAATTAAAATTTCAAATGAAAAATTAACTTCAGCGTTTAGTGAATCAAATCCTGGCCAACCAACGGACTTTACCTCTTGGGGAACTACGAGTGATTTATTATTAAAACCAGAAATTATGGCACCTGGTCATGCTATTTATTCATCAGTACGTGTAACAGCTGATAAGCATAACACATATGAAAATGAAGATGGTACGTCAATGGCAGCTCCATATATTACAGGAGCAGTTGCAGATGTAATGCAAGGTTTAATTGCAAAAGGATTCCAACCTGGAACAAGAGCATTTGCGCAGTTAACAAAAAATGTCATGATGAACACATCAATACCAGCAAAGAGAGACTATATTAACGACAACAATCCGGCAAATCGCCAGGATTATATGACAGAGTACCAACCTAGAAGACAAGGTGCAGGTATGGTTCGCCCTGATTTAGCTCTGAAAACACCGGTTGTTGTGTCAAATAAAGACGGTACTGGAAGCGTTAGTTTAAAAGAGATTGGCAACACGACTACTTTTTCACTTACTGCTCAAAATCTTACTGATAAAGCGGTTACGTATAAAGTGAACGGTACTGTCATGACTGATGTATTGAATGATAAAACAAAAACAAATTCAGATAATATTCGCAGTCGTTATATAGACGATGCGAATATTACTTTCGATCAAAATGAGATTACAATTCCTGCAAATACAGTTAAACGTGTTAATGTGACAGTATCACTTGCGGACACTACTACTAAAAATACCTTTATTGAGGGATATGTGTACTTAACACCAACTGACAAATCTCTACCAACGTTAAATGTTCCATATAACGGATTTTATGGTAATTGGGATGAGCCAAATGTAATCGATACAAAAGATACGAATATTTGGACGGCATCTACATGGGGAACTCAATTAGGTTTAAATGCGGGTGGTAATATCTATGGATATGAAACTATTTACGGTCCACCAAAGACTCCAGCAGAAATCGCATTAGGTGACAAGTACTATGTAGTTGGTAATGGTCTATATCCGATACCTGTCGTTGCGTTACTTCGAAATGCGCGTAACTTAAAAGTTGATGTTGTAGATAAAGAGCATAACCTGATTACGAATTTATCGAATACTGATTGGGTTAAAAAGACAGATCCGTATTCTGGAGGTATTCCTGGACAACTTCCAACAGATGCATGGGGATTCTGGAATCAAGCAGTAGAAGTACCGGATGGACAATATTATTTTGCGATTACTGCAACTGCTGATGCGCCGAGTGCAAAACCGCAAAAGACAGTTTATATTCCGATGTACAAGGATACAACTGCACCGAAAATGAATATTACTCGTTCAGCAGATTATGACGAAAAAACAAAACCAGAAACAACAGACTCAGATAGCTATACTGTTCGTTGGAAAATGGATGATGGTGATGCTGGAAATGTTGATGGAAATGTCTACATGGCATTAAACGGTTCAGAACAATGGGGTTATCAGCAAAATGTAAAACAAAATGCAGATGGTTCATATGAGCTAAAAGTACCTGGATTAGTTGAAGGATTAAACGTTATTCATATTGCACCAGTCGATAAAATTGGTAATATGGGTGAGGCTCACACAATTATCGTTAAGAAAACAAGTAAGCACGTATGGATTGATTTATCATCAGCAACCTTAAATAATAATATTCCAAGTATGTATTGGGAAGCGAACGTTAAACCAGGCGATAGCTATGATTTAAATTTCAAAGCTGTAGGTCCTAAAGATAGTGTTAAAAAGATCCAAGCAGTTATTTTAAAGAACTACAGTGATAGCAGTTCAATTGTTGGAGATCCAATCGATATTAGTTTGGCAAATGCGACTCAAACTCCATATTTCAGCAATTATAGTGAATATGCAGTTAAGGGAAGTGTTACTATTCCATCAACTTTACCTAAAGGCGCTTATGCAGTGAAATACTTCGTGATGGCAGAAGGTGAAAAATGGAATGATCCAGGTGTACCAGCAATTGGTATTGAGACCTATGTAGATACAGATGCGCCAGTAGTTACAGCATTAAATACTACTTCAATGAGAGCGATTGTGAAGAACGATGGCGATCCTGTAGCTCTGATGCTAAACGCTTCTGTAAAAGATGCAGTTTCAAATTCAAGAGGATATAAAGTAGAGTATTCTGTTGATGGAGGGACTCCAAAATCAATGGGATCTTGGTCGAGATATGACGCTACAACGACTCAAACGTTTAGATACCCAGTTGTATTACCAAATGCAAGTGGTCAACATGATATCAAAATTATAGCAACAGACTCATTAGGAAATAAAAGTGAATATCCATTTGCAGTAAATGTAGCAGCCGATAAAGTGACTGTAAATTACACGCTAAATGGACAAAGTGCGACAAAAGATATTGCAATTCAAAAGATTGCTAGTACAACTCAAAATCCAGCAATCACTCTTAAAGATTCATTAGCAAGTAATGCAAAGATAATAAGCCCAGATAAAGTATGGCCTTCTGAAGGTGGAGACCCTGCATTTACGGGATATATTCAAACACCGAATAGTAACTTAAATAATACAGATAGTGCCCTTAATCCGATTTTATTAGCTGGTAATCTTCGAAATAAAGTATCGATATATTATCTAAAAACGGGAGAACCAGCTTGGGGCATACCAGCAGATAGTTACTATTTCAATGGAGTAAATAATAATGCAATTAGTGGATATTTAAAAGATATTGGAGCTTACCCACAAGGAGATAGTGAGATTCCAATTACGATGGTTGATTATTTAGGTAATGAAACGACAATCAAAGTTAAGTTGCACAAAAATGCCTATATTCCAAAGGTTAAATTTAATGATGCGATTATTGATCATGGCAATGAAGATACAGCAACATTCTTCACATATGATTCAAGCTTTACGGTAAAAGGAACAATTACTGGAGTTCAAGATCAATTCTTTGCTACTTGGACTGATTGGCAACGAAAACAAAATGGACTTGATGGAGTTAAAAATTTATTTGACCAAACTTCAGCATGGCATAAATCTGGACTAGCAAATGATAGCACTGGTGAAATCTATGCAGGGTATGAAAATAATGCAGGAGTAAAATCATTTAGTCTTAATACAGGTGAACTAAAACCTGGAGCAAACTATTTTGAAATTGATGGCGGTAGTATCGTTGGAAGTAATCCAGCTAAAACTTTTGCAGGTACTCACCCACTAACTAAAAATGTAGTAGTCTATCGCCTAGGTACATCAGAAGGTGCAGACATGCCATTAGCAGTAAGTGCAGCTAATGCTTTAACTTGGGATACGATCAATGGTGAGAATAAACACCAATCATTACTATTAACAAACTTAGCATTACCAACTTATGATGATAAAAATCATGCGATTATCAGCTGGAGTAGTAGTGATACAAGTGTAATTAAAAATGATGGAACAGTAATCAGACAATCTCAAGATACAAACGTTACGCTTACTGCAACAGTATTAGTAGGTGGAGCATCAGTAGTAAAAACATTTAATGTAACAGTAGCAGCGAAAGAAGAAAATGATGATATTGCGACGAATGAAGATGCAACGAACATCACATGGAATGTAATTCGTGGAGAAAACACAGATCAAAACGACGTGAACACAGTGTTATCACTTCCTACGATTGGATCAAATGGTTCTAGAATTGTTTGGACATCTGATGATACAAAACACGTAACAAATAAAGGTGTAGTATATAAACCGTTATTTGATGAAGGTGATGCGCATGTAGAACTAGTAGCAAAAATTACAAGAAACAGTTCTACAGTGTATAAGACGATCAATGTGACAGTATTAAAAGATACAGCTAATAAAAGTAGAACGCTTCTGTTAAGAGCATACAATGCAATTAACACTGAAGATTTACTTGGTGAAAATAAAGTATTAACTGATATTACAAAAGACTTAGTTTTACCAACAACTTATGGTAATGATGGAATAACTATCACTTGGATGTCCGATACTCCTGGTGTTATTGCTCCTGATGGGAAAGTGACTAGACCGGCTCAAAATACAGGTGTTAGTTTAACAGCGGTTTTCCGATTAAATGGTACGTATATAGCTAAAGGATATGGTTTCTATGTAAGAAGTGAGAATTCATCTAATTCAGAAGTTGTTTTATCTGCAAAAGCTTCTGTTGTATGGAATCTAATTAAGAAAGACAATACTGATCAAAATGTTGTTACAACAAATCTAAACTTACCAACAAAAGGTAACCTAGATACAACAATTACTTGGTCTTCAAGTGATTCATCAGTTATTAAAGAAGATGGCACAGTGATTCGCCCAACTTATGAAACTGGGGACAAGACTGTAACGTTAACAGCAACAATTTCTAAAGGACTGGACAAAACAACTAAAGAATTTACGATCAAAGTATTAAAACAAGAAGATCATGTAGCTCCTGCAGTGCCGGTTATTAACCCAATTGGGGATAACGACACATTATTAACAGGTAAAGCAGAAGTAGGTGCAACAATTACTGTAAATGATGGTAATACTGAAATTGGGTCTGGAAAAGCAGATTCAAATGGAATATTCGTCATTCAAGTAGGTAAACAAGCAGCAGGCACAATTCTTACTGTAACTGCTAAAGACTTAGCTGGAAATGTGAGTGAAGCTTCTCAAACAACGGTTCTAGATCGTACAGCTCCTCCTACTCTAGTAATCAATCCAATTGGTGATAATGCAGTAGTATTAACAGGTAAAACAGAAGCAAACGCAACTGTTACTGTCAAAGCTGGTAATAACGTAGTCGGAACAGGAAAAGCAGATTCTGATGGATATTATCAAGTTCAAGTAGGTAAACAAACAGCAGGAACAGTTCTTTCAGTAACTGCGAAAGATGAAGCCGGAAACGAAAGTAATGTATTCGATACAGTCGTATTGGATGGAACAGCACCTACAGTGCCTGTAATTAATCCAATTAGTGATAAAGACATAACATTAACTGGTAAAACAGAGGCAAATGCGACGATCACTGTAAAAATTGGAACGAACGTTATCGCTACAGGAAAAGCAGATTCAAACGGATCTTACAAAATCCAAGTAGGTAAACTAAATGCAGGAACAATCCTTTCAGTAACTGCGAAAGATCAAGCAGGAAATGAAAGTGGTTCAGGTAAAACAACAGTATTAGATAAAACTGCTCCAACAGTACCAGTTATTAATGTAGTTGATGATAATGATGTAACGGTATCAGGAAAAGCAGAAGCAAATGCGACAATTACAGTTAAAAACGGTACAAAAGTAATCGGAACAGGAAAAGCAGATTCAAAAGGTACATTTAAAGTTTCAGTGAGCAAACAAAAAGCTGGATCAGTATTGTATGTAACAGCTAAAGATGCTGCTGGAAACGAGAGTTCAGCTGCTAAAACAACGGTATTAGACAAAACAGCTCCAAGCGTACCAGCAATTACAAATGTATCTGTAAGCTCTAAAACAGGTATCCAAGTAAATGGTAAAGCAGAAGCAAATGCAAAAATCGTTGTTTCAATTGGTAGTAAGGTTGTGGCAAATGTACAAGTTTCTAGTAATGGAACATTTTCTGTGAAACTACCAAAACAAAAAGCAGGTAAATTAACAATTAACTTATATGCTATTGATAAAGCAGGAAATAAGAGTAGTACAGTATCACGTCAGGTTACTGTAAAGTAATACAATTCCAAATGGGTGTTTAATAATGAAAATGAATAAACACCCAACAAGATTTCCAATTAACTTTTTCAAAAATAACTCTCTCTTAAAATAATAAAAGACAAGGATACAAATTAGTATTCTTGTCTTCTTTTTATCTAAAAAAGGTTTATCAATAAAAATTAGAGTAATATCAACAAAAAAATGAATATATCAATAAAGTTCACAGCTTTATCAACAAAAGACATAATTTGTTCGTCTTTCTGTTAATAACAACTCTGGAATTCCCCCAAAAAAAATCTTCATAAAAAAGAGCCGTTTCAATTAAGAGACAGCCCCGATCTATAATAAAAGTATAAGTGCTAAGCATTCACAATTAATTGTGCAATTTCCATTGCTTGTTCATTTAAATTCATCTTTTTATAATAATTAAATAATTCCTTTTTCGAGCGCTCCACTAAAAATGTGAAGCCATTTTTTATAAACATTGGTAAAGCTTTATTATTAAGGTAGATATGATATTCTTTTTCCTTAGACTTTAATAAATACAAATGCTAACTTAAA